>NZ_JAZGQL010000038.1:0-126826 GCF_036421995.1 Plantactinospora veratri
GAGTAGCACCGCCTGTGGCCTGGGCTGGTGGCGGGGCTTCGGGGAATGATCCGGGGCCGCCGGTCGTTACATATGGTGTTCGCTTGAGTACCAGCACAGCCCCCCGCGTGCGTGTGTGCCGGGCGGACACTTCGTCCCTGGAGACCCGTGTGGTTTCGGGACATCTCCGATGACACCCCACATCCCCCGTGGAGTGTTCACCCCCGATTGGAAGGCGGACCATCATGAACACGACTCTGTTCAGCCGATGGCTCCCGGCCATCGAGCAGACTTCCCTGGTACGTAGGACCGCTCTGGGTGTCGCCGGTCTGGCGTTCGTCGGTGGCGCCGTCGCCGGCCCCGCCGTGGCCGCGCACGCCGCTCCCGAGCATGTCGGGTCGACCGTGTCGCAGTCGGTCATGGCCGACAAGGGCAACGACCACAAGAGCGACAAGCGCGACAGCGACAAGCGCGACAAGGGTAAGAACGACAAGCGTGACAAGCGCGAGGGCAAGGATCGTAAGCCGTCGCGGGACAAGCTCGTGCCGCACGGCCCGCAGGGCAAGCAGTCGCGGATCTCGCTGTCGGGTGAGCAGTCCGACAACGTGCGGGCGATCGTGAAGGCGACCAAGAAGGCCGGTCTGGACGAGCGTGCCGCGGTGATCGCGGTCGGCACGAGTCTCCAGGAGTCGAAGCTGGAGAACCTGGGTCACCTGGGTGACCGCAACGACCACGACTCGCTGGGCCTGTTCCAGCAGCGCCCGTCCTCGGGCTGGGGCTCGCCGGAACAGATCACCGATCCGGAGTACTCGACCATCGCGTTCCTCAAGGGCCTCAAGCAGGTCGACGGCTGGCAGAACCTCCCGCTGACCGTGGCCGCGCAGAAGGTACAGGTCTCGGCCTACCCCGACGCGTACGCACAGTGGGAAGACCAGGCAGCCGACCTGGTCGCCAACACCTGGAACAACAGCTAAGGCAGGAACCGAAGGCCGGATCCGACTCGGGTCCGGCCTTCGGCATGTTCCGCGCCGGCCGGACGCCGGTTCGAGGCGGCCCGGGTCAGCGCGGCCAGCCGGCGAGTTTCGCGCGGATCGACCGTACCTGTGCGGCGTCCCGGCCGTACCGGGCGAAGCGCTGGTCGGGCAGTCGGTCCAGGTAGCGGCCGGCGGCCGTGATGTCCTCCGGCTCGATCGCCGGGTCGTACTCGGCGGCAAGCCGGATCAGGTCGGCCACGTCGTACCGGTCGAGCGCTGCCGCGACGTCGATGTAGTCCCGGACCTCGCGGCGGGTGACCAGGGCGGCGGTCTTGCTCGCCACCAGATCCTGGACGTGCATGACCGGCCCGAGGTCCATCACCACCGGGCTGCGGTGCCGGTCCAGCCGGCCCAGGCTGAGCCGCAGTCGCCGGCCGCCCCGGCTGACCAGGAAGTCCTTCATGTCCAGCTCGAACCCGCTGAACAGGCCGGCAAGGTCGCTCGACGGGTCCTCGTCGGCGACGGTGAAGCCGGCCGCCTCCAGCGCGGTCCGGACCTCCGCCCCGGCGCTGGCCGCCGCACCGTCGACGTCGGCGAAGAGGTCGACATCCTCGGTGGGCCGGGACACCAGTCCGTGTGCCGCCCAGGCCACCCCACCGCCGAGCACGAACCCGTGCTTGTCGGCCACGGAGAGGGCGACCCGGGCGACCTGGCGGTAGAAGTCGTCGAGATGGGTGGTGGTCATGCCGCCCGGCGATCACCGGCGGCCAGCGACGGGTGCCGTCGCTCCCAGGCCGCCCGTACCCCGCGGGGCAGGTTCAACGCGGACCAGACCCGGCGGAGCACCCGGCCGTTGAGAAATCGGCGCAGGTCGTCGGAGCGGGTGGTCTCGCGCAGGACGTTCTCGTACATCCAGAGCAGTTGATCGGGGTCGTCCAGGTCGAAGCTGCGCTCCGGCCCCCACATCAGCCGCAGCGGCAGCACGACGGTGCCCCGGGTCGGGCCGGTCAGCTCGGCAACGGTCGGGCTCACCACGGCAGGCCGGCCCGGGCGGGCCAGATAGGCGACGCCGGTTCCGGTCGCGGCGACGTACTGCATGCGCTCAGGGTAGCCGGAAGGAGGCGGGGGCGGATCGTCCGTACCCGATTTTGCTGGTCTGTCCGGCCTGCCGCCGGCCCTCGACGGCCCCGGAGCCGGACGGAACCGGGGGCCGGACCGGTCCTGGTCAGCGGGCCGGCAAATCCGGAATGCCGGACTGGCCCGTCTCGTTGTTCATGTCGGTACGCCCGCGATATCAGCCCCCTGGATCGCGGGCGTGCCTCCTTGTCCGCCGGGCCGAGCGGCCCAGGACGGCACAGTCCCTCCCGGAATCCCAGATCGAAAGGGGCAACCATGAATCCGATCTTCGGACGGTGGCTCCCCGCCATCGCGGAGACCGCTCGCACGCGGTGGCTCCCCGCCATCGCGGCACATCCGGTGACCCGGCGGCTGCCCGCCGTCGCGGAAACTCCGATCGCCCGCCGGTCCGCGCTGGCGGTCGCGGGCCTCACCTGCGCGGCTGCCTGCTCGGCGGTGGCCGGCCCGGTCGGCGTCGTCGCCGCTGCGGGTGACCCCGGCGTGCAGTCGGCGGCGTACAGCCAGTCGACGCGGGACGACGACTCGCACCGCGGCGGCTCCCGACCCGCCGACCATGGGAACTCGGACGCCAGGGCGTCCCGGGTCAAGTTGGTCCCGAACGGGGTGCAGGGCTACCAGTCGCGGATCGACCTCGACGACGAACAGCGGGACAACGCCCGGGAGATCGTCCGGGTGGCCCGCAAGATGGACATGGGTCAGCGGGGCGCGGTGATCGGCGTCGCCACCGCGCTTCAGGAGTCGAAGCTGCGCAACCTCGGCCACCTGGGCGCGTGGAACGACCACGACTCGCTGGGGCTGTTCCAGCAGCGGCCGTCGTCGGGCTGGGGCTCGCCGGACCAGATCCGGGACCGTGACTACTCGGCCGCCGCGTTCTTCGAGGGCCTCAAGCGGGTCGACCGCTGGTGGGACCGGCCGCTCACCGACGCCGCCCAGGCGGTGCAGGTCTCGGCGTACCCGTTCGCGTACGCCCAGTGGGAAGACCAGGCCGCCGACATCGTGCAGGACGTCTGGTCCCGCTGACTGCCGGTAACCCGGTTGGCCGGAACCGTCTGGCACCGTTTGACACCGTTTCGGGGAGGCCCGGCCCGCGCCGGCCTCCCCGGAGCGTCGGCGGGCGTGCGGCCTCGGTCAGATCCAGCTCTTCCGGCGGAACACCACGTACAGGGCGACCGCCAGTCCGAGCGTCACGATGAGCGAGATGATGAACTCCGCCGGGGTGTGCCGCCACGGGAAGGCGAGGTTCTGCCCGAAGAACCCGGTCACCGCCGTCGGCACGGCGATCACCGCCGCCCACGCGGTGACCTGCTTCACGATCAGGTTGAGCTGGTTGTTCTGGAGCATCAGGTTCGTCTCGAGCATGGTGGTGTTCAGGTCGCGCAGCGACTCGCTCCACTCGATCACCCGCAGCACGTGGTCGTACAGGTCCTGGTAGTACGGCAGCATCTCCTGGTCGACGGTGTGCATGGTGGGACGGATCAGCGCGTTCACCACCTCCCGCATCGGCAGGGTGACCTGGCGGAGTCGGACCAGGTCCCGCCGGGCGAGAAAGATCCGCTCCTGCACCTGGTTGCGATCCATCTCGCGGATCGCGTCGCCGCCCCGACCTCCAGCGCCCCGATCCCCAGCGCCCCGACTCTTGCGGCCCCGGGTACTGCCGGCCCGGCTGTCACCGCCGTCGGCGACACGGTCGTCGCCGCCTTGGCCGTCGCCGGCCGCCTGAGCACCGCGGCCGTCCTTGAACATCGCGGCCTGCACCCGCTCCAGGGTCGCGTCGAGCTGCTGCACCGCGGAGAAGTGCCCGTCGATCAGGGTGTCGAGCAGTCCGTAGAGCAGGAACGCGACCCCGTGCGGGGCGAGTTCGGCGCTCTCGTCCCAGCGGGCCAGCAGCTGCCGGAGATCGAACCGGTCCGTGTAGCGGACCGTCACCAGCGCCCGGGGCTTGATGAACGCCGACACCTCGTCGTCGGTCAGCCCGCCGGCCGCGTCCAGCCGCACCATGTAGGTGTTCAGGAACAGGTGCGTGTCGTACCGGTCGAGCTTTGCCCGCTGGGCCTGCTGGACGACGTCCTCGAGCGCCAGTTGGTGCATCCCGAGCTCCTCGGCGAGCAGCCTGAGGTCGTCCTCGGTCGGCCCGCAGACGTCGAGCCAGATCACCACCCGGTCGTCGGCGGCCAGCCGCTCACCGACCTCGCGGGCGGGGAAGCCCTGGTCGACGAGGGCGCCGTCCCGGTACATGCGGGTGTTGCTCATCCGCCCGCCATCGCTTCCGCCACGCTCCTGACGGTAGGCCGAGGGTGACGGTCGGCGGGGGTGGTTCGTCGAACCCCGGTCCGGTGGGCGGGGAAGTCGCCCGGGGCGCGGGGAATCGCTCAGCCGCGTTCCTCCGGCGGTGCCGCGTGCCAGCGCCATCGTCGCACCCGGGGCCGGTCCGGCAGCTCCACCCGGCCGGTGGCCCAGCGCAGCGCGGCCCACGGCTCGACAACCCCGGCGAGTTCGGCGGTGACCTGCGGAAACATCCGGGCCAGCACCCGGGCGCAAACCTCGGCCGGCGGTGCGAAGGTCAGCCCCAGTCCCCGGGCGATGTCGTCGCCGTGCAGCAGCGTCTCGACGCAGCCCATCCCGGCGAAGCCCGTCGGGTCGCCCATGCCGTGTGGGTGCCAGGCCCGCACCGACGCGGGGGCGGTCCGGACCATCGCGGCGAGAACCTGCCCGCTGCCCTCGACGAACTCCAGCACCTGGGCCGGGGTCGCCGACGGGTCGACGGTGGCCAGGAACCGCACGTACCGGTCCGCGGGGCGGGCGCCGAGCTGCATCGCGTACGACAGCAGGCAGTCGCCGAGGTGTTCCGCGGTGTGCCAGCAGTCCCAGTCCAGCTCGCCGGCCGGCACCCCCCAGTCCCGATCGGTGCCGGGGCGGAGCGTACCGACGACACTGGCGACCGCCGTCTCCAGGTCGTCCGCGCTGACGGTCATCGCCACCCCCGTACCCCGGATCGGTCGCCGGTCCGCGGAGACCGTACCCGGTCCGGCGGGCGGCCGGGAGCCCGCCGGACCGCGGACCGGCCCCGACCGCCGGCCGGACGACGTGCCCGGTCAGTCCGGCATGGTCACGCCGAGCGGTTCGTGCGGGGTGAACGTGGCCGGCATGCTGACGAAGCCGTTGATCACGCCGACGCTCTCGTTCTGCTTGGTGGCGTCCCGGTCGATGACGAGATCCGGCATCCGTTCGAGCACCCGCCGCACCAGGTGCGGGAACCAGACCCGGGCGTGGTTCAGCCCGATGCAGCGGTGGATGCCGAGCCCGAAGCTGGTGTGCCGGTTGGGGGAGCGGTCCAGCCGTACCTCGTCGGGGTCCGGGAAGACCGACGGGTCCCGGTTGGCGGCGGCGAAGGACATCATCACCCGGTCGCCGGCCCGGATCTGCTGCCCGCCGACCACCACGTCGCGGGTGGCGGTGCGGGCGAAGCCCATCGCCGGCGGGAAGATTCGGAGGAACTCCTCGGTGGCGTGCTCCCACAGCGCCGGGTCGGCCATCAGCGCCGCCCGGTGTTCGGGGTGGTCGGCCAGCCAGACCATGGTGTGCGCGAAGAGCGCGGTGGTGGTGTGCACGCCGCCCTGGATCACCAGCAGGGCGGCGCTCACCACCTCCTCGACGGGCAGCGGTTCGCCGTCGATGGTGGCCGTGGCCAGTCCGCTCAGCAGTCCCTCGCCGGGTTCCTCGCGCAGCTTCGGCACCTGGGCGGCGATGGCGCCGCCGAGCTGCCCCATGATCTGCACGTTGCGCGGAAAGTCGGGGTCGCTCGGCGGCGACGCCGCGACCCGGTGCATCGGCTCGGCGTAGGTCTGCCAGTCGTCGAGCGGAAGCCCGATCAGCTTCATGGTGGCCAGTGCCGGCAGCGGGTTGCCGTAGTCCAGCACGAGGTCGATCCGGCCGCTCGCGCAGACCCGGTCCAGCAGGGCGTCGGTGGCCTGCTCGACGAAGGGCATCGAGTCGCGGGCCGCACTCGGCGAGAAGTACGGACTCATGATCCGCCGGTACGGGTTGTACTCCGGCGGGTCCAGCTCCAGCGGCACCTGCTTGATCGGGTTTGGCGGGATGACGATGCCCTGCCGGGGGTCCGACGGGTCCCCACTGTTCCGGCCGGAGCTGAAGGTGGCGTCGTCCCGCATCACCTGACTGACGCCGGCATGGTCGGAGACAACCCAGAAGCCGCCGTAGGCGTCGGTCCGGGCGACCGGGCAGCGGGCCAGGTGCTCGTCGGAGATGGCCCGCCAGTTGGCGCGGTACTCCGGGGAGTGGTGGTCGAAGTCGATCCGGGGGATGGGATCCGATCCGGTCTCGGTGGATTGATCGACAGACATCGCGTCAGAGTACTGCCCCAATCGCCTCGGATGTCATGATCATTCGCATTGGTGGCCGCTGTTCCGCCGCCCTTCGTCCCGTCCCCGCAGGCCGCGGCGGACTCGTCCGCTCGGGACGGCTTCCCAAAATCTCCCGGCGGGCGAGTCCGAGATCTCCCGGCGGGCGGCTCCGAAAATTTCCCGACGGTTTTCCGGTCCCGCCGGGTTTCGGCGCTTTCCCTCGGGGCACCGTCTGGCTGACCTACCCTCGGATGGTCGGGCAACCGGCCTCGTCGCTGGAGGAGGTGCTGACGATGGGGGTACGCACCTGGATCGAGGGCTGGCCGGTCTACCGCCAGCTCACCGGCACCGACCCGCTCGGCCGGGGAGCCGCCGCGAAGTCCGCCCGGTCCGCCGGGTTGACTCCACGTACCGACAGCGCCGACTCGGTCGCCCGGTCGATCTGCCCGTACTGCGCCGTCGGCTGTGGCCAGCGGGTCTACGTCTCCGACGGCCGGGTCACCCAGATCGAGGGAGATCCCGACAGCCCGATCTCGCGCGGCCGGCTCTGCCCCAAGGGCGCCGCCAGCAAGAACCTGGTCACCAGCGAGCTGCGGCAGCAGCGGGTGCTCTACCGCCGTCCGTACGGGACCGAGTGGGAAGAGCTGGACCTGCCGACCGCGATGGACATGATCGCCGACCGGGTACTCGCCGCCCGGGACGCCACCTGGGAGGACGTCGACGACGAGGGCCGGCCGCTGCACCGCACCCTCGGCATCGCCAGTCTGGGTGGGGCCACCCTGGACAACGAGGAGAACTACCTCATCAAGAAGTTGTTCACCGCGATGGGGGCGATCCAGATCGAGAACCAGGCCCGGATTTGACACTCCGCCACCGTCCCCGGTCT
This sequence comes from Plantactinospora veratri, assembly GCF_036421995.1. Classification (NCBI taxonomy): domain Bacteria; kingdom Bacillati; phylum Actinomycetota; class Actinomycetes; order Micromonosporales; family Micromonosporaceae; genus Plantactinospora; species Plantactinospora veratri. Next base: position 7,338 of record NZ_JAZGQL010000038.1, read on the forward strand.
GGGGATCAGCTTCGGTCGCGGCGGCGCGACGGACTTCCAGCAGGATCTGATCAACAGTGACTGCGTCATCATCCAGGGTTCGAACATGGCCGAGGCACACCCGGTCGGTTTCCAGTGGGTGATGGAGGCGAAGGAGCGGGGAGCCAAGATCATCCATGTCGATCCCCGCTTCACCCGCACCAGCGCCCTCGCCGACACGTACGTGCCGATCCGGGCCGGTACCGACATCGCGTTCCTCGGCGGGATCGTGCGGTACATCCTGGAGAACGAGCTGGACTTCCGGGAGTACGTCGTCGCCTACACCAACGCGGCCACCATCGTCAGCGAGGACTTCCAGGACACCGAGGACCTCGACGGCCTCTTCTCCGGCTACAACCCCGACCGGACCAGCTACGCCCAGTCCAGTTGGCAGTACGCGGGGCAGGAGGGTGACGGCGGGAACGACACCGCCACCGAGCGGGACAGCGCCGCCGGGTTGCGGCACGAGTCGCACGGCCCGCCGGTCTCCCGGCAGGCGGAACGGGACGAGACGCTCCAGCACCCGCGCTGCGTCTACCAGATCCTCCGGCGGCACTACGCGCGCTACACCCCCGAGCTGGTCGAACGGGTCTGCGGGGTACCCCGGGAGAAGTTCGAGGAGGTCGCCCGGGCCTGGACCGAGAACTCGAAGCGGGACCGCACCACCATGCTCGTCTACTCGGTCGGCTGGACCCAGCACAGCGTCGGGGTGCAGTACATCCGGACCGGGGCGATCATCCAACTCCTGCTCGGCAACATCGGCCGGCCCGGCGGCGGGATCCTGGCGCTGCGCGGGCACGCCAGCATCCAGGGCTCGACCGACATCCCGACGCTGTTCAACCTGCTGCCCGGCTATCTGCCGATGCCGAACCACATGGAGCATCCGACCTTCGACAAGTGGATCGAGAGCATCCAGCACCCGGGCCAGAAGGGTTTCTGGGGCAACGCCCAGGCGTACGCGGTGAACCTGCTCAAGGCGTACTGGGGTGCGGCGGCCACCCCGGAGAACGACTTCTGCTACGACCACCTGCCCCGGATGAGCGGCGACCACGGCACGTACCAGACCGTCTTCAACATGATCGACGGCAAGGTGAAGGGCTACTTCCTGCTCGGCCAGAACCCGGCGGTCGGCTCGGCGCACGGCCGCGCCCAGCGGCTCGGCATGGCCAACCTGGACTGGCTGGTGGTCCGGGACCTCTTCATGATCGAGAGCGCGACGTTCTGGAAGGACAGCCGGGAGGTGGAGACCGGCGAGATCGCCCCGGAACGGTGCAGAACCGAGGTCTTCTTCCTGCCGGCCGCCTCGCACGTGGAGAAGCCCGGCACCTTCACCCAGACGCAGCGGATGTTGCAGTGGCGGGAGAAGGCGGTCGAGGCATCCGGTGACTGCCGCTCCGAACTCTGGTTCTTCTACCACCTCGGCCGGATCATCCGGAGCAAGCTCGCCGGCTCCACCCGGCCCCGCGACCGCGCCCTGCTCGACCTGGCCTGGGACTATCCCACCGAGGGCCCGCACGCCGAGCCGGAGGCCGAGGCGGTGCTGCGGGAGATCAACGGGTACGAGGTGGCCACCCGCCGCCCGCTGAACTCGTTCGTGGAGATGAAGGACGACGGTTCGACCCTCGGCGGCTGCTGGATCTACACCGGGGTCTTCGCCGACGGGGTCAACCAGGCGGCCCGGCGCAAGCCCGGCGGCGAGCAGAACTGGGTCGCCGCCGAGTGGGGCTGGGCCTGGCCGCTCAACCGGCGGATCCTCTACAACCGTGCCTCGGCCGACCCCGAGGGACGGCCGTGGAGCGAACGCAAGCGGTACGTCTGGTGGGACGCGGAACGCGGCGAGTGGACCGGGCACGACGTACCCGACTTCGAGAAGACCAAGCCGCCCTCGTACCGGCCGGACCCGGACGCGACCGGGGTGGCGGCGTTGGCCGGCGACGACCCGTTCATCATGCAGGGCGACGGGAAGGGCTGGCTGTACGCACCGTCCGGGATACTCGACGGCCCGCTGCCGACCCACTACGAACCGGTCGAGTCCCCGATCCGCAACCCGCTCTACGGCCAGCAGGCCAACCCGACCCGCAAGACGTACGACCGGCCGGACAACCCGACCAACCCGAGCCCGCCCGACCCGCACGTCGACGTCTTCCCGTACGTCTTCACGGTCAGCCGGCTCACCGAGCACCACACGGCGGGCGCGATGAGCCGCAACGTCCGGTACCTGGCCGAACTGCAACCGGAGATGTTCGTCGAGGTCGGACCGGAGCTGGCCGTCGAACGTGGACTCACCCACCTGGGCTGGGCACACCTGGTCACCAGCCGGGGCGTGATCGAGGCGCGGGTGACGGTGACCGACCGGCTGACCCCGCTGCGGATCGAGGGCCGCCTGATCCACCAGCTCTGGCTGCCGTACCACTTCGGCGGCAACGGGCTGGTCCAGGGCGAGCCGGCCAACGATCTCTTCGGGGTCACCCTCGACCCGAACGTGTTGATCCAGGAGAGCAAGGTCGGCACCTGCGACATCCGGGCCGGCCGCCGCCCGAGAGGGCCGGAACTGCTCGACTACCTCGCCGACTACCGGCGGCGGGCCGGCCTCGACGGACACTACCCGCCGATCGTCACCGCCGGCCGGGACGGCACCAGCGCCGACGATGCCGACGGTGCACCGGGGCGGCCCTCCGGCGACGGCGACACGGAACCGGAGGCATGAGCATGGTCGAGACGCGGCGTTCGGACGCGCCGGTCAACCCCGCCGAGCAGTCCGGTCACCTCGACCCGCCACCCCGGATGGGGTTCTTCACCGACACCAGCGTCTGCATCGGCTGCAAGGCCTGCGAGGTGGCCTGCAAGGAGTGGAACCTGGTGCCGGAGAGCGGGCTCGACCTGCTCGGCATGTCGTACGACAACACCGGGGCGCTGACCGCCAACTCGTGGCGGCACGTCGCCTTCGTCGAGCAGTCCCGGCCGGTCGGCTGGCAGTCGTCGCCGCCGATGGCCGGTACCCCGAGCGGGCCGCCGATCAGCCCGGCGACCGCCGAGGCGGCGGCCGGAGTCGGTACCGACCAGGGGACCAGCCCCGGCCTGCCGCCGGGCCCGGATTCCGCCCCGGCCGGGCGGATGGCGGAGGGGGCCCAGTTCCTCGGCATGCCCGGCACCGACCTGCCCGGCCGGGAGGCGGGGCGGGACGGGCGGGCCGACCTGCGCTGGCTGATGATGTCGGACGTCTGCAAGCACTGCACCCACGCCGCCTGCCTCGACGTCTGCCCGACCGGTTCGCTGTTCCGTACCGAGTTCGGCACGGTCGTGGTGCAGGAGGACATCTGCAACGGCTGCGGCTACTGCATCCCGGCCTGCCCGTACGGCGTCATCGACCAGCGCAAGGACGACGGTCGGGCGTGGAAGTGCACGCTCTGCTACGACCGGATCGGTGCCGGGCGTACCCCGGCCTGCGCCCAGGCCTGCCCCACGGAGTCGATCCAGTACGGCGAACTCGACGAGTTGCGCGAGCGGGCCAGGGCGCGGGTGGAGCGGCTGCACGCCGACGGCGTCGCCGAGGCCCGGCTCTACGGGCACGACCCGAACGACGGGGTGGGCGGGGACGGCGCGTTCTTCCTGCTGCTCGACGAGCCCGAGGTGTACGGGCTGCCACCGGACCCGGTGGTGACCACCCGCGACCTGCCCCGGATGTGGCGCCGGGCCGGGCTGGCCGCGCTCACCATGACGGCCGCCACGGTGGCCGCCTTCGTCGGGCGGCCCCGGTGACCGGCCGGACCGGGCCCGCCGGCCGACCGGCGGGGCCGGGTCGGCACGACGAACGAGTCGAGGAGGCGCCATGACCGGGCCAGGACCGGACGGCGGCGGGCCGCTCGGCGAGCGGCTCCGGGAGGCTGCGGACGGCCTCGGCCAGCGCAACGGCGGGGAACTGCGGCGCCGCTCCGGGCGGCGCGGCGGGGCCGGGCCGGGAGTCGTCGCCGGGCAGCCGGTGGTCGTTCCGCCGGCCGAGTTCAGCTCGTACTACGGGCGGCCGGTGGTCAAGGCGCCGGTGTGGCGACGGGACATTCCGGCGTACCTGTTCACCGGCGGGCTCGCCGCCGGATCGGCGCTGCTGGCCGCCGGTGCGGACCTGACCGGGCGGCCGGAGCTGCGCCGGGCCGGTCGGCTCGTCTCGCTGGGCGCCCTCGGCGCGAGCACCTACTTCCTGGTCAACGACCTCGGTCGACCGGCCCGGTTCCACCACATGCTGCGGGTCGCCAAGCCGACCTCGCCGATGTCGATGGGCACCTGGATCCTGGCCGCGTTCGGTCCGGCGGCGGGGCTGGCCGCGCTGAGCGAGGTCGCCGCGATCCTGCCCCGGCACGGCGTACCGGGTCTGGCCCGCCGGCTGCTGCCTCCGGTCGGCCGGGTCTCCGGGCTGGCCGCGGCCGCGGCGGCGCCGGCGCTGGCCACGTACACCGGGGTGTTGCTCGCCGACACCGCGATGCCGGCCTGGCACGACGCCTACCCGGACCTGCCGTTCCTCTTCGCCGGCAGCGCGCTGGTCGCCGGTGCGGGCGCCGGGCTGGTCGGCACGCCGACGGCGCAGAGCGGCCCGGCCGTCCGGCTGGCGGTGGCCGGTGCGGTGCTCGAGACGATCGCGGAGCGCCGGATCGCCCGGATGGGGCTGACCGGTGAGCCGTACCGGACGGGCCGGCCGGCCCGGCTGATCCAGGGCGCCCGGTTGCTGCTGGCCGCCGGTACCGCCGGTGCGTTGCTGACCCGGCGCAGTCGGACGCTGGCGGTGCTCTCCGGCGCGGCCCTGCTGGCCTCCTCGGTGCTGACCCGGTTCGGGGTCTTCGAGGCCGGGGTCGCCTCCGCCCGGGATCCGAAGTACACGGTGCTGCCGCAGCGGGAGCGGCAGGCGAGACGGGGGGCCGGCGCCAGCCCATAGCCACGAGCGGGTGCCGTCCATGAGCCGAGACGGGGGTCACGCTCATGGCAGGAAAAGTCGAGATCGGCGTACGGGGGGAGCACAGTCCGACGGCGGGCCGGTGGGGCCTGGTGGTGGCCGCCGTACTGGTGCAGCTGGCCCTCGGTGCCGTGTACGCCTGGAGTGTCTTCAACCAGCCGTTGCAGCAGGCGTTCGGCTGGAGCAAGGCCGAGGCGGTACTGCCGTTCGAGGTCGCGATCGGCACGATCTTCATCGGCAGTCTGCTCGGCGGCCGGGTGCAGGACCGGCGCGGGCCCCGACCGGTCGCGCTCGGCGGCGGCGTGCTGTACGCCGTCGGCAACATCCTCGCCTCGCTGGTCTCCGACGCCGACCAGCTCTGGCTGCTGGTGTTGACCTACGGGGTGCTCGGTGGGATCGGGCTCGGTGCCGCGTACATCACCCCGATCGCGATGCTCACCAAGTGGTTTCCGGACCACCGGGGACTGATCACCGGGATCGCGGTCGCCGGCTTCGGCTTCGGTGCCGTGATCACCGCGCCGGTGGCGAAGGGCCTGCTCAACAACACCGCCGACAAGCCCAGCGTCTTCCTGCCGCTGGGCATCGCGTACCTGGTCGCGGTGCTGCTCGGCGCCTCGTTCTTCCGGAATCCGCCGCCGGGCTACCGGGTGCCCGGGTACCGTCCGGTGACCACCGGCCGGGTGCCGGCGGGTACCCGGGTCTACACCCTCGCCGAGGCGCTGCGGACCCGGCAGTGGTATCTGCTCACCGCGATCCTGGCGCTCAACGTGACCTGCGGCATCGCCTTCATCTCCCAGGCCGCCGACGCGGCGCAGGCGATCACGGGCGTGGGTTCGGCCACCGCCGCCAGCCTGGTCGCGGTGCTCGGGCTCTTCAACGGCGCCGGGCGGCTCTGCTGGGCGTGGCTGTCGGACCAGACCGGCCGGATGGTGGCCTTCGGCGGAATGCTGGCGCTCCAGGCGTTGTGTTTCTTCATCCTCCCGCACGCGGCCGGTTTCGCCTTCTTCGCGGTACTCGCCGCGTTGATCTACCTGGCCTACGGCGGCGGCTTCGGCACCATGCCGGCGACGGCGGCGGACTACTTCGGCACTCCGCACGCCGGTGCGGTCTACGGGGCGATGATCGTGGCCTGGAGCATCGGCGGGGTGGCCGGGCCGCTGCTGACCGCGACGCTCTTCGAGGCGAGCGGAAGCTCCTACACACTGCCGTTCACGGTGCTGGCGGTGATCGCGGTGGTCGCCCTTGTCCTGCCGCCGATCACCCGGTTGCCCTCCCGGCCCGGTCCCTCCCGCCCGGACGACGAGGTCACCGGCCCATGATCGGGAGGTCGGCCGGCGGATCCGGCACCACCCCGGTCCGTGGCCCCGAGGGGCGTGGGCCCGTGCCGCGCGTCCGTGCCGGTCCAGGGCGCGGCCGGCGGGCGGTCGGGGGGGTGACGGGCCGCACGTTCCGGTGGCCCGGGGTGGCGGGGACGGAGGGGGCCGCACGTATGGTGAGCGGGCTCGGACGGCCGGAGCGTGACAGGACCTCGCGAACCGCCGGGCCGACCCGGCAGGGCGGGGAACCGACGGCAGGTGTCCGAGGGCGCTTCCGGCGCTGCTCCGGGCGCTCCGGCCGAAACCTCGTGATCGGGTCAGGGCGGGGACGCTCGATGCCCACGGTGACGCCCGGCGCCGGCCGATGAGCCGGGACCTTGTGAATTTGTCAAGACCAGGTCACGAAATCTTGCGAAACTTCCTCGCTTTCCAATAAGTTCCTCCAGGCAACAAAAGTATGTCAGCCGGTCTGACGACCTGCCCGGAGGCAACAATGATGTTGATGACGCGGCGCGGCGCCCAGCCGCTGGACGCGCGCGGTTCCCTCTGGCGCCCCGAGGACGGGCGGCCCACGGCGGCTGCCCCCCGCCGGTCCGCCGTACCGGCCCGGACCGGGGAGCGTCGGCGATGAGCTACGCTCCCGTGCTGCTGGAGATGCGCGCGATCACCAAGGAGTTCCCCGGGGTCAAGGCGCTCTCCGACGTCAACCTCGTGGTCCGGCGCGGCGAGATCCACGCGATCGCCGGGGAGAACGGCGCCGGCAAGTCGACCCTGATGAAGGTGCTCAGCGGGGTCTACCCGTACGGCAGCTACTCGGGGGAGATCCGCTACCAGGGCGCGGAGAGCCGGTTCGCCGACATCCGGGCCAGCGAGCAGGCCGGCATCGTGATCATCCACCAGGAACTCGCCCTGGTGCCCGGGATGTCCATCACCGAGAACATCTTCCTCGGCAACGAACCCCGGCGGGCTGGCGCGATCGACTGGAAGAGCGCCAACCGACAGGCGCTGGAGCTGATGGCCCGGGTGGGGCTGCGGGAGGACCCGGACACGCTGATCAAGGACATCGGCGTGGGCAAGCAGCAGCTCGTCGAGATCGCGAAGGCCTTCGCCAAGGACGTCAAGCTGCTCATCCTGGACGAACCGACCGCCGCGCTGAACGAGGCCGACTCCCAGCACCTGCTGGACCTGCTGCGCGGCTTCAAGCAGCGCGGCATCACCTCGATCATCATCTCGCACAAGCTGAACGAGATCGCCGAGATCGCCGACTCGATCACCATCCTGCGGGACGGCCGGACCATCGAGACCCTGGACGTCAAGGCGGACGGGGTGGACGAGGACCGGATCGTCCGGGGCATGGTGGGCCGGGAGCTTTCCAGCCGGTTCCCCGACCACACCCCCAAGATCGGCGAGGTCTTCTTCGAGGTACGGGACTGGACCGTCCGGCACCCCATCTCGGCCGACCGGATGGTGGCCAAGGGTTCCAGCTTCACCGTCCGGCGGGGCGAGATCGTCGGGTTCGCCGGGCTGATGGGCGCCGGCCGCACCGAGCTGGCGATGAGCATCTTCGGCCGCTCGTACGGCGTCTACCAGAGCGGGCAGATCTTCAAGGACGGCCAGGAGATCGTGCTGAAGTCGGTCGCCGACGCCATCAAGCACGGCCTGGCGTACGTCAGCGAGGACCGCAAGTCGCTCGGCCTGAACCTGCTCGACGACATCAAGACCTCGGTGGTCTCCGCCAAACTCTCGAAGATCGTCGAGCACGGTGTGGTCGACCCGGTCCGCGAATACCGGGCGGCGGAGAGCTACCGCAAGAGCCTGCGGGTCAAGGCCCCGAACGTCGACGAGGGCGTCACCAAGCTCTCCGGCGGCAACCAGCAGAAGGTGGTGCTGGCCAAGTGGATGTTCACCGACCCGGACCTGCTCATCCTCGATGAGCCGACCCGGGGCATCGACGTCGGCGCCAAGTACGAGATCTACGGCATCATCCAGCAGCTCGCCGACCAGGGGAAGGGCGTCATCGTCATCTCCTCGGAGCTGCCGGAGCTGATCGGCCTCTGCGACCGCATCTACACGGTCTTCGAGGGCACCATCACCGGCAACATCGAACGGCGGGACGCCGATCCGGAACTCCTCATGAAGCAGATGACCTCAGCGAAGAAGGCGCAGATCCGGTGAGTCGCATAAAGGAACTCCAGAAGTCCCTGTTCGCGGGGACGACATCCAACGCCCGGCAGTTCGGGATGATCTTCACGTTGGTGGCGATCGTCCTGCTGTTCCAGATCCTGACCGACGGGCTGACGCTGAACTCGAGCAACCTGATCTCGCTGGTCAGCCAGTACTCGTACATCCTGATCCTGGCCATCGGGATGCTGATGGTGATCGTCGCCGGCCACATCGACCTCTCGGTCGGCTCGATCGCCGCCTTCGTCGGCATCGTGGTGGCCCGGGCCATGCAGGAGTGGTCGCTGCCCTGGCCGGTGGCGATCCTCTTCGGTCTGCTCGTCGGCGCCGCGATCGGCGCCTGGCAGGGCTTCTGGGTGGCCTACATCGGGGTACCGGCGTTCATCGTCACCCTGGCCGGCATGATGCTGTTCCGGGGCGGCAACCAGTTCATCGGCAGCGCCGACACCATCCCGGTGCCGGAGGGCTTCAAGGTGATCGGCGCCGGCTTCCTGCCGGAGGTCGGTCCGGACACCGGCTACAACAACCTCACCCTGCTGCTCGGCCTGCTCGTCGCGATCGCCGTGGTGGTCCGGGAGTGGAAGGTCCGGCGTACCCGCCGGGAGATGGACGCCGACGTCGCGCCGCTGTGGATCTCGGCCATCCGGGTCGCCGTGCCGGTCGCGGTGATCCTGTACGCGGCCTTCCGGTTCGCCGGCGGCCGGGTCGGTACCAGCTTCCCGATCTCCGGCATCATCCTCGGCGTACTGGTGGTGGTCTACTCGTTCATCACCCGGAACACCGCCGGCGGCCGGCACATCTACGCGGTCGGCGGCAACTCGCGGGCCGCCGAACTCTCCGGCGTCAAGCTCAAGCGGGTCAACTTCCTGGTCATGATGAACATGTCGATCCTGGCCGCGCTGGCCGGCATGATCTTCGTCGCCCGGTCGGCCGCCTCCGGCCCGCAGGACGGCATCGGCTGGGAACTGGACGCCATCGCCGCGGTCTTCATCGGCGGCGCCGCCGTCTCCGGCGGCCTCGGCACGATCAGCGGCTCGATCGTCGGTGGTCTGGTGATGGCCGTGCTCAACAACGGCCTCCAGCTGATGGGCGTCGGCTCGGACCGGGTGCAGATCATCAAGGGCCTGGTCCTGCTGCTGGCCGTCGCCTTCGACGTCTACAACAAGAACCGCGGACGTTTCTCGGTCATCGGATCGGTGACCCGCCCCTTCCGCCGGGAGGCACCCGCCCCGCCGGCGCCCAGCGTCGAGACGGGTCAGGAGCCCGCCAAGACTCCGGTGGCCCGCTGACGGTCACCGCCGGTGGGGCGGAAAACCTCCGCCCCACCCCTCACCACCCTGCAAAGAAGGGCAACCTGCAATGCGTAGATTCCTAACCAGGGGTGTCGCCGCCGGCGCCATCGCCCTGCTGGCCCTCACGGCCTGTTCCGAGCGGTCCGGTGACGGTGGAGCCGAAGCCGGTTCCGAGAAGGGCTTCGCCGCCAACTCGCTGATCGGTGTGGCGCTGCCGGCCAAGACCTCCGAGAACTGGGTGCTCGCCGGTGACCTGTTCACCAACGGGCTCAAGGAGGCGGGCTTCTCCTCCGACGTGCAGTACGCGGGCGCCACCAGCACGGTCGCCGACCAGCAGGCGCAGATCTCGGCGATGGTCACCAAGGGTGCGAAGGTGATCGTCATCGGTGCGACCGACGCCGCGCAGCTCACCACTCAGGTGGAGCAGGCCAAGCAGGCCGGCGCGTACGTGATCGCCTACGACCGGCTGATCAAGAACACCAAGGACGTCGACTACTACGTCGCGTACGACAACTTCAAGGTCGGCCAGCTCCAGGGCCAGGCCCTGCTGGAGGGCATGAAGGCCAAGAAGCCGAACGGCCCGTACACCATCGAGCTCTTCTCCGGCTCGCCGGACGACAACAACTCGGGCGTCTTCTTCGACGGCGCGATGGACGTGCTGAAGAAGGAGATCGACGCCGGCAACGTGGTGGTCGGCTCGGGTCAGACCGACATCAAGCAGACCGCCACCGACGGCTGGAAGGCCGAGAACGCCCAGCGGCGGATGGACTCGCTGCTCACCTCCACCTACAGCAGCAAGACGCTGGACGGTGTGCTCTCCCCGAACGACACCCTGGCCCGGGCGATCCTGACCTCGGTCAAGGGCACCGGCAAGCCGCTGCCGGTGGTCACCGGGCAGGACTCCGAGGTGGAGTCGGTCAAGTCGATCGTGGCGGGCGAGCAGTACTCCACGATCAACAAGGACACCCGGAACCTGGTCAAGGAGACCATCGAGATGGTCAAGGCCCTCCAGGCCGGTAACGAGGCCAAGACCAACGACACCGAGTCCTACAACAACGGTGCCAAGGTCGTCCCGGCCAACCTGCTGGAGCCGCTGATCGTCACCAAGAAGAACGTGGTCGAGGCGTACGCCAACGACCCGAAGCTGGCTCCGCTCACCGCTGGCGCCAAGTAAGCAGCAGTAGCAGCGGGTTGCACCCTCCGGGTCCCCGGGATCGTCGATCCCGGGGACCCGTTCCGCGTTCTCCGGCCCCGACCGGGCCGCTCAGCCGGTGACGACCAGGGTCCGCCCGTCGGGCCGGGCCGGCAGCAGCTCGCCGACCACCGGGTGGCCCGGCAGCTCACCGGCGAGCAGCAGCCCGCCGGAGGTCTGCGCGTCGGCCAGCAGCAGCAACTCGTCCTCGGCGACCCCCGACGCGTCGAGGTGCGGGCGCACCCAGGCCAGGTTCCGCCGGGTGCCACCGCTGACGAAACCATCGGCCAGCGCCGCCCGGGCACCGTCCAGGTACGGTACGGCCGACGCCTGCACCCTGGCGGTCAACCCGGACGCCCGGGCCAGCTTGTGCAGGTGGCCGAGCAGCCCGAACCCGGTCACGTCGGTGCCACACCGGATCCCGGCCGCCACCGCCGCCGCCGAGGCGGCCCGGTTCAGTTCGGTCATCGCCGCCACCGCCTGCCCGAACACCTCGCCGGTCTGCTTGTGCCGGCTGTTCAGCACCCCGACGCCGAGCGGCTTGGTCAGGGTCAGCGGCAGCCCCGCCCGGCCGGCGTCGTTCCGCATCAACCGCTCCGGGTCGGCGATCCCGGTGACCGCCATCCCGTACTTCGGTTCGGGGTCGTCCACACTGTGCCCACCGGCCACGTGACAGCCCGCCTCCCGGGCCACGTCCAGCCCGCCGCGCAGCACCTCGGCGGCGAGGGTCAGCGGCAGCAGCTCCCGGGGCCAGGCCAGCAGGTTCACCGCCACCACCGGGGTGCCGCCCATCGCGTAGACGTCGGAGAGGGCGTTGGCGGCGGCGATCCGGCCCCAGTCGTACGGGTCGTCGACCACCGGGGTGAAGAAGTCGGCGGTCGCCACCACGGCGGTACCCGACTCCAGCCGGACCACCGCCGCGTCGTCGCCGTCGTCGAGCCCGACCAGCAGTTCACCCGGACCGGCCGGCGCGGACGTGCCGACCAGCCCGGCGACCACCTCCTCCAGCTCGCCCGGCGGGATCTTGCAGGCGCAGCCGCCGCCGTGCGCGTACTGAGTGAGTCGATAGCGCTGCCCGGTGGTCATCGGACCATGGTCGCACCCGCCGTCCGTTCCGGCGGTTCAGCCGAAGCGCCAGCGGGTCGCGGTCGACCCGTCGGCGCCGTAGCCGAAGCCGCGCAGCACGGTGACCCGGTAGAAGGCGTACTCGGGTTCGCCCGGCAGTCCGGGATCGCGGACGATGCCGTCGCGGATCGTCAGCTCCCACCGGTATTTCTCCGCGAAGGTGTCGGCGACCTGCCGGAGCAGCGCCGGGTCCCGCAGCCGGACGGCATCGCCCTCCAGCGCGAGGTCCAGGTCGAGGTCGGCGGCGGCGACGCTGAGCGCGCAGGCCGGGGTGCCGGCCAGGTTCCGGCCCTTGCGCGAGCCGGGGCGGGTGGTGAAGCAGGGCGCGTCGTCGGCCCAGACCGGCATCACCGGTGCGACGTGCGGTCGGCCGTCCGGCCGCACGGTCGACAGCCAGCCCTTTGCCGTCGACTCCAACGCCGTCCGGGCCTGGCTCCACGGTCGTACCGTCGCCTCGTCCAGGCTCATCGGTGCCGCGTCCTCGGCCCGGAAGAGCAGTTCGGCGACGGGCGTACGGCCGCTCACGACCGCCCCCGCACCGAATCGACGCCGGCCGTGTCGCTCGGCGCCGCCGGCTCCGCCGGATACTCGTCGTGCAGTTGCCACCACGCGTACGGCTGCCCCTGCGGCCACCCGTCCGGCGAGTCCTCCCAGGTCTCCTGCCGTCCGTACGGAGTGAGGTCGAGGAACGTCCAACCGCTGCCGAGCCGTTCCACTCCTCGGTCGGTGGTGAAGTAGCTGCGGTAGACCTCGGCGCCGTCGCGGAGGAAGACGTTGAGCGCGAATCCGTCGCCCGCGTCCATGTCGTCGGTGAAGTCGCTGTCGGCGCAGGAGTACCAGGGGATCGACCAGCCCATCCGCTCCCGCACCGGCAGGATCTCGGCGAGCGGGCCCCGGGAGACCAGCGCCAGCGAGGTGTCCCGGGCGTGCAGGTGGGCGAGGTGTCCGATGTTGTCGGTGAACATCGCGCAGCCCGAGCAGACGTGGTCGGCGCCGTGCCACATGAAGCAGTAGACGATGAGCTGCCGGCGTCCCTCGAACAGATCCGGCAGCCCCACCGGCCCGTCCGGGCCGACGAACCGGTAGTCCTTGTCGATGCGGACCATCGGCAGCCGGCGCCGCTGCGCGGCCAGGGCGTCCAGCGCCCGGGTCAGTTGTTTCTCCTTGTCGCGCAGCGTGGCCAGGGCGGTCCGCCACTGCTCGGCCGGCACCACCTGAGGTCGGTCCATGATTCCTCCTACGGTGACTTCCCTGAAGAAAGGATGTGGTCCGGCACACTCTAGCCGAAGTCCCTTTTCTGAAGGAAGCCACATCGCCTAGGGTGGTGGCATGCAGCGCACCCGGTTCGCCGAGATGGCCTGCTCGATCGCCCGCACCCTGGACGTCGTCGGAGAGCCCTGGTCCCCGCTGATCCTGCGCGACGTCTACGCCGGGATCACCCGGTTCGACCAGATCCAGCAGGATCTCGGCATCTCCACCAAGGTGCTCGCCGAGCGGCTCCGCTGGTTGGTCGACAACGGTGTCCTCCAGCGGCGGGAGTACTCGAACCGACCACCCCGGTACGAGTACCTGCTCACCGACAAGGGACAGGAACTCTGCGACCTGCTCCTCGTCATGGTCCGCTGGGGTGACCGGTGGACCGCCGGCGAGGCGGGCCCACCCGTGCTGCACCGGCACCGGACCTGTGGGCAGGTCGGTCACGTCGAGCTGAGCTGTTCCGCCTGCGGCGAGCCGATCCGGGCCGCCGACGTCGACCTGCTGCCCGGACCCGGCGCGGTCACCCCGGCCAGCTGACCCGCCCGGCGCGCTCCGATCGCCACCGTCCAGCCCGGCCGGCCGTGGACTTCCCCGGGCGGCTGGAGATCAGGTGTGGTTAAGTGCCGGGTGAACGGGTTTCTACAGCGAGGTGGGAATGGACGGGGCGGTCGATCCTCGGCGTCGGGTGCCACGCACCGACGTGCTGCTCGCCGACCCCCGGCTGGCCACCGCCGAGGCGACCGTCGGTCGGGTCCGGCTCAAGGCCGTGCTCGGCGCCGCCCAGGACCGGGTCCGGCGCGGCGAGATCCCGCCGGAGGAGGTCGTCCCGGCCACCCTGGCCGCACTGCCGACCACCGCCGCCGGGCTGCGCCCGGTGCTCAACGCCACCGGCGTGGTGCTGCACACCAACCTCGGCCGGGCGCCGCTGTCGGCGGCGGCCGTCGACGCGGTGGTCGCGGCGGCCGGGCACACCGATGTGGAACTCGAGCTGCGGACCGGGCGGCGGGCCCGCCGGGGCCGGGGCGCGCTGGCCGCGCTCGCCTCGGCGGTGCCGGCGGCCGGGGCGGTGCACGTGGTCAACAACGGCGCCGCCGCCCTCGCGCTGGTCGCGACCGCGCTGACCGCCGCCTTCCGGCCCGACGGGGAACCGGCCGGCCGGGAGATCGTGGTCAGCCGGGGCGAGCTGGTGGAGATCGGCGACGGGTTCCGGCTGCCGGACCTGCTGGCCAGCACCGGGGCGACGCTGCGGGAGGTGGGCACCACCAACCGGACCTCGCTGGCCGACTACGCGGCGGCGGTCGGACCGGGTACCGCCTTCGTGCTCAAGGTGCACCCGTCGAACTTCGTCGTCCGGGGCTTCACCGCGGCCGTACCCGTCGAGGAGCTGGCCACCCTCGGCGTACCGGTGGTGGTGGACATCGGCTCCGGGCTGCTGGCGCCGGACCCGCTGCTGCCGGCCGAGCCGGACGCCGCCACCGCGCTGCGGGCCGGCGCGGCGCTGGTCACCGCGAGCGGCGACAAGCTGCTCGGCGGGCCGCAGGCCGGGCTGCTGCTCGGCGACGCCGACCTGGTCGAGCTGCTGCGCCGGCATCCACTGGCCCGGGCACTGCGGGTGGACAAGCTGACCCTCGCCGCGCTGGAGGCGACCCTGACCGGCCCGGAGACCCCGACCTGGCGGGCACTGCGGGCCACCCCGGCCGCGCTGCGGCTGCGCACCGAGCGGCTCCGCGACCAGCTCGCGGCCGACGGGCTGAAGGCCGAGGTGGTCGCCACCGACGCCGTCGTCGGTGGCGGCGGGGCGCCGGAGGTCACCCTCGACTCGTGGGCCCTCGCCCTCCCCGAGGAGTACGCCAAACCGCTGCGCCTCGGCGACCCGCCGGTGGTCGGCCGGCTCGAACGGGGCCGGCTCCTGCTCGACCTGCGCTGCGTACCCGCCGACCGGGACGAGACGGTGCGGGCCGCCGTCGCCCGGGTACCCCCGGGCTGGCGGGAGACCTGACGTGCAGGTCGTCGCCACCGCCGGACACGTCGACCACGGCAAGTCCACCCTGGTCCGGGCGTTGACCGGGATGGAGCCGGACCGCTGGGCGGAGGAGCGGCGCCGGGGCATGACCATCGACCTCGGCTTCGCCTGGACGGCACTGCCGTCCGGGACGGTACTCGCCTTCGTGGACGTACCCGGGCACGAGCGGTTCGTCCCCAACATGCTCGCCGGGGTCGGTCCGGCGCCGGCCGCGCTCTTCGTGGTCGCCGCCGACGAGGGCTGGATGCCGCAGTCGGCCGAGCACCTGGCCGCGCTGGACGCGCTCGGGGTCCGGCACGGGCTGCTGGTGGTGACCCGGACCGACCTGGCCGATCCCGCCGTCGCCACCGAACTGGCACTCGCGGAGATCGCGGCCACCTCGCTCGGCGCGGTCGAGGCCGTCGCGGTCAGCGCGACCACCGGGGCGGGGCTGCCGCAGCTGCGCGCCGCCCTGGACCGGCTCGCCGCCCGGCTGCCGGTACCGGAGCCGAGCGGCCCGGTGCGGCTCTGGGCGGACCGGGCGTTCACCGTCCGGGGCAGCGGCACGGTGCTGACCGGCACCCTCGGCGGGGGAGTGCTGCGCACCGGTGACGAGCTGGAGCTGACCGGCACCGGAGCACGGGTCCGGATCCGGGGCCTACAGACCCTGGGTACCCAGGTGTCCGAGGTGGCCGGGGTGGCCCGGGTCGCGGTCAACCTGCGCGGGGTGGCCCGGGAGCAGGTCGGCCGGGGCGACGCGCTGCTCACCCCGGGACGGTTCCAGCAGACCGACCTGGTCGACGTCCGGCTAGCCGGCGACCCGGTGGCCGAGCTGCCGGCGGAGGTCACCCTGCACGTCGGCTCCGCCGCGGTGACCGCCCGGGTACGCCCACTCGGCGTCGACACCGCCCGGCTGCGGCTGGACCGGCCGCTGCCGCTGCGCATCGGTGACCGGGCGTTGCTGCGCGATCCCGGCCGGCGGCACGTGGCCGGCGGGGTGACGCTGCTCGACGTCGTACCGCCGAGGTTGGGCCGGCGGGGCGCGGCGGCCGACCGGGCGGTGGTGCTGGCCGGGCTGGACGGCCGCCCCGACGAGGCGGCAGAGCTGGCCCGGCGTGGCCTGGCCCGCCGGTCCGAGCTGGAGCGGATGGGCGTGACGGTGACGACCGCACCCGTGGCCGGGGACTGGCACGCCGACCCGGTGCGCTGGCGGGAACTGGGGCGGCGGCTGGTCGACGAGGTGACCCGCTGGGCGCGGGCGCATCCGCTGGAGCCCGGGGTGCCGGTCGAGACCGCACGCCGGCTGCTGGACCTGCCGGACCGGGCCCTGGTCGAGGCCCTGGTCGCGGCGCCGCTGGTGGCCCGGGACGGCCGGATCGGCTCGGGCGGGGCGGCCGGCACGCTGCCCGAGCAGGTCGCCCGGGCGGTACGCCGGGTCGGCGCGGAGCTGGCCGAGCGGCCGTTCGTGGCTCCGGAGGCGGCCCGGCTGGCCGAGGTCGGGCTCGGGCACCGGGAGATCGGCGCGGCGGTACGCGCCGGTGCGCTGCTCAAGCTCGCCGACAACGTCGTCCTGCTGCCGGACGCCCCCGATCGGGCGATCCGGGTACTCGCCGAGCTGCCGCAGCCGTTCACCCTCAGCACCGCCCGGCAGGCCCTCGGTACGACCCGGCGGGTCGCGGTGCCGCTGCTCGAACTGCTGGATCGGCGCGGCGTCACCCGTCGGCTGCCGGACGACGCCCGGATCGTGCTCGGCGACCCGGCCCGGTCGTAGCCGCGACCCGGCCCGGTCGTAGCCGCGACCCGGCCCGGTCGTAGCTTGCCGTCGGCAGCACCCACCGGGCGTGCCGCCCCGGCTAGGTGATGCCGGGCGTGCCGCCGGGCTCGCGGACGGTGACCACGTCGGCGATGACGACTCCGAGCAGGACGAGCAGGACGGCCACGGCGACGACCAGCGGCGGCAGCAGGACCATTGTCGGTGCCATCGTGACCAGTACCCCGATCCCGACCAGCCAGGGGCGGGCCACTCGGACGAAGACCTCGTGTCCGAGCAGGATCCGGCCGGCGAGGAAGAGCGTGGGACCGCCGACGATCACCGCGACCCAACCGCCGGGAGTGTCCTCCATGGGATGCCGGATGATCAGCTCGTCGCCGACGGTGGTGAGGACGACGCCGGCCACCATGATCAGGTGGGCGTATCCGGCCCACTTGGTCTCCCGACCGGGGTCGGCGGAACCGATGATGGCGCTGCCCAGCTTCTCCCGGGCCCGGTAGAAGTAGATCCACCAGAGCAGTACCGTGCTGGTGAACGAGACCAGCACGGCGGCGGCCTGCTCCGGGGCGTAGTTGGTGCTCCGTACCGTGCGGGCGGTGATCACCACGCTCTCGCCGAGGGCGATGATGATGAACTGGCGGTACCGCTCGGCCAGGTGTTCGCCGGCGGTGTTCCACTCCCAGGCCGGCGAGCGGCCGATCCACGGGGTGGGCCAGCGCACCACCGGCCCCAGGTAGTCCATGGCCAGGGCGGCCGTCCAGAGCAGCAGCCGGGGTGTGCCGGAGACGAAGACCCCGGCGAACCAGAGCGCCCCGGAGAGACTGAACCAGAAGATCCCGCGCAGCGGGCGGTTCCGCAGCCGGTGGTCCCGCAGGATCACCGCGAGGACCGTGCTGCGGAACAGGTGGATGCCGACGTAGGAGGAGACGAAGAGCAGGGCCCGGCCGTTGAACGCCTCGGGCAGCGCGGTCGAGATCAGCAGGCTGCCGAGCATGATCGTGATGACCACCAGCTGGACGGCGGGCCGGCGCGAGTCCAGGGTGTCGGTGGCCAGGTTGGTGTAGGACCACACCCACCAGATCGCCAGCAGCAACAGAAGCGTCTGGTAGGCGCCGAGTGGGTTCAGCTTCATGATCAACGCTTCGGCCAGCCGGGCCAGCATGAAGACGAAGACGAGGTCGTAGAAGAGCTCCACCGGAGTGGCCCGCTGTGGATGGCTCGGGTCGCGGATCAGCGTGGAGTGTCTGCCCGTCGCCATCGGCCGCCCGATCTCCCAACCCGCCGCACCCGGGCCGCCGGCTACCGTCCTGACCTGCGTCAACCCGCCGTACCCCTCGCTGTCGAAGCAGTCGTACCACGGCCGACCGGTCCGGTTCGCGGCTTCAGGCCGGTACGGCCGCCCCGACGTCGCGTCACAGGTGTTCGGCCACCCGAGTTGATGACGCCGAGCAGTCGGCTCGGGTGTCCTCGAACAGCACCGTGCCGCCCCGGCTGCCGTCCTCCGGCCCGAGGTCGATGATCCCGTCGGGATTCTCGATCACGTCGAGGCCGTGCTCGACGGACCGGGGTCGGTCAGCTCCGGAGCGCGGCGAGCAACTGCGCCCGACGGGCGACCCGGGCCGGGTCACGAGCCGGGGCCACCCAGCCGAGCACCTGGTAGGCGGCCCGGACCGGGTCGCGGAAGAGCGCCGCCAGCACCGCCAGCCCGGCCGCGTGGCGCAGGAACGCCTGCTGCCGCTGTGCGTCCGTCATCCGGCCCCGCTGGGTCGGCAGCGCCAGCGAGTCGCCGGCGACGCCGGCCTGGCAGGCCAGCTCGCGCAGCAGCAGACCGAGCGCCGAGTCGTCCGGCACGCCGCGCGTGCCGCCCCGGTCCACCTCGGCCAGCGCCTCCGCCACCACCGGCTCCACGGTGATCCCCGCTTCGTCGGCACGCCGCCGCGCCTCGGCCGCCACCACCCGGCGCAGCAGCTCGGACCGGGCGGAGGTGATCGCGGTCAGCAGCTCGTGGTCGTCGCGCAGCATCCAGCTCGGCAGCTCGGGCGGATCCGCGAGCAGCGGGACCAGCCGGCCGGTGGTCAGCGGCCCGGTCAGCCGGTCGGCGTCGAGGTGCACGCCGGTGACCAGGTCGGCGAGGCGCAGTCCGGCCTCCAGCCCGGCGCTGGACCAACCGGCGTCGCCGCTGTCCGGCAGGCCCACCCGGCGCATCAGCGGCACCAGGGCGTCGGGCTCCTCGCCCCAGCGCCGTACCGGCGAACTCGGGTCGAACCCGGTACGCAGTACGCCGTGCACGGCGTGGGTGAACCGCCGGTTGCCGTTGACGTTGGTGTAGACCGACACCGCCTCGGTACCGGCGGAGACGGCCCGCAGCACCTCGGTCCGGCTCCCCTCGAAGCCGTTCTCCTCCAGCACGAAGACCCAGCCGTCGAGTCGGCCGGCCAGCACGAGATGGTCGAACGGCAGCTCGTCGGCCTCGTCGAGCCCGGCCAGCGACCGGAGGCTGGTCGGGTCGACGCCGAACCGGCGCAGCACCGCCTCCTCGTCCGGGTCCCGGACGAAGGTCAGGCAGAACGCCTCACGGAGGTCGTGCTCGTCGAGCCACTCGTAGCCGGCCATGCCGCTCCCGTCCCGTCGCTGCCACCACACCCGCTGCCACGGCACCCGCCGGTGTCGCATCCCGATCGCCTGCGAGCCAACCCCGGGGGTACGACAGAATCCGCCGGACGTTACCGGGGACGGCACTACGGTGAGGGGCATGGACCCATCCGCCATCTGGCGGGACAAGAACCACCGCTGGCGGATCGAGGCGGTCCACGCTCCCGACCTGCGGTTCGCCGTCTACGCCACCAACGGCACCACCGAGTCCGCACCGCTGTGGCTGTACGGCATGCCGGCGCTGGCCCGCTGGCTGATGATCCAGAACATCGAACTCGGCGATCTGGAGGCGGAAGACCTCTGAGCCGTGCCGAGGAGTTCCGGGCCCGGCCGCCGACCCGCGCACCGGTCGTAGTTTTCCTTCTTGACCAACCAATGTGATGTAGGTAACTTCCGAGGCACGTTCCCTGCCCGCACCCTCGCCCCGGGAGGCCGCCGTGCACCGCAGAAGGTTCCTCGCCAGCACCGCCGCCGTGAGTGCCCTGGGCGCCACCGCCGGCACCCTCGACGGCGGCGCCGCCTCCGCCGCCCCCGACACCGGGGCCGACCGCTCCGGGGCGGGCGGGCACGGCGGCGGCGGGCATGGTCGGCGGGTCAGCACCGGGCTGGACGTGCTGGTCGACTCCCGGTTCACCGTACTCGCCGGTCAGCGGGTCGCGGTGCTCTCCAACCCGACCGGTGTGGACGCCCGCTACCGCCACCTGGTCGACCTGATGCACGCCTCCGGCCGGGTGCGGCTCACCGCCGCCTTCGGGCCGGAACACGGCTTCCGGGGTTCCGCACAGGCCGGTGGCAGCGAGGGGACCGGGATCGACGCCCGGACCGGCATCACCGTCTACGACGCGTACGGCGCCTCGCAGGCGAAGTGGGGCGAACTGATCACCCAGGCCGGGGTCGACACGATCGTCTTCGACATCCAGGACGTGGGCGCCCGCTTCTACACCTACATCTGGACCCTCTACGACTCCATGGTCGCCGCCGCCCGGCTCGGCCGCCGGTACGTCGTACTCGACCGGCCCAACCCGATCGGCGGGCGGGCGTACGGGCCGATGATGACCACCCCGTTCACCTCCGGCGTCGGCAAGAAGGAGATCGTGCAGCAGCACGGCATGACGGTCGGCGAACTGGCCCGGTTCTACAACGGCGAGTTCCTGCCGGCCGAGGCGGGCCGGCCGGTCGACCTGACGGTGGTCAGGTGCCGGGGCTGGCGGCGCGGCGACTTCGCCGTGCACACCGGAGTGCCGTGGGTGATGCCCAGCCCGAACATGCCGACCCCGGACACCGCCCTGGCCTATCCCGGCACCTGCATGTTCGAGGGGGTCGCGTCGATGACCGAGGGGCGGGGCACCACCCGGCCCTTCGAGCTGGTCGGCGGCCTGGCCACCGACTTCGACTACCACCTGGTGGACCGGCTCGTCGCCCGGGACCTGCCCGGGGTCGAGTTCCGGGAGGCGTACTTCTCGCCGACCGCCGCCGGGCAGAAGCCGGACCTGCTCAACAAGCTCTGCGCCGGCGTGGAGGTGAAGGTCACCGACCCGGCCCGGTTCGACCCGGTCCGGACCGGGGTGGCGATGCTGGTCGAGTCGCACAAGTACCCGGCGTTCGCCTGGCGGGCGGACGCCTGGGACGCCGCCCGGCCGTACTGGATCGACAAGCTCACCGGCTCCACCCGGCTGCGGACCATGATCGACGCCGGGGCGGACGTGTCGGACGTGGTCGGGGCCTGGTCGGCCGAGCTGGCGGAGTTCGACCGGCGGCGGCGGCCCTACCTGCTCTACTGAGCCGTCGACCTCACAGCCCGGCGCACGGCTGGTCGCCCACGGCGCAGCTCGTCGGCCGCTTCTGGGTGAGCGTGGTGTCGCGCTCGACCTCGAACCGGATCGTCGCCGACCGGTTCGCCGCCAAGGGGGCCCCGGTGAAGGTGACCTGCTGCTCCTCCTGCCGGTAGCTCGCCGCCCCGGTGGCGCTCGCCACCTGGGCGCCGCCGGAGAGCGTGATCACCACCGTCCACCGGGTCGCGGTGGCGTCGCCGTCGTTGGTCACCACCACCTCGCCCTGATAGCCGAGGAGCCGGCTCGACACCGTGCTGTAGCTGGCGGTCAGCCTCGGCTGGCCCGGCTTCGGCGGTGCGGGGGTGGCGGCCGGTGACGTCCGGCGGGGTGTCGCGCCGGGCCGGGCCGGCCGGCTGGGCTGGACCGGGGTGGCCGCGCCGGCCGGGGTCCGGGCGACCGGGGCGGTCGTACCCGGCGGGGTGCTCGGTGCGGCGCTGCCGACGGTGGCCGCCGCACCGGGCGGCGCGTCGCCGCCCCGGCCCCGGGTCAGGCCGGCGACCACGACCACCGCGCCGACCGCCAGGGCCAGCACGGCCAGCGCGGCGCCGAGCCGGCGCCGGGACCGCCGGTCCGGTCCGGCCCGCCCGGCCGGCACCGCGGTGATGATCTGGGTCGGTCCGGGGAGGTCCACCTCCCGGAAGGCCAACCAGTCGAGTACGGCCGGCAGCCGGGTGTCGAGCAGTCGCTGGTAGCACTCCTCGCGCCCGGCCGGGTCGGCGGGTAGCCAGGGCTCCTCGTCGTCGCTCTGCACGACGGTCAGCCGGCAGCCCTCGGCGGTGGGGGTCAGCTGGCACTCCAGCCGGGTCGGCCGGCCCTCCTCGGGCCAGCGCAGCACCATCCGGTGTGGCCGGTCGACCTCGATCAGTTCGATGACGATCAGCTCGTCGAGTTCGGGCAGGTCCACGGGGCGCAGCTCGAACCGGCTGATCGACGTGGGTCGTGGTTCGATCGAGGCGAACCACTTCGGCAGCAACTCGCGGTCGGTGAGGGCCCGCCAGACCCGCTCCGGGGGATGGCGCAGCTCGACCGTGGTCCGGATTTCGGTCACGGCGGAACTGTACGGCCATCGGCCGTGCCGGATTTCCCTGCCCCGCCGGGGTGCGGCCGCGCGGGTCGCACCCCGGCACGGCAGGTCGGGAGCCGACCTTCGACCGGTCACCGGATCGCGGCTTGTTGGCCGTTTCGGGAAGATGAACGCTCTGTCGTAATTAGTATGGTTTGCGTGAAAAACAAGGGACTGCGGACCCTGCTGTCGATCGGCGCCGCGCTCGCCGTCATCTACTTCGGCAGCACCGGACAGGAGGGGGAGGGAGGCAGAGTCACCAACACCGTCCTACTGCTGGCGGTCGCCGCCGGCCTGACCGTCTGGTACCTGACCAGGCCCACCTCGGGCAAGCCGGTGAGCTGATCGGGCCGGCCCCGGCTCGCCCCGATCCGGCCGGCGGAACAGCCTGCCAACGGGCGGCGGATCAGCGCGTCAGCGGTCGGTGGGACAGCGCGTCAGCGGGCGGCGGCCGCCCTGGTCAGCTCGCCGATCGACTGCTGGCCGAGGGAGACCCGGACCAGCGCAGAGGCGAGCCGTGGGAAGTCGGCGCCGCCGACCAGGGCGGCCAGCTTGTCCGGTGTGGACGGCAGACCGAGCCGGCCGGCCGCGTTCACCGCCCGACGGTCGGCGTACGGGCGGAGTCCCGGCCAGACCGCCTGCGCCTCCCGGAGGAAGATGTCCGCCCCGGTCGGCCCGATGCCCGGAAACCGGGTCAGCTCGCGGCGGAGTGCGCCCCGGTCGTCACCCGCCTCCCGGTGCAACCGCCGCAGGTCGCCGTTCCAGCGCTCCAGGCACAGTCGTGCCCCGTTGCCCAGCATCGTCGCGGTCCGTTCGTCGTAGCGCCGGTAGTGCCCCCGACCCAGCGCGTCGACCCGGTCCTGCCAACTGAGCGCATCCGTGCCCTGCGGGGTACGGCAGCCGGCGGCGAAGAGTTCCCGGGCGGCGGCCACCGCCACACCCGCCCGGATCCGGGTACTGAGCAGCGTGGTCAGCAGCAGCAACTGGTAGAGCGGGCCGGGCCGGTCGGCGAGCCGGATGCCCGCCTCCTCGGCGTACGTGCGGCCCTGCCGGTCCAGCAGTACCCGTACCAGTGCGCGGTCACGGTTCATCTCGTCCGGTTACCCGCGCAGCCGCCGCACGCACCGGGGCGGCCGACCGAATGGCGGCACCCGGACCGGGTATTCCCCCGTCGGGTACCCGGTCGTACGTGACCCGCCCGGCGGGCGAGCCGGACGGTTGCGAACCCCCGGGGCACCCCGCCGGCCGGCGGACCACCGTCGGCCGGCGCCCACCATCATGGCGGGACGGAAGGGGACGGCGATGACGAACGTGCGACGGCCGACCGCGCACCGGCGTCACCGGGCGCGACGTAGCTGGCCGAGCGTGGCGACGGCGGCCACCCCGTACGCGAGGTGCGGCACGATGTCGGAGAGCCAGTCCGTCCGGCTCCACCGTCGTGGATCGGTCAGGCCCAGCGCCGTCAACGTGCCGTCGGACGCCAGCATGACTCCGGCACCGAACAGCCCGGCCGCCACCGGTCCGGGGAGGCGACGCAGCCCGACGACGGTGAGCGCCGCCCCGGCGAGTACTCCGGTGGCGTAGCCGAGCAGGGGCCCGAGGCCCGAGCGGCGGTTCGCCGCCCGGTCCTCGGGCCCCAGACCGATGTGCAGCAGTTCGGTCAGCCGCTGGGCGCTCTCCTCCGGGGTGGTACTGGCCGGTCGTGCCCGCAGCGCCATGTCGAGGTAGGTGACCACGTTCAGCGCCACGCTGCCGACCGCACCGGCGATCGCCCCGTCCACCGCGTCGACGACCGGGCCATCCGGTGCCGGCCGGTCCAGGAGGCTGGCGAGGGCGGTCGAGCTGGTCACTTCGGCTCTCCCGGGCCGCGCTCACCCTTGGGGCCGAGCCCTCGTTCACCCCGGACGAAGCCCCGCCGGCCGCGCTCCTCCTGGAGATACCGGTTCGCGGTGTCGTCGGCCTTGCCGTCGTTGGTTCGGCGACCGGAGTCGTCGATGCGTTTGCGCAGCCGCGCACGTTCCACGTCGTACGCGTTGCTGCCCGGTCGTGGTCCTGGCATGGGCTGCCTCCCGTCGTGTCGGCGCCGTCCCGGCTGGTCTACCCGCCCGGCTCCGGGCCATTCACGCAGCGTGACGGCCATACCCGACGCCCCGGCCGCCCGCGTAATCTCGCAGTGCGGTCTGCGGTGGGCCGGCGCGACCGATCGGACATATGGGACGATCGACGAATGCTGCCCGCCTGCCCGGCAACGTGCCGGAACACCGCGGGTGGGTGGTTGCCGGCCGACGGAGCAGACGGAACGGGTACGGGTGAGCGGCTCATGCGTGACGTGCTGGACGAACTGGACCGGTGGTGGCGAGCGGGCGAGCCGGTCGGAATGGCGACGGTCGTCGCGACGTGGCGCTCCGCGCCCCGCCAGGCGGGTGCCACCATGCTGGTCGGCCCGGACGGCGCCGCCGTGGGCAGTGTCTCGGGCGGCTGCGTCGAGGGCGCCGTCTACGAGCTGACCCGGGAGGTCACCGCCACCGGAGAGCCGGCGCTGCAACGGTACGGAGTCACCGACGACGACGCGTTCGCGGTCGGTCTCACCTGCGGGGGCGTGCTCGACGTCTACGTCGAGCGGGTCGACCCGACCGGATTCGGCGAGTTCGCCGAGGTGGCGGCGTCGATCCGGGCCGGCGAACCGGTGGCCGTGCTGACCTGCGTGTCGGCCGGAGCTACCGACCCGGCCGGGCGGCTCGGCCGGCGCCTGGTGGTCTGGCCGGACCGCACCGCCGGATCGCTCGGCAGCGAACGGCTGGACGCGGCGGCCACCGACGACGGCCGGGGGCTGCTCGCGACCGGCCGTACCGGCACGCTCCGGTACGGCTACCACGGAGAACGTCGCGGTGACGACCTGCTGCTCTTCGTCGCGGCGTACGCCGCCCCGCCCCGCATGATCGTGTTCGGGGCGATCGACTTCGCCGCCGCCCTGGCCCGGATCGGCGCCTTCCTCGGCTACCGGGTGACGGTCTGCGACGCCCGCCCGGTCTTCGCCACCCAGCGCCGGCTGCCGGACGCCCACGAGGTGGTGGTCGACTGGCCGCACCGCTACCTGCGGGCCGAGGCGGAGGCCGGCCGGGTGGACGGGCGCACCGTGGTCTGCGTACTGACCCACGATCCCAAGTTCGACGTGCCGGTGCTGGAGGTGGCGCTGCGGCTGCCGCTCGGCTACGTCGGCGCGATGGGCTCGCGGCGTACCCACGACGACCGGCTGGCCCGGCTGCGCGCCGCCGGCCTCTCCGCGACGGAGCTGGGGCGGCTCTCCTCGCCGCTCGGGCTCGACCTGGGCGCCCGTACTCCGGAGGAGACCGCGGTCAGCATCGCCGCCGAGGTGGTCGCCGGCCGGTGGGGTGGCACCGGGAGCCCGTTGTCGGCACTGGCCGGCCGGATCCACCACGAGGTGCCGGCACCCGACGAGGCGGCCCCGGTCGGCTGAGCCCGGACCGTGGACCTCGCCAGCGTCCACGGCGGCTCGAGATCCCGCCGCGCGCCGACGACGGGCTCAGAACGCGGCGGCCAGGGTGACCAGGCCGGTGGCGACCAGCACCGCCGCCCAGAGCCGGTCCAGGTTGAACCAGGCCCGGCGCAGGATCCCGGTGCCCAGCACCTCGTAGACCAGCAGCGCGCAGCCGGCCGCCACCGCGAACATCGTTGTGGTGTGCACTCCGGCGGCGGCCAGCCCGGTCAGCGCGCCGGCCGAGGCCCCGGCCAGGTGGCCGCCGTGCCCCGGGTCGACCGGTGCCGGACCGGCCAGGAGCACGGGCAGCAGCATCAGGCCGGCGCCGTGCGCGGAGGAGACCAGGAACGACCAGCCGGCGAGCTGGGCCAGGGAGAGTCGCATCCCCACCCAGCGGAAATGCCGGCGGGAGAGCATCCGCCACAGCCCGAACCCGACCAGCAGGGCACCGGTCGACACCGCCAGTACGGTGCTGGCCAGTACCGATCGGGTCGCGGTGACCAGGCTGGCCAGTACGGCGACCGAGGCGCCGTGCCCGGCCGCGATCGCCGGCAGCGCCCCGAACAGGGCCGCCCGGCGGCGCTCCTGCAAGCCGCGGGCGACCGCGAACAGCCAGCCCATGGCCGGGTTGAGCCCGTGGAACGCGCCGAGTGCGACCAGTCCGGCGAGTTGGGTCCAGCTCACCCGAAGCAGTACGAGTCGGAGGAGGCGTCGCCGCCCTGCAGGCGGGTCTGGTGCACGCGCAGCCCCCGGAAGTCCTCGCCGTGCGGGAAGAACCGGGGGTCGAGGGCGATCCCGCCCCGCTCGGTGTCGACGTCCAGCTTGGCCTGCCAGGCACCGACCCCGTCCGGATAGAACTGGTCGTCCCAGGCGCCGTAGAGCGAGTTGGTCAGGTAGACCCGCCGGCCGTCCCGGCTCACCTCCACCATCTGCGGCCCGCCGGCCAGCGGCAGCTCCGGCCGGGCCGGGTGGGCGGCGCGTCCGACGATCCCGCCGAGGCGTACCGCGCCGGTCTGCACGGGGTGGAACGGGTCGCTGACGTCGTACTGGCGCAGCTCGCCGGTGCCCCAGCAGGAGACGTAGAGGAACCGGTCGTCGACCGAGAGGTCGATGTCGGTGACCAGCGGGGGTACCGCGCCGAACGGCTTGAGCAGGTCGGGCAGGAGTTCCGGGTCGGCGGGCTCGGCCGGTATGTCGATCACCCGGGTGGCGGCCCAGCGCTCGCCGTCGCGGTGCCAGACCCAGATCGACGCGGAGAGGTCCTCGACGTTGATCACCACGCCGACGAAGCCGTACGTCTTCGTCGGGTCGTGCGCGGGTCGCAGCTCCAGTGGCATCTGGTACTGGTCGCCGAGGTCGACGGTCTGCACGTGCCGCCGCCGGCGCAGGTCCCAGAAGTGCAGGGCGTGCCCGTACTTCCGGCCGAGCAGGAGTTCGCCGACGATACCGTCCTCGATCATGCTCGGGGTGCCCCACTCGGAGCTGACCAGCACGTCCTGGTTGAGGTGCCACCAGAAGTCGTACGCCAGGAACTGCGGGCCCCGGTCGGCCTCCCAGCCGCCGCGTACCTCGAAGGTGTCGTGGTCGAGCACGGCGATCCCGCCGGGTCCGTCGGCGCCGTGCGCGCCGCCGAGCGCCGAGACGTAGATCCCGTCCGGACCACAGTGCACGGTGTGCGGCCGGGAGTAGCCGGCGCCGTCGGCCAGTTCCTTCGGCTCCAGCACCTTGACCACCTCGGGCCGGGTCGGATCGACCCCGGTGTCCAGGACGTGGATCCGGGACGAGCGGAGCCCGGGCACGATCAGGTAGCGGCGCTCGACGTGCGGGTGCGGTGCGGTCGGGCAGAGCGCGCTGCTGCACGCGTTCCAGCCGAAGTGGTGCAGCTCGTCACCGGTGTAGGGCAGGTCCGTCCAGCCCACCACCGTGCCGTAGCCGGGGGAGTCCGGGTCGACGTCCACCACGGCGATCGCGTCGGGTCGTCGGGCGGTCCGGTCGAAGGCGGCGACGTAGGCCAGTTTCTCCGGTGGCGCCTCGGCGGCGTCCCGGGGCGAGGCGTAGAAGGTCGGGTCCGGAGTCCATCTGGTCATGACTTCTCCTGTCCACGGTCGACCCGGCAGGCGCATCCCCAGTAAACCTATCGGAATATGCCGATATCCCGGAAGGGCTCGGCTGTCGGGGCCCGGCTCTAGCGGCGGACGTCGATCCTCTGGTAAAAATTCCTTCAATCTCTCCTGGACTCTTCAAAGAAACCTTCAACCCCCGCTTCCCTGGAGGTCCATGTGACCGGCAACCCGCTCTCCCGCCGCGACGTCGTACGCGGCGCGGTCTTCCTCGGCGTCGGCGCCGCGACCGGCGGCCTGTCGAGCATCGGCGCCGCCCCGGCGCTGGCCGCGCCCGACGAGACCGCCGCGCTGGCGGTACCCGTCCCCACCATCGCGAGCTGTGCCACCTGGGGCGCCCGGTCGCCGGGCTCGCTCAGCGTGATCTCGTCCTCGCCCGACAAGATCGTCATCCACCACACCGCCGGGGCGAACACCACCAACTACACCCAGGCGGCGGCCTTCACGATGGCCCGCAACATCCAGAACTTCCACATGAACGACAACGGCTGGTCCGACTCCGGGCAGCACTTCACGATCAGCCGGGGCGGCTACATCATGGAGGGCCGGCACAACAGCCTGTCCCGGCTGCGCGCCGGCAGCGGCATGGTGGTCGGCGCGCACTGCCCGGGCCAGAACGACAAGGGCATCGGGATCGAGAACGAGGGCACCTACACCAGTGCCACCCCGACGGCCGCGCTCTACGACAGCCTGGTGCAGTTCTGCGCGTACGTCTGCGACCAGTACGGCATCGCCGCGTCCCGGATCTACGGGCACCGGGACTACATCGCCACCGCCTGCCCCGGAAACGTGCTCTACGGCATGCTCCCGCAACTGCGTGCCGACGTCGCCGACGCGCTCGACGGGGGCAGCACCCCGCCACCGGCCTTCAGCGCGATCGTCGACAACACCACCGGTGGCCGGTTCACCGCCAGCGCCAACTGGCTGACCTCGACGTACTCCACCGAGCGGTACGGCGCCGACTACCGGTACGCCGACCCGGCCGCGGTCAGCGACGTGGCGTACTACAAGGTGAACATCCCGGCCGAGGGGACGTACCGGATCGACGCCTGGTATCCCGGCATCGCCGGCTACAACACCGCCACCCCGTACATCGTGCTGGCCAAGAGCGGCAACCAGACGGTGGTGGTGGACCAGAGCACCGGTGGCGGCGCCTGGCGCTCGCTGGGCACCTTCACCCTGACCGCCGGGGACAAGAACGTGGTGGGGGTGAGCCGGTGGAGCGGTGCCGCCGGGTACGTGATCGCCGACGCCGTACGGGTCACCCGGGTCTGAGCTGCCCCGTGCCGTCCCTGCCCGATACCCGCCGGAGCGCATCATCGGCCTGCCGGCGGGTATCGGCGTACCGGACACCGGCTACGGGGGTGGGGGAGTGCGGTACGACGAGTTCGTCGCGAAGGTGCGCGACCGTGGCGAGTACGCCGATCCGGCGGAGGCGGAACGGGTCACCCACCTGGTGCTGGGCATTCTCGCCCAGCGGCTGACCCCGGACGAGGCGGAGGACCTGGCCGCGCAGTTGCCCGGCCCGCTGGCCGCCACCCTGATCTCGGCCGGGCAGGGTGCCGCGGGCGCGTTCGGCGCGCGGGAGTTCCTCGGCCGGGTGGCCACCGGGGCCGGAGCGAGCGCCCGGACCGCCGAGTGGGACGCCAGCGCGGTGCTGTGCACCCTGGCCGAGGCCGTCTCCGGCGGCGAACTCAACGACGTGCTGACCCAGCTCCCGTCCGGGTACGCCCCGTTGTTCGGCCGCGCCGGACTCAGCGGCTGACGCCAGCCCGCACCGTTTCGACCATCCCGCCCCGCTGCCCCCGGAGCCTAGCCGCCAAGCTAGCATCCTAGGATGCAGTACGCGAGGTGCCGCCGGTCACACCCACTGAACGGAAAGCGAAAGCACCGGACACGGACGGCCGGAGCAAAATCGGGCCGGATATAGTGGCACGGCAATTGAGCAGCCACGGGAGCCGAAAAGGATGTTCCCGGGGCTGCGGCAGACGCCGTCGCTCGTCCGGAGTCCATCAGGTTCCCGGGGGAGAGGTCGGTCAGAGCGCGCCCCGGTTTCTGGACCGTCCTCCGCCATCGCGCGGACGCCGGGCCGTGGCGCGGAGGGAGGTTCGGTGTCGCGTCGGCCGGCGCGGGCGGATGACGCCCAGCCAACCGGTGACGCCGCCGCCGGGCCTGACGGCTCGACGGGGCGGATCCTCACCGTCCCCAACCTGATCAGTTTCGTGCGGCTGCTCGGTGTGCCGCTCTTCCTCTACCTCTTCCTGGTCGCCGAGGCGCCCGGGGCCGCGGTGGTCGTCCTCGCGGTGGGCGGCCTCAGTGACTGGGTCGACGGCTTCGTCGCCCGGCGACTGCGTCAGGTCAGCCGGCTCGGCGAGCTGCTCGACCCGGTCGCCGACCGGCTCTACATCCTGGCCACCCTGGTGGCGTTGACCGTACGCGACGTGGTGCCGTGGCAGTTCACCGTCGCGCTGCTGGCCCGGGATGTCGTGATGACCGCCAATCTGGGCGCGCTGCGGCTGCACGGTCACCGCCCGCCGCCGGTGCACTATCTGGGCAAGACGGCGACGTTCGTACTCCTGGCCGCTTTTCCGGTGCTGCTGCTCGCGGCTACGGTGCCCGGGGCGACTACCGTCGCCGGGGCGATCGGTTGGGGGCTGGCGCTGTGGGGACTGGGCCT
This sequence comes from Plantactinospora veratri, assembly GCF_036421995.1. Lineage (NCBI taxonomy): Bacteria > Bacillati > Actinomycetota > Actinomycetes > Micromonosporales > Micromonosporaceae > Plantactinospora > Plantactinospora veratri. Next base: position 38,277 of record NZ_JAZGQL010000038.1, read on the forward strand.
GTATTGGCTGGCCGGCGGGCTCTACCTGATCCAGGCGGTCCGGCTGATCCGGGCGACCCGGTCGGCGCGGGCGGAGGTGGGATGACCGGGCAGGGCAGGCGGACGTACGCGGCGGATTTCCTCACCGAGCTGTTCCAGAACCCGCTCGATCCGGGCTACGCCGACGCGGCCGAACGTCGCCGACGCAGCGCACCGGCGACCGGGTGGCGCCGGTCGACGCCCCGGGCGGTGACCCTGGTGACGCTGCTGGTGCTGGGGCTGCTGCTGGCGGTGGCATACCGCCAGACGGTGGCGGCAGAGCCGAGTCGCAGCAAGGCGCGGGCCGGGCTGGTGGCGCAGATCAAGCAGCGGGAGGCGGAGAACGCCGCGCTGACCGAGCGGGCCGACCGGCTGCGTGCCGAGGTGCTTCGGCAGCGGGACGCCGCGCTCTCCGGCAGTGCGGCGGCGAACCTGCGGAACCTGGAGGCGGCGACCGGGCTGGGCCGGGTGCGCGGCGACGGTCTGGTGGTGCGGGTCGCGGACGCGCCGGAGGAGGCGGACGCGGTCACGGGTGCCGGTGGGGCGAATCTCGGCCGGGTGCTCGACCGGGATCTCCAGGACGTCGCGAACGCGTTGTGGAGCGGCGGGGCGGAGGCGGTCTCGATCAACGGGCAGCGGTTGACCGCCACCTCGACGATCCGGGCGGCGGGTGGTGCGATCCTGGTGGATTTCAAGCCGGTGATCGGCCCGTACGAGGTCTCCGCGATCGGTGCCGGGCAGTTGGAGCGGCGGTTCCGGGACAGCGCGGCGGCCCGGTTGCTGGAGAGCGTCTCCGAGGAGCACGGGATGTCGTTCGAGTTCCGTAGGGTCGACGACCTGACCCTGCCGGCCGCGACGGAGCCGCGGCTGCGCTATGCCACGCCCTCGCCGGAGCCGACGCCGACGCCGTCGGGGTCGTCGGCGAGTGGCGGGGGTTCCCCGAGTCCGCTTGGAGGCGGCCGATGATCGCTGTGCTCGCGTTGCTCGCCGGGGTGTTGCTCGGCGTCTGGTTGGATCCGACGGTTCCGTCGGCGCTCCAGCCTTACCTGCCGATCGCCGTGGTGGCGGCGTTGGACGCGGTGTTCGGCGGGGTGCGGGCGAAGCTCGACGGGATCTTCGACGACAAGCAGTTCGTGATTTCGTTCATCTCGAACGTGCTGGTTGCCGGGATCATCGTCTACCTCGGTGACCAGCTCGGTGTCGGTGGCCAGTTGTCCACGGGTGTCGTGGTGGTGCTCGGTGTCCGGATTTTCGGCAACGTGGCGGCTATTCGCCGGCACCTGTTCCGGGCGTAGGTTCGACGGCGATGGCGGGAGCGAGTGAGCGAAACGGCGCGGCCGGCCGTGCCGGGGAGACCCCTGCGGACCCGGCGCCGGTCGAGTCGTCGGACGCCGTGACGCGGCCGGCGGGTGGCGTGGGTCCGGACGCCGACCGGGGTGCGGTCTCGGCCGACGACGACCCGACGGTGCGGCTGTCGACGGGTGACGGGGCTGGTCGGAGGCTGTCGGCGGACGACGGTCCGACGGTGCCGTTGCCGGCGGAGGACGCCCCGACGGCGTCGGGGGATGACGGGACGCTGCCGATCGCGGCGGGCGAGTCTGCCGGGCCGGTGTCGGCGGCTCGCCGGCTGCTGCCCAGGCTGACGGCGGCGAACGCGATGATCGGGGTGCTGCTGGCGCTGCTGGGGTTCACCCTGGTGGTGCAGGTGCGGACCAACTCCACGGGCGCGTCGCTGGAGACGACCCGGCAGGAGGACCTGGTGCGGATCCTGTCGGATCTGGAGGCGCAGGAGGAGCGGGTCCGGCAGGACATCGGGGCGCTGGAGGAGAGCCAGCGTCAGTTGAACTCCGGTGCCGAGGGTCGGCAGGCGGCGTTGGACGAGGCGACCCGGCGGGCCGACGAGCTGGGGATCCTGGCGGGGACGTTGCCGGCGAGGGGGCCGGGGTTGACGGTGAGTTTCATGCCGGTGAGCAAGCCGATCGCGGCGTCGCGGGTGTTGGACGCGGTGCAGGAGTTGCGGGGCGCGGGGGCCGAGGCGATGCAGATCGCCGGTGGTGACGGTGCCACGGTGCGGATCATCGCGTCGACGTACTTCCTCGACGCGAACGGCGGGATCTCGGTGAGTGGACGGCGGTTGACCGGACCGTTCATGATCACGGTGATCGGTGATCCGAAGACGATGCAAACCGCACTGAACATCCCGGGCGGGGTGGTGGCATCGGTCAGCGGGGACGGCGGTAACGTGGCGATCCAGGAGCGGGAGGTGGTCGACGTGACGGCCCTCAGCCCGCCGAAGGCTCTGCAACATGCGCGTCCGGTCTCCTGACCGGGGGCGGTCGGGGCGGCGAGTCGGCGTCCCGGTTATTGGCTGGTGCGAAGAAGAAGGACGCGTCTGGTGATTCCTGAGGACCTGCGGTACACCGCCGAGCACGAGTGGGTGGCTGGCGACGGCAGCGGACCGGTGCGGGTGGGCATCACCCACTTCGCGCAGGACGCGCTGGGCGACATCGTGTACGTCCAGCTTCCCGACGAGGGTGCGACGGTGCAGGCCGGCGAATCGTTCGGCGAGGTGGAGTCGACCAAGAGCGTCTCGGAGATCTACGCGCCGTTGACCGGCACGGTGGTGGCGCGCAACGAGCAGCTCGTGGACACTCCCGAGGTGATCAACACCGACCCGTACGGTTCGGGTTGGCTGGTCGAGATGGTGCCTGGTGACGCGTCGGCGGTTTCGGGTCTGCTGACCGCCGAGGCTTATCGGGAGCTGACCGAGAGCTGATCGTGGTGACGCCGTCGCGTGGTTGTGTCCGCGCGTCTGGTTGCCCTGTATTTCGGCGCTGGCTAGGCTCGCCCAGTCGACCGAGAACCAATAGTTGCGCGTTGCGGAAATGCCTTCCCGGGCACGGGGGAGCCAGCCGCTGGGCCTCGATGGCGCCCGGCGGCCAGACCCGTAACACCCGACGCCGACCGAACAGATCCGTGAGGTGGTCCCAATGACGCGCCCAGACGACGAGTTCCCCCCACTCGACGTCACATCGACGCTGAACCTCGGTTCTCTCGACGAGATGTTGGAGGGGCCCGAGACCGACGTCGTACCGAGTCGGATGTCAGGTTCGCTGCCTCCGGGTATGGCGTTGCTGGTGGTTCGGCGTGGTCCGAATGCCGGCGCCCGGTTCCTGCTGGACCACGATGTGACGACGAGTGGCCGGCACCCGGACAGTGACATTTTCCTGGACGACGTCACGGTGTCCCGCAGGCACGCCGAGTTCCACCGGGACGGTGGCACGTTCACCGTCCGGGACGTGGGCAGCCTGAACGGGACGTACGTGAACCGGGAGCGGGTCGAGGCAGCGACGCTGAGCAACGGTGACGAGGTCCAGGTCGGGAAGTTCCGGCTGGTCTTCATCGCCGGTCCGCGTCCGGAGGAGGGGGCCGTCCGGGGGTGAGTGAGCGTGCGGCGGCGGCTGTTCCCGGCCCGGGGGCGGCCGCTCGGGGCCAGCCACCGAACCTTTTCCCACCTGAACCGCGCGGCGCGCGCCCTTCGACTTCCACCCGTGGCCACGACGGGCCGCAGGAGGAGGCGGAAAAGGGTTCGCTGATGAGCATCGGTGAGGTGCTGGCGCAGCTTCGGGTCGAGTTTCCCGACACGACGATCTCCAAGCTGCGCTTTCTTGAGTCCGAGGGTCTGGTCGAGCCGCAGCGCACTCCGGCGGGTTACCGGAAGTACAGCTGGGACGACGTGGCGCGGCTGCGATTCGTGTTGACCGCTCAGCGTGACCAGTACCTGCCGTTGCGGGTGATCCGGGAGCAGCTCGCGGAGGCGGATCGGGACGGGTTGCCGGGGTCGGATCGGCATCGGCCGTCGCTGGTGGCGGTGGGGCCGGACGGCGAGGTGCCGGGGCGGGAGTTGGCCGCCGCGCCGGTGGGTGAGTCGTCGGAGACCCGGCTGGACCGGACCGAGTTGCTGTCCCGTAGTGGGCTCGGTGAGGCGTTGCTGGCGGAGTTGGAGCGGATGGGTCTGGTGGTGTCGCAGCCGCCCGGCTGGTATGACGCGGACGCGCTGGTGATCGCCCAGGCGGTGGCGGGGTTGGCGGCGTACGGGCTGGAGCCGCGGCATCTGCGGGGTTATCGGACGGCGGCGGATCGCGAGGTGGGGTTGTTCGCCCAGTTGGTGGCGCCGTTGGCGCGGCAGAACGATCCGGCGGCGCGGGCCCGGGCGGCGGAGGCGGCGCGGGAGTTGGTGGGTCTGTCGCAGCGGCTGCACGCGGCGCTGGTCCGGGTGGGGTTGCGCGGGACGTTGGGCCGGTGACGGGTGGGGCGGTGGTGGTGCCGTCCCGGGGTGGTTGTCCGGCCGGGGGTGGCGGGTGTGGCCTGCCGCACTCGGCCGGGAAAGATCTGCGGCGGCGGGCGTGGCGTACGCTTCCCGGGGTAACCCGTGCGGTGCGGTGGTTGCCGGGCGCGCGGGTGGGGCGGTGTTATCCGAGCCCGTGTACCGTGCAGGGAAGGGGCATACCGGCTCCGGCGGCGGGTAGCATCGGCCGCCGCAGGACGGTGGTGGGGACGACGACAACGACACGGAGGCGGCGGTGCGCGAGCTGAGCGTGGTCGGGGTTCGGGTGGAGCTACCCACCAACCAGCCGATCGTCCTGCTCAGAGAGGTCGAGGGCGACCGTTATCTGCCGATCTGGATCGGGGCGGTGGAGGCTACCGCGATCGCCTACGAGCAGCAGGGGGTCAAGCCGGCCCGTCCGCTGACCCACGACCTGCTCCGGGACATTCTCGCCGCGTTGCAGGCGCCGTTGCGGGCGGTGGAGATCGTGGAGTTGAAGGAGAACGTCTTCTACGCCGATCTGCTGATCGGGGATGGTTTGCGGGTGTCGGCCCGACCGTCGGACTCGATCGCGTTGGCGTTGCGGGTGGGTGCGCCGATCCGCTGTGCGGAGCAGGTGCTCACCGAGGCCGGGATCATCATCCCGGACGAGCAGGAGGACGAGGTGGAGAAGTTCCGGGAGTTCCTGGAGCAGGTCCGTCCGGAGGACTTCGCCGGCTGAGGGCCGGTCCGTCGGCGGTCGTCGGGGCGCCGGTCGTGGCTGGCGCCGGGGGTAACGATCGATTGGCCGTGGGGTAACCCTGCGGTGATCCCCGAGTGCGGCGTGTCGCGGCATTTTCTGCGGGGGAACCCTCCAGCCGGGCTATAGGGTTGGCCTGTCGAGGGGTGCACGTCCCGGAAACGACGTGTCACCGCACGGGCGGGGAGGTTGTCCGATGCATGAGCCACAGGACCCTGATCCGGGTAGGTCGAATCCGCAGGGTATGGGTCAGCAGCACGTCGACGGGTCTCGTCGGGTGGCGGAGGACGACCCGGTGGCCGGGTCGCCGGTGGAGGACGGCTCGGTCGGCTATCGGGGTGTGACGGCGTGCCACGCCGTCGGGATCAGCTACCGGCAGTTGGACTACTGGGCGCGTACGGCGCTGGTGGTGCCGAGTGTGCGGGATGCCTCGGGGTCGGGGACGCAGCGGCTCTACTCGTTCCGGGACCTGGTGGTGCTGAAGGTGGTCAAGCGGCTGCTGGACGCGGGGGTCTCGTTGCAGAACATCCGGCGGGCGATTGACGCGCTGCGGTCGCGCGGGGTGGCGGATCTGGCCGGCATCACGTTGATCTCGGACGGGACGACGGTCTACGAGTGTCGGTCCCCGGAGGAGGTCGTCGACCTGTTGCAGGGTGGGCAGGGGGTGTTCGGGATCGCCATCGGTGGGGCGTTCAAGGAGGTCCAGGGCTCGCTGTCGCATCTGCCGGCGGAGCCGGCCGGGGAGACGCCGTTGGCGGGGGAGACGCCGGAGCCGTCCGCGTCGGCGGCCGGTGACGAGTTGGCGGCGCGCCGGGCCCGGCGGCGGGCGGGCTGATTCCCCGGCGGGCGGGCTGTCGGGGCCGGGGTGTCGGGAGGGCCGTGTCCGGGGTCGACGCCGCCGGCTTGTCTTGATCGTTACCGCATAATTGGCGGTATGCCGTCTGCTTCGTCGCCCGAGCCGTCAGGCTCTGAGCCCGAGTCGTCCGGCTCCGACCGTCCGCGTCGGTTCGCCGGCCGCCGTTGGCGTCGACGAGCGGTGTTCGGGGCACTGGTGGTGCTGCTGCTGTTGCCGGTGTCGGTGGTCGGCAGTGTGGTCTGGGTGCGGCAGTCGGCGCGGGAGCACGTGTATCAGCCCGCTGAGGTTCCGGCGGCGCCGGTCGCGCTGGTGCTGGGCGCCCAGGTCTATCCGGACGGTACTCCGGCGCCGTTCCTGCCGCTCGGCTGGAGTTGGCGAGGGAGTTGCTCCGGGCGGGCAAGGTCCGGGCGGTGCTGGTCTCCGGGGACCACCGCAGTTCGGCGTACGACGAGCCGGGGGCGATGAGTCGCTGGTTGGTGGAGCGGGGCGTGCCGGCCCGGCTGGTGGTGCAGGACCATGCCGGGTTCGACACCTACGACTCGTGTTCGCGCGCCCGCCGGATCTTCGGTGTCGATCGGGCCATTGTGGTCACCCAGAGCTTCCACATCGAGCGGGCGGTCACGGTGTGCCGGCGGGTCGGCCTGGACGCGGTCGGTGTCGGGGACGATTCGGTACGCCGGTTCGAGCGGGCCTGGCGGTGGGGCGGGTTCCGGGAGCACTTCGCGGCGGTGAAGGCGGTCTACGACGTGCTGAGCGGGCGGGATCCGGTGTTTCTGGGGCCGGTCGAGCCGGGGGTCCGGGACGCGTTGTCGGGTTGACAGCTCCCCGTTGTCGTCGGTGTGGTAGTCGCTGACCGTGACCGGGGTGGCCGGGGCGGCGTCCGATGGGGATGATGGTCCGGATCGGATCGAGCCCGATGATTTCCGGGCCGGTTGGGTATGGATGACACCGATTCGGGTTGGATGACACAGAACGGGTGGGCGCGGTAGTGTCCCCACCCGTGTCACCCGTCGGCCATCCGCCCGCCGGGTCGGCACTGTCGGTGCTACGCCCCCACTCGCCGCGCGATCCCCGTCGCGCCGGAAGGAAGACCGTGACGGAACCACAAGACAGCGCCGTGCCATCCTCCGCGGACGGCGCCCCGACCAACGGTAACGGTTCGGCTGCCCGCCCCTCGCACTACGAGCGGATCGGCGGGGCGGAGTCGGTCAAGGCGGCCGTGCGGCTGTTCTACGACCGGGTGCTCGCCGACCCCGAGCTGGTCGGCTACTTCACCTCGGTGAACATGGAGGAGCAGCGGCGGCACATGGTGCTGATGCTGACCGTGGTGCTCGGCGGGCCGAACAACTACGCCGGCCGGGACCTGGCCGAGGCGCACCAGCCGCTGAACATCCCGGAGGAGCACTACGCCCGGGTCGGCGCGCACCTGGTCGACACCCTGGCCGGTCTCGGTGTGCCGGACGACGTTCTGGACGACGTACGGGCGACGCTCGGTTCGGTGCGTGACCAGGTGGTGTCGAGCGGCACCTCGGCGGGCGTCTGACCCGTGGACATCGCTCGTCTCAAGCAGAGCTGGCACCTGGTCGCCGGGCACGGCGACCAGGTGCCGCTCTACTTCTATTCGACCCTGTTCCTCGCCCATCCCGACGTCCGGCAGATGTTTCCGACGAACATGGCCGGGCAGCGGGACCGGCTGGTCACCGCGCTCGGTCACATCGTGTCGAACGTGGACCAGGTGGACCACCTTGTCGGTTTCCTCTCCTCGCTCGGCGCCGACCACCGCAAGTTCGCGGTCCGGCCGGAGCACTATCCGGCGGTCGGTGAGGCGCTGCTGGCGACGCTGGCGCATTTCCTAGGCGAGCACTGGACCGAGGATCTGGCCCAGGACTGGACGGCGGCGTACGGGCTGGTCGCCAAGGTGATGACCGACGGTGCGACGGCGGCGGAGAACGTCAGCCCGCCGTGGTGGGTCGGCGAGGTCGTCGCGCACGAGCCGCGGACGTTCGACATCGCGGTGCTGACGCTGCGGCCGCAGTATCTGCTGCCGTTCGAGGCGGGCCAGTCGATCGGGGTGTCGAGTCCGGCGACCCGGGCGTGGCGTTACTACTCGCCGGGGAACGCGCCGCGCAGCGACGGCACGATCGAGCTGCACGTGCGGGCGGCGCCGGGCGGGGCGGTGAGTTCCCGGCTGGTGTACGCGACCAGCGTCGGTGACCAGGTGCATCTGGCGGCCCCGGTGGGGGAGCGGCTGACGTTGCGCCAGGCGTCCGGCGGTGGTGACCTGCTGCTGCTGGCCAACGGTACCGGCTGGGCGCCGTTGAAGGCGCTGGTGGAGCAGGTGGCGGCGACCGGCGGTGGCCGGCGGGTCGACGCCTACGTCGGCGCCCGGTCCCGTACCGAGTTCTACGACGTCGACGCGACCGAAAAGCTGGTGGCGTCGTGTCCATGGTTGCGGGTGACGTACGTGGTCAATGCCGACCCGTCCCGGCCCGGAGAGTTCGTCCAGGTGGTGGACCGCGCCCTCGCCGACGGCGACTGGCGCAACCGGCACGTCTTCGTCTGCGGGTCCGATCCGATGGTGTCGGGTGCGGTCAACGGTTTGACGCAGGCGGGTTACCACGCCGGGCAACTGCACTACGAGGCGCTGGGTGGGCAGTGGTATTCGCCCGGGCGGCGGATCGGTGAGGTGCAGGAGCAGAGGCCGGCAGACGGAGGTACGCAGTGAGCGCCAGCCCGATCAGCGAGTACGACCGCGCCACGGCGGTGTCCGGGCCCAGTCCGCGGGTGCGGATCACCGCGGACCGGGTCCGGCGGTGGGAGTTCAGCACGTCGTCGTTCACCCGGCGCGGCTTCGACGAGCGGGACGTCGACCGGTTCCGGCACCAGGTGGCCGACGAGCTCGACCTGTTGGCGACCCAGGTGGCGGACCTGCGGGCGGAGAACCAGCGGCTGCACGACCATGTGGAGCTGCACCGGCACGGGGTGTTGCCGAGTGCCGACAACCGGCCGCAGTTGCCGGGGGCGAAGGAGGTCAACCTGCTCTCGGCGGCGCAGCGGGAGGCCGAGCAGATCATCGCCCAGGCGCACGACTACGCCCGCCGGGTCGCCGAGTACGCCCGGGTGCAGTACGAGAACTATCTGCGGGCGGCGGCCGAGGATGCCCGCAACGAGGCGGAGCGGGCGGTGCAGGAGTACCGGGCGTCGGCCGGGTCGAGTTTCGACGACACGGTCGCGACCCGGGAGGCGCTGCGGATCTTCGGCGAGATGATGATCTCGCACATGCAGGCGGCGGCCCGGCATCTCGACGACGGCAGTGAGCATCTGGCCCGCACCATGGACCGGATCGTCCGGGAGGCGGGTCCGGGGATCGGCGCCACGACGCCGCCGGGTGTCGTCCGGCCGGCCCTGTCGCCGCGTCCGGAGCAGCAGCGGCCGATGTGAACCCGCCCGCCCGGGCCCGGTCCGTCGGCGTATGGGTGGGGTCGGCGCCGTGGTGTGCCGGCGACCGTGGGGGGTCGCCGGCCGGGCGACGTCGTGCTCCCGGGCGGTCGTCGTGGTTGCGCCGGTTCGGTGCCGGAGTTGAACGAGCCCTCATTCTTTACTCCGATGTCGCCGATTCCTCGCCTGGATGACGGGTCGTCTTCGGTCCGCAGGAGTTGCTTGTCAAGGGTTCCCATTGTCTTGAACAGGAGCCGATCCAGGTGACTCCCTCTCGTCGTACCTTCCTCGCCGGCGGTGTCGGCGTCGGCCTTGCCGTCGCCGGTGGTTTTCCGTCCCTGGCCCAGGCTCACCCGGGCCGGTCCCGCCCGCCGGCCGGGGCCGGTCATGTGCCTTTCCCGCCGTTGGTGGACGATCCCGACGGAATCCTGGCCTTGCCCGAGGGCTTCAGCTACGCCGTGGTCACCCGGGCCGGCGTCACCCGACTCGACCGCGGCCAGGGCCTGACCCCGGCCGACCACGACGGCATGGCCGTCTACGACGCTGGCCGGGGCCGCTACACCCTGATCCAGAACCACGAGATCGACCCGGGCGCCGAGTTCGGTGTGCCGCACGTCAAGGGCACTGTCTACGATCCCGGCGCCGTCGACGCCGGCGGTTGCACCGTGATCAGGACCGACGGTGCGGGCCGCAACCTCGGCGAGTTCGTCGCACTCTCCGGCACCGTCGCCAACTGCGCGGGCGGGCCCACCCCGTGGGGCACGTGGCTGAGCTGTGAGGAGACGGAGGACCGGGCCGGGGACGCGTGGGCGGAGGGTGGCCGGTCCGGCGCATTCCAGAAGGATCACGGGTACGTCTTCGAGGTCCGGGCCGACGGCAGCGCGGATCCACGGCCGATCAAGTGCCTGGGCCGCTACGCCCACGAGGCGCTGGCGATCGACCGGGACCGCACCAGGATCTACCTCTCCGAGGACGCCGACGGGCCAAACGGCCTCTTCTACCGCTGGACCGCCCCGCGCGGCGTCGAGCTGGGGCCCGGTGTGCTCACCCGACTCGCTCCGGACGCCGGGGTGCTGGCCGCGATGCAGATCATCATGGAGGATGGCTCGGTGCTGCCGGACGTCGCCTACCTGACCTCCGCCCAGCTCGGCCGCCCCTTCCCGGTGCGGTGGATCGAGGTGCCCGAGCGCGACGCGCGGGCCACGCCCGTACGCGAGCAGTTCACCGACGGCCAGGTCACTCGCGGACGCAAGTTCGAGGGCGTGTGGGGCACCGCCGAGGGTGTGTACGTGGTCAACTCGTACGCCTGGGCGGACGGTGACCTCCCGGCGGACGCCGCGCCGCACGACGGCATGGTGTGGTTCTACGACTACCGGGCCCAGACGATCCAGCTGGTGACGTACTTCCCGCACCAGGTCGCGTCGGAGGAGGGTACGCCGGTCAGGTACGACGGCCTCACCTTCGACGGGCCGGACAACGTGACCGTCACCCCGTGGGGAAGCCTCGTGCTCGCCGAGGACGGCTCGGGCGCCTCGCACGTGCTCAGCGCGATCCCGGGCGGCCCGACGCAGGCGATCGCCCGCAACCAACTCAACGACTCGGAGTTCTGCGGGCCGACCTTCAGCGCGGACGGCCGGGTGCTCTTCGTCAACATGCAGGATCCCGGGCTGACGCTGGCCATCACCGGCCCGTGGGAGAGGTACCTGGGCTAGCGGGGCCGACCGGTGGGGGTCAGGGTACCGTCCGGGCCCCCACCGGGCCACGGCGCCGGATTCGACCGAGGAAAGCGTTTTCCCGCACATCGGCATTTATAGATGATTCGCTTGATGAGCGTCGTCGCCAGCGGGTCTGATGGGACCCGCACCTCCGGTGAGCTGATGGCGACGAAGGGAGAACGCTGTGCGACGTACCCTGGTGCGCGGTGTCGTTGTGGCGCTGCTGGCTGTCATGGCAACACTGCCCGGCGGCGCGCGGCCGGCGCAGGCGAGCATCGGTGAGCTGCTCACGCCCATCACCGAGATCTACGGCATGCTGGCCGGCGGCGGCCAGCCGCAGCAGGTGGTACGGCAGGTGTCGACCGCGGTGACGGGCATCCGCGCCGAAGTCCTGGCCCAGCTGGAGCGGGTACCCGACCCGGACGTACGCGCCTGCGCCACCCGGCACGTGGTCGAGGTCGCCGACCTTGAGCGGCTCGCACCGGCCACGGCGCGGGCCTGGGCGCGGGACGCCGCAGCGTGCCTGGCGCTGGTCGACGCGCGCCTGCGGGCGGCCGAGGTCGGGCCGCCGCAACCCACGCCGGTCGGACCGGATGACGCCAAACACACTGTCGACCTACTCGGCCTGCTGCTGAACGTGGTGGGACCGATAGCGATGACGGCCCGGTTGCAGGCCGGGCTCGGCGACGACGATCTGCGGCAGGTCCTGGTCGGGGCCAACGGCGTGGTGATCTCCAAGATCGAACCGTGGTGCTCCGAGGGGCCGGTCTACGAGGACGACTCGAACGTCTACGAGTTGTGGTTCGTGTGCTATGCCTACAACTACGACACCAGGGTCGGCCGGGCGGAGTCGTTCCAGCTCTTCCTCCTGCCGCCCGGGTGCGAGCCCTGGCATTCCTGCGAGGCGACGCCGCTGGGGCCGCCGGTGGACAAGGATCGGGTCAGATCCGAGTCCATGAGGCACACGAGCTGGGTCGTGGCGCGCGCCGTGTTGCCCCTGCTCTGACCCTGGATGCCGCGCTCCGTCCGGCCGCAGTACCCGCCTGGCCCGGCGGAGGACGGCGCCGAAGACGTGGTCGGCGCGAAGGGGACCTTCGCGGCGTCGGCGTCGCCGGTTGCCCAGCAGGCGGCCACCTCGGCGGCGCTCGCCTGGGCACCGGCGGCTCCGTCGTCCCGGGCCGGCCGGTGCGGTCAGTCGACGGTCAGGTGGCCGCCGATCTCGGCGAGTTCGCCGTCGGTGAGGGTCAGGTTCTCCAGCGCGGCCACGTTCGTCTCCAACTGCGCGACGCTGCTCGCGCCGATGATCAGGCTGGTCATCCGGGGGTCCCGCAGGGCCCAGGCGAGCGCGAGCTGGGCCAGGGACTGGCCGCGCTGCCGGGCGATGGCGTGCAGCGCCCGTACGGTCGCCATCGTCGTCTCGTCGAGGTCGCTCTCGTTGAGGAAGACGCTGGTGCGGATCCGCGAGTCGGCCGGGATGCCGTCCAGGTAGCGGTCGGTCAGCACGCCCTGGGCGAGCGGGCTGTAGGCGATGCAGCCGGCGCCGACCTCTTCGAGGGTGTCGAGCAGCCGGTCCGCCTCGATCCACCGGTTCAGCATCGAGTACGACGGCTGGGAGATCAGCAGCGGCGTACCGAGGCGTTGCAGGATGGCGGCGGCCTGCCGGGTCTGCTCGGAGGTGTAGTTCGACAGTCCGACGTAGAGGGCCTTGCCGGCTCGGACGACGGCGTCGAGCGCCGCCATCGTCTCTTCCAGCGGGGTGTCCGGGTCGGGCCGGTGGTGGTAGAAGATGTCGACGTAGTCGAGACCCATCCGGCGCAGCGACTGGTCCAGGGACGAGACCAGGTACTTGCGGGAGCCCCACTCACCGTACGGGCCGGGCCACATGTAGTAGCCGGCCTTGGTGGAGATGACCAGCTCGTCGCGGTACGGGGCGAGGTCGGCGGCGAGGGTACGGCCGAAGTTCTCCTCGGCGGAGCCGGGCGGCGGGCCGTAGTTGTTGGCCAGGTCGAAGTGGGTCACCCCGAGGTCGAAGGCCCGGCGGCAGATCTCCCGCTGCTGCTGCCACGGCCGCTCGTCGCCGAAGTTGTGCCAGAGGCCGAGCGAGATGGCGGGGAGTCGCAGGCCGCTGCGGCCGGTCCGGCGGTAGGTCATCGAGTCGTAGCGGTCGTCCGCGGCAAGGTAGGTCACCCTCGCCACCCTATTGAACCCGGTTCGCACCGGGCCGCCCGGAGGTCAGGTTCGCCGTCTCCGCCGGCTGCCACGCCGGACCGCGACGGAAGATCGATAGTGGTTCGTCGATCCGGTCGGGCCGCGTGGCAGCCGGGCGGAGCCGGCGACGGGCCGTAGCCTGTTCGTGTGCGATTTCCCGGTCGGGCGCCGGTCGGTGTTCCGTCGATCACGGTCGACCCAGGGTCGGGCTGCCCGGCGGGGTGTTCCGTGATATCTGATCGGTACGCATCAGGTCGCCGAAGGCGTCGGCCCCGCTTCACCACCGGAAGGTGGTGACGTCGAAAGGGAATGTCATGGCTTACCTGGACCATCGGCCGGCCACTCCCAGCGAGGCGCTCGACGAGCTGCTCGCCGGTAACGAGCGGTTCGTCGCCGGTACCCGGATCCACCCGCATCAGGACGCCGAGCACCGGGCGGTGGTCGCGGCGGCGCAGCGGCCGTTCGCGGTGGTCTTCGGCTGCTCCGACTCCCGGCTCGCCGCCGAGATCATCTTTGACCGGGGGCTCGGCGACCTCTTCGTGGTCCGCACCGCCGGGCACATCGTCGGCCCGGAGGTGACCGCCAGCATCGAGTACGGGGTGGTGGTGCTCGGGGCGCCGCTGGTCGTCGTCCTCGGCCACGACACCTGCGGGGCGATCCAGGCCACCCGGGCGGCCATGGACGGTGCCCGGTTGCCGGGCCGGGACCTCGGCGCCATCGTCGAGCGGGTCACCCCGAGCATCGAGGCCGCCCAGGCGCGGCAGGTCAGCGACGACGCCGGGATCGCCGCGATTCACACCCGGCACACCATCGAGACGATCACCGGGCCGGGTACCGAACTCGCCGACGCGGTCGCCGCCGGCCGCTGCGACGTCGTCGGGATGTTCTACAAGCTGGCCGACGGCCGGGTGTCGCTGACGGTGCCGGGCACCGCCCCCACCGCCGGCTAGGGCCGACCCACCGAACCGCGCCCGGCCCCGGCCAGCGGCTACGGCTGGCCCGCCGACCCGTCGGCGGGCCGGGTGCGGCCGTTGTCGGGCCGGTGCAGCCAGCACCGGGCCAGGTGACCGGCGCCGACCGGGAACTCCGGCACCTCGGTGCGGCAGACCTCCATCGCCGCCGGGCAGCGGTCCCGGAACAGGCAGCCGCCGCTGTCGGTCGCCGTCTGCTGCCCGCCCCGCAGCGCCCGCATCCCGCCCGGCGCGGCGGTACGCGGGCGGCCCGGGTCCGGCGCCGCCGACGCCAGCAGCTGGGTGTACGGGTGTGCGGGGCGCAGGATCACCTCGTCGCTCGGGCCGGACTCGACCACCTGGCCCCGGTACAACACCATGATCGAGGAGGCGAAGTAGCGGGCGGTGGCGAGGTCGTGGGTGACGTACAGCACGGCCAGTTCCTCCTCCCGCTTGAGCCGGTCGATCAGGTTGAGGATCTCCAGCCGGATCGACACGTCGAGCATCGACACCGGCTCGTCGGCGAGCAGGATCCGGGGCCGGGGTGCCAGGGCGCGGGCGATCGCGACCCGCTGCCGCTGCCCGCCGGAGAGTTCGTGCGGCAGCCGGCGGGCGACCTGGTCGGCCGGGGTGAGGTTGACCCGGGTCAGCAGGTCGTGCACGGCCGCCCGGACGTCGTCGGCGGAGCGGGCGACCCCGTGCAGGCGCAGCGGCCGCCGCAGGTGGTATTCGACGGTGTGTGCCGGGTTCAGTGACCCGAACGGGTCCTGGAACACCATCTGCACGTCCCGGCGGTAGCGGCGGACCGCCCGGTGGCCGGTCGCCACCGGGGTGCCGTCGAGGCGGATCTCGCCGGCGGTCGGCGGGGTGAGCCGGACCAGCATCCGGGCGATCGTCGACTTGCCGCTGCCGCTCTCGCCGACCAGCGCCACCGTCTGGCCGGAGCGCAGTTCGAAGGAGACGTCGTCGACGGCGCGCAGGGTGCGGCGGCGCCGTCCGTCCCGCAGCGGGAAGTGTTTGCTCAGGTGACTGACCGTCAGCGTGGTCATCGGTCGCCACCTCCGGCAGAACCGTTTCCGGCCGGCGGCGGGTCGGCACGCGGCCCGGCCGGTGCCGGCGGGTCGGTGGGGCGTGGCTCCGGTTCCGGTCCGGGGTCCGGTGCCGGGTCGGTGGGATGGAACCGGCCGGTCCGGAGCCCGACCGGTGGGCCGTCCGGGCGCAGCGTCGGGTCGTGGTGCAGGCAGGCGGCCTGGGTGGTGCCGGCGGTCAGCAGCGGCGGGTCGACGCGGTGGCAGGCGTCGAAGGAGTACGGGCAGCGGGCGGTGAACGCGCAGCCGGTGATCGGCCGGGACAGGTCCGGCGGGCTGCCGGGGATGCCGTGCAGTACGGTCCGCTCGCCGCGCAGGCTGGGAAAGGAGCGCAGCAGTCCGACCGTGTACGGGTGGCCCGGCGTGGCGTGCAGGTCGGCGGCGCGGCCGTACTCGACGATCCGGCCGCCGTACATCACGGCGAGCCGGTCGCTGATCTCCAGCAGCAGGGAGAGGTCGTGGGTGATGAAGACGACCGCGAAGCCGAACCGGGCCCGGAGCCGGTCGATCTCGGTCAGGATGTCGCGCTGCACCACCACGTCCAGCGCGGTGGTCGGCTCGTCCATCACCACCACGTCGGGGCGCAGCGCCATCGCCATCGCGATCAGCACCCGCTGGCGCATCCCGCCGGAGAGTTCGTGCGGGTAGGCCGAGAGCCGTTCCGGGCCGATCCCGACCAGGTCGAGCAGTTCCCGGCAGCGTTGTTCCCGCTCGGCGCGGCGCAGTTCGGGGCGGTGCGCGGTGAAGACGTCGGCGAGTTGGCGGCGTACCGACAGCACCGGGTTGAGGGCGTTCATCGCCCCCTGGAACACCATCGCGACCCGGTTCCAGCGGAACCGGCGCAGTGCCTGCCCGTGCAGCGTCGACAGGTCGACCGGCGGGCCGTCGGCGGGGTGGAAGACGACCTCGCCGGAGGTGACCCGGCCGGGCGGTTTGAGCAGCCGGGTGACGGCGTAGGCGAGGGTCGACTTGCCGCAGCCGCTCTCGCCGACGATGCCGAGGACCTCGCCCCGGGCCAGGTCGAAGCTGACGTCGCGGACCGCCCGGACCGGGTCGGTGCCGTCGTAGACGACGCTCAGGTCGCGGACCGAGAGCACCACGTCGGTGCCGGTGACCGCCGGTGGGGGTGTGGTGTCGAGGGTCATGCCGGTCCGGTCCGTCGGGGGCGGCGGGGGACCCGCAGCCTCGGGTTGATCAGCTCGTCGAGGCTGAAGTTGATCAGTGCGAGTCCGGCGCCGACCAGCGCGATGCAGAGTCCGGGCGGTACGAACCACCACCAGGCGCCCTGGGAGAGCGCCTGCGAGTTCTGCGCGAAGTAGAGCATCGTGCCCCACGAGCCGGCGCCGCCGAGACCGAGGAAGGCGAGCGCGGCCTCGGTGAGGATGCCGCCGATGACCGCGAAGACGAACTGGGCGGCGATCAGCGGCAGCAGGTTCGGCAGGATCTCGAAGGTGACGATCCGCCAGCCGGGTTCGCCGCTGACCCGGGCGGCGTCGACGTAGTCGCGGGAGCGCAGCGACAGGGTCTGTGCCCGCAGTACCCGGGCGGAGCCGGCCCAGGCGGTGAACGAGACGATCAACGCGATGGCCAGGGCGCCCCGGGTCTGCACGTAGTCGGTGATCAGGACCACCAGCGGCAGGCCGGGCAGCACCAGGAAGACGTTGCTGACCAGCGAGAGGCTCTCGTCGGTGTGCCCGCCGGCGTAGCCGCCGAGGACGCCGACCAGTACCGAGACGACGGTGGCGAGCAGTCCGACGACCAGGCCGACCAGCATCGAGCCTCGGGTGGCGGCGACGAGTTGCCGGAACACGTCCTGGCCGGTGGTGGTGGTGCCGAGCAGGTGTTCGGCGGAGGGGGCGAGCAGCCGGTCGTCGCTGACCTGGTTGGGGTCGTCGACCAGCAGCGGGCCGAGCACGGCGACCAGGGCGAAGAAGCCGACGACGGCCAGCCCGGCGGCGAGCTTGCGGGAGCGCAGCAGCCCGCGCCAACGGGGCCGGCGGGTCGGCACCACCACGCCGGGGACGACCTCGCCGGTGACGTCGCGCTGGGTCTCGATGGTCGCCATCAGCCGGCCTGCCGGGTACGGGGGTCGATCACCGCGTAGAGCAGGTCGACGACGAAGTTGGCGCCGAGCACCGCCAGCGAGATGACCAGGAAGATGCCCTGGAGCAGCGGGTAGTCGGCGTTGGCGACCGCCGCGACCAGGGTCATCCCGACGCCGGGATAGGAGAAGACGATCTCGGTGGCGATGGAGCCGCTGACCACGAAGCCGAGGGTGATGGCGAACCCGGCGACGCTGGGCAGTACGGCGTTGCGTGCCGCGTACTGGATCATGATGCGGCGCGGGTGCAGCCCCTTGGCCTCGGCGGTCAGCACGTAGTCCTCGGCCATCGTCGAGACCATCATGTTGCGCATCCCGAGCAGCCAGCCGGCGACCGAGGCGAGCACGATCGAGGCGGCCGGCAGGACGCCGTGGTAGATCGCGCTGCGCAGGAACGGCCAGTTGAACCCGATGGTGGTCTCGTAGCTGTAGCCGCTGTTCAGCGGAAACCAGCCGAGGATCCCGCCGAGCAGCCAGAGCAGCACCAGGGCGAGCCAGAAGTACGGGATGGCGGCCAGGAAGGTGGTGGTCGGCACCAGCGCGTCCAGCCAGGTGCCGCGCCGCCAGCCGGCGAGCATGCCGAGGGTGATCCCGAGCAGCACGCTGAGTACGGTGGCGACGCCGACCATCACCACCGTCCACGGCAGGCTCTGGCTGAGCACCTTCGACACCGGGGTCGGGTAGTAGCTGACCGAGAGCCCGAACTCGCCGCGCGCCAGGTTGCCGAGATAGCCGAGGTACTGCTGCCACAGCGGGTCGTCGGTGACCCCGAACTGCAACTCCAGGGCGCGGCGGGCGTCCGGCGACATCGGGGTCATGTTCTGGGTCTTGGCCAGGACGGCGTCGACCGGATTGCCCTTGATCAGCCGGGGGATGAGGAAGTTGAGGGTGACCGCCGCCCAGACCGCGACCAGGTAGAACAGCGCCTTGCGCCGCAGGTAGCGCATCGGGGCGGCTCAGCCGGCCGGGGTGAGGTTCTTGGCCACGATCCCCATGTCCGGCCCGTTGTACGGGGTGGTCAGCGCGTAGTGGTTCTCCTCGGTGGGGAAGTTGCCGAGGTTCTCGGTGCGGTACTCGATCAGCGAGGCGGACTGCTGGAGCGGGATGTACGGCAGCTCCTCGACGATCACATCCTGGATCTTGAAGAGTTGTTCCCTGATCGCGTCGCGCTGGTCCGGCGGGGTGCTCTCCATCGCCAGCAGTGCCGCGTCCACGGCGGCGTTGCGGAAGCGGCCGTAGTTGGAGCCGGCCTGCTGGCCCAGCGGTGCGGTCCGCTTGCTGGAGAACGCCCGGCTGTACCAGGAGTACGCGGTGCCCTCGCTGTACAGGTTGGTGATGATCATCTCGAAGTCGCCGGTCTGCTGGTCGGTGGAGAAGGCGGTGAAGGAGACCTCCTGGGTCTTCATCTCGATCCCGACCGACTTCAGCGACTGGGTCATGATCTGGAGCGCGGAGATGTAGTCGTTGTAGCCCTGCACGACCTTGACGGTGAAGGAGAGCCGCCGGCCGGCCTTGGCGTAGATCCCGTCGGCGCCCTTGGCCCAGCCGTCGGCCTGGAGGGTCTGCTCGGCCCGGGCCGCGTCGAACTCCAGCTTCCGGTCCTTGTACTCCGGCTTGATGTAGTCGTCCCAGAGCGGCCGGGGCAGCTGGGCCGGGCTGGCCTCCTTGCCGTACCCGGAG
Source organism: Plantactinospora veratri (assembly GCF_036421995.1). Lineage (NCBI taxonomy): Bacteria > Bacillati > Actinomycetota > Actinomycetes > Micromonosporales > Micromonosporaceae > Plantactinospora > Plantactinospora veratri. The sequence continues at coordinate 57,397 of NZ_JAZGQL010000038.1, forward strand.
AAGGCCAGCCGGATGATCTGCTCGCGGTCCAGGGCCAGGCTGATCGCCTTGCGTACCGCGGCGCTGTCGAACGGCGCCCGGTCCAGGTTGGGGATCAGGTTGGTCAGGTAGAGCTGCGACTCGTTGATGTACTTGTTGTGCTTCGGGTCCTTGCTGACGTACTGCTTCTCGATGTCGGCGATGAACGATCCGGCCCAGTCGAGCTGCCCGGCGGCGAGCGCCGCGATCGCGCTGTCCGCGCTGGCGAACTGCTGGAACCGCATCCCCTTGATCTTCGGCTTGCCGGTCTCCCAGTAGTTGGGGTTGCGTTCGAAGACGTAGTTCTGCTGGCTGAACGAGGCCAGCGTGAACGCGCCGGTGCCGACCGGCTTCTCGTTGGTGAAGGCGGACGGGTCGGCGATGGTCGACCAGATGTGCTTGGGCACGATCCAGGTCCGGCCGGCGATCAGGTTGAGCCGGGTGTAGACGCCCTGGCTGAACGTGACCGAGACGTGCGTGGGGTCGGTCGCGACCGCCTCGACGATCGGCAGGCCGTTCTGGTTGAGCTTCGGGTTGTCCCGGATCAGGTTGAAGGTGAAGGCGACGTCGTCGGCCGAGAACGGCTTCCCGTCGCTCCACTTCACCCCCTCCCGGATGGTGAGGTTCAGCCGCCGGCCGTCGTCGGCGAACTCGTATCCGGTGGCGAGTTGCGGCTGCACGTCGTCGGCCCGGGCGGCGTTGAAATAGAGCAGGGACTCGTAGAGCACGCTCATCGTGCCGGCGACGCTGTTCTGGGAGAACGGGTTGAAGTTGGGTACGAACCCGGCGTTCGTCCCCGAGAGGACGTTGATGATCTTTCCTTCGGCGTCGGCGGACGAGTCGCCGTCGTCACCGCAGCCGGCGGTCACACCGACGGCCAGCGTCGCCGTGGCCAGCGTGGCGAGCAGCCGGCGGGCGAGGGTACGGCGCATCGTTGCCTCCCGGTTCGGGGATTTCGGACGGGTTGCCACCTGGTGTCCGGGGCAGGTGAGATCGATGACAACACCGAACCGGTTCACAGTCAATAGACGGAAAGCGATTTCCGCCCCGGCCGGCGGCCGGGCTCGGGGCGTGCGACGCGACCTGGAGGCGGCTCCGAGGCGGCCCGATCCGGCGTCACTTAACCGGTTCTGCCGGTGCTGCCGGACGGGACGGTTGCCGACGACTGTGACCCGGCAGCCGGCGTCGACGGTGATCAACGGGGAGCGGTCGAAACCAGCCGGAAATCCGGTCACTGGTACCGTTGCCAACGCCGACAACACTCGCGAGCGAGAGACCGCCCGGCAGCGTGGGGCGGCGCCGAAGGGGCAAATCCTCCCCGGAACCTCTCAGGCAAAAGGAGCCCGCGGGCAGGCGACTGTGGAGCGCCCGCGACGTCGCGGAGCGTGACAGAGGGGGAGGTTGCAGCGTCGACCTCGCCCGGGAGCGTCCCCCATGACCACAGCACAGCACCCCACCCGCGACGGCGGGCAGTTCGCCGACCGGCACATCGGCCCCGACACCGACGCGATGCGCCGGATGCTGGAAACCGTCGGCTACCACTCCGTCGACGACCTGATGGACGCCGCGATCCCCGAGGTGATCCGCTGGACCGGCGACCTCGACCTGCCGCCGGCCGCCACCGAGGAGGAGGTCGCCGCCGAACTGCGCGCGCTGGCCGCCCGGAACAGCGTCGCCGTCTCCATGATCGGTCTCGGCTACTCCGGCACCCACACCCCGGCGGTGATCCGCCGCAACGTGCTGGAGAACCCGGCCTGGTACACCGCGTACACGCCGTACCAGCCGGAGATCAGCCAGGGGCGCCTGGAGGCGCTGCTGAACTTCCAGACCATGGTCACCGACCTGACCGGGCTGGCCACCGCGAACGCCTCCATGCTCGACGAGGGCACCGCCGCCGCCGAGGCGATGACCCTGGCCCGCCGCGCCGGCAAGAACAAGACCAACGTGTACGTCGTCGACGCCGACACCCTGCCGCAGACCCTCGCCGTACTCGCCACCCGGGCCGAACCGCTCGGCATCGAGGTACGGGTACTCGACCTTTCCGCCGAGCCGCTGCCGGCGGAGTTCTTCGGCCTGCACCTGCAGTACCCGGGCGCCTCCGGCGCGGTCCGTGACCACAGCGGGCTGGTCGAGGCCGCGCACGCCGCCGGGGCACTGGTCACGGTCGCCGCCGACCTGCTCGCGCTGACCCTGCTCCGCCCACCGGGTGAGATCGGCGCCGACATCGCCGCCGGCACCACCCAGCGGTTCGGCGTACCGATGGGCTTCGGCGGCCCGCACGCCGGCTACCTGGCGGTCCGGGGCGGCCTGGAGCGGATGCTGCCCGGCCGGCTGGTCGGGGTCTCCCGGGACGCGGCCGGCGACCCCGCCTACCGGCTGGCGTTGCAGACCCGGGAACAGCACATCCGCCGGGAGAAGGCGACCAGCAACATCTGCACCGCCCAGGTGCTGCTCGCCGTGATGGCCAGCATGTACGCCGTCTACCACGGCCCGGCCGGGCTGCGGGCGATCGCCGAGCGGACCCACCGCCGGGCCGCCACCCTCGCCGCCGGGCTGCGCACCCTCGACGGCGTCGAGGTGGTGCACGAGACGTTCTTCGACACCGTGCTCGCCCGGTTCCCCGGCCGGGCCGCCGAGGTGGTCGGCGAGGCCGCGCGGCGCGGGGTCAACCTGCGACTGGTCGACGCCGACCAGGTCGGGATCGCCTGCGACGAGACCACCACCGAGGCGCACCTGGCGACCGTCTGGGACGCCTTCGGCGCCGTCGCCGGGCAGCGGGTGACCCCGGCCACCGGGCAGCCGCCGGCCGCACTTCCGGCCGACCTCGCCCGTACCGGCGACTACCTCACCCACCCGGTCTTCCGGTCGCACCACTCCGAGACCGCGATGCTGCGCTACCTGCGCCGGCTCGCCGACCTCGACTACGCCCTGGACCGGGGAATGATCCCGCTCGGCTCCTGCACGATGAAGCTGAACGGCACCACCGAGATGGAGCCGGTGAGCTGGCCGGAGTTCGCCGACGTGCACCCGTTCGCCCCGGACGAGCAGACCGCCGGCTACCGCGACCTGGTCGCCACCCTGGAGGGCTGGCTCGCCGAGGTGACCGGCTACGACGCGGTCAGCGTGCAGCCGAACGCCGGCTCGCAGGGCGAACTCGCCGGCCTGCTGGCGATCCGCGCCTACCACCGCGACCGGGGCGAGGCGCACCGGGACGTCTGCCTGATCCCGTCCTCGGCGCACGGCACCAACGCGGCCAGCGCGGTGATGGCCGGGATGCGGGTGGTGGTGGTCGGCTGCGACCCCGACGGCGACGTCGACCTGGCCGACCTCGACCGCAAGATCGAGGCGCACCGGGAGACCCTCGCCGCGATCATGGTCACCTACCCGTCCACCCACGGGGTGTACGAGGGCGGCATCGCCGCGCTCTGCGCCAAGGTGCACGACGCCGGCGGCCAGGTCTACGTCGACGGCGCCAACCTCAACGCGCTGCTCGGGTACGCCAAGCCGGGCCGGTTCGGTGCCGACGTGTCACACCTGAACCTGCACAAGACGTTCTGCATCCCGCACGGCGGCGGCGGACCCGGGGTCGGCCCGGTGGCGGTACGGGCACACCTGGCGCCGTACCTGCCCGGCGACCCGCGCGACACCGAGGGCCGGCCGGCGGTCTCGGCGGCCCGGTACGGCTCGGCCGGGATCCTGCCGATCCCGTGGGCGTACCTGCGGCTGATGGGGCCGGACGGGCTGCGCCGGGCGACCGGGGTGGCGGTACTCGCCGCCAACTACGTCGCGGCCCGGCTGCGCGGCCACTACCCGGTGCTCTACGCCGGCAACAAGGGCCTGGTCGCACACGAGTGCATCCTCGACCTGCGGCCGCTGACCAAGGCGACCGGGGTCAGCGTCGACGACGTGGCGAAGCGGCTGATCGACTACGGTTTCCACGCCCCGACGATGTCGTTCCCGGTCGCCGGCACCCTGATGGTGGAGCCGACCGAGAGCGAGGACCTCACCGAACTCGACCGGTTCTGCGACGCGATGATCGCGATCCGGTCCGAGATCGACAAGGTCGGGGCGGGGGAGTGGCCGAAGGGGGACAACCCGCTCGGCAACGCGCCGCACACCGCGGCGATGGTGACCGGCGACGAGTGGCCGCACCCGTACCCGCGGTCGGTGGCCGGCTATCCCGGCGGGGTCGACCGGCGGGCGAAGTACTGGCCGCCGGTACGCCGCATCGACGGTGCCTACGGAGACCGGAACCTGGTCTGCGCCTGCCCGCCGCCGGAGGCGTTCGAGAACTGAGAACGGAGGACCGGCCGGCACAACAGGCGCCGGCCGGTCACAGTGAGTGATGAATCAGCCGACCAGGGCGTGCCGGGCCGGACCACGGTGCGGCGCTATGGTGCTGCCGTCGGGCAGCAGCTCGCCGGTGTCCTCGAAGAGGATGACGCCATTGCAGAGCAGGCTCCACCCCTGCTCACGGAAGCAGGCGAGGACGCGGGCCGCTTCCCGGTCGGTTGCTTCGGCGGAGGGGCAGGTCGGTTCGTGCTGGCACATCGGGTTCTCCGGACTATGGGGGCGCTGTGGCATGGTTCACATGACCAGTGACGGACGGTACCCCTTCACGCCCAGTGATGACGAGCGGGTATCCGTCTCTGACCGGGGAAATCCACTTTTCGGATGAGGCAGATCCATCCGTACGTCGTGGAAGCGCTCCCATTCGCGCCACCGGGAGCGCCCGCGAGCTGCGTACCCGGGCTCGTCGAACACGACCGGCTTCAATGCCCGGCCGACGGTCCGGACGACCCCGCCACGCTGCTGGAGGAGTTCCTCGCCGGGCACGGCCTCCCGGTCCGCGACCTGACCCGGCCCGGCGTCCACCCGCCGGACGGTCCGGCCGGCACCATCTGCGGCGCCGCCGTCTTCGTCTCCGCCGCCGCCGGAGCCCGGATGGTCGGCGCGCCCGCCGGCCCGGCCACCCCGGCACCCGCCGTCCCCGACCTGGTCGCGGTGGTCTACCGGCACGGCGCCGCACCGCAGGCCGGCCGACCCCGGCGGCACCCGCCCGACGACCGGGAGGCCGACGCCTGGGAACTCGGCCCGTGGGTCGAGAGTTGGACGCCGCAGCGGCACGCCGACGCGGTCCGGCAGGCCCGGGACGCCATCGCGGCCGGCGACATCTACCAGGTCAACGTCGTCGGCCACGGCTGCGCCCGGTACGCGGGAGACCCGCTGCCGGCACTGGCCCGGCTGGCCCGGCTACCCGGCGCCCGGTACGGCGGCGTGCTCACCGGCCCCGGCTGGGCGATCGGCTGCGCCTCCCCGGAAACCCTGGTCGAGGTGACCGACGGCCGGGTCTACACCCGGCCGATCAAGGGCACCCGGCCGGCGACCGGCCCCGGCCGGCGGGAACTGCTCGAATCCGCCAAGGAACGCGCCGAACACGTGATGATCGTGGATCTGGAACGCAACGACCTGGCCCGGATCGCCCGTACCGGCACCGTCCAGGTCGACCAGCTCTACGCCATCCGGCGCTGGTCCGACCTCTGGCAGGCCGAGTCGACCGTCTCGGCCACCCTCGCCGACGGGTGCGGGCTGGCCGACCTGCTCCGCGCGGTCTGCCCCGGCGGGTCGGTCACCGGCGCCCCCAAGCTCGCCGCGCTGGCCCAGATCGCCGCCCTGGAACCGGTCGGCCGGGGCGCCAGCATGGGCGGGCTCGGCTGGATCGGCCCGGACCGGATCGACCTGGGGCTGACCATCCGGACGGTGGCCGCCGACGCCGACCGGGTGCACGTCTGGGCCGGCGGCGGCATCACCTGGGGCAGCGATCCGGCGGCGGAGGTCGCCGAGGCGGCCGCCAAGTCCGGCCCGGTCCGGGCCATCCTGGCCGCCCCCCGCTGACCGCCGCCGAGCCGCACGTAGCCGCCGAGCGCGGCCAGGTTCCGGTGGCGGGACTTGGCCTGTAGCTCGGCGGTGCTGCGGCCCTTGGCGGCTAGGTGGGTCAGGCTGCTGTGGCGTAGCTGGTGGAGGGTGTACCCGATGCCGTGCGGGTCGTGGAGCTTGGATGCCTGGTCGTCGCGCCGCCGCGCGGAGCTGATCGACATATCTCTATTTGCCATGGAGTCTGCTCAAGGGGGCATGCTTGCAGCCATGGAGATCGACTCCCCGATGATCGACGAGCCGACCATCGGGCAGGTATCTGACCTGGTCGGCCTGTCGCCCGACACGCTGCGCTGGTACGAGCGGATCGGGCTCCTCGAGACGATCCCGCGCGATGCCGCCGGGCAGCGCCGATACCGCGCGGTCGACCTCGACCGGCTGGAACTCCTGATCAAGATGCGGGCGACCGGTATGCCGGTCACCGAGATGCACGAATACGTCGCTCTGATCCATGGGGGCCCGGCCACTCGATCCGACCGGCTGGCCCTGCTCGAGTCACACCGTCAGCGCACACTCGACCGAATCGCCGCTCTCCAGCAGGATCTCGTCGTCATCGACCGCAAGATTGACCGCTATCGCAGCCTTCTGGAGGATGACAATGCGCAAAACCGTGCTGGGTGAATCCGGTCCCGCAGTCTCAGCCATCGGCCTGGGCTGCATGGGAATGAGCGCACACTACGGACCACGCCCAACGGAAACGCAATCCATAAGCGTCGTTCACCGAGCACTTGACCTCGGCATCAACCTCATCGACACCTCTGCCTCCTACGGCGTCGGCCACAACGAACAGCTCATCGGCAAAGCCATCCACGGCCGACGCGACCACGTCGTCCTGTGTACCAAGTTCGGGATCCGGCGCGACAACGGCCGCATGTACGTGGACTCCTCACCAGGCTGGGCAAGAAAGTCATGCGACGAATCCCTACAACGCCTCCGTGTTGACTACATCGACCTGCTCTATCTGCACCGACGCAACCCCGAAGTCCCCATCGCGGATACGATCGGCGCGATGGCCGAACTGGTGGCCGCCGGCAAAGTTCGCCACCTTGGACTGTCCGAAGTGAACGCGCAGACTCTGCGGCAAGCTCATGCCATCCATCGCCTGGCAGCGCTGCAGACCGAGTACTCGCTGCTCAGCCGCGAGGTCGAAGCGGATCTGCTGCCGACCTGCCGCGAACTGGGCATCGCCCTCGTCGCCTACTCACCCATCAGCCGGGCCCTGCTCACCGGCCACATCACCACCGACACCGCGTTCGGTGACGATGACCTGCGCGGTGGCAACCCCCGCTTCGCCAGGGCCAACCGGGCCGCCAACCTGGCCCTCGTCGACCGGTTACGCGCACTTGCCGGCGAAATAGGCGTGACACCGGCACAACTCGCACTTGCCTGGCTACTCGCACAGGGCACCACCCCGATCCCAGGCACGACCACAGTCCGCCACCTGGAAGACAACGCCGCCGCCAGCACAGTCTCGCTAACGACCGAACAACTCCACCAAATCGCCGACCTCGTACCGGCTGGTGCCGCTCAAGGCGAGCGACTCTCCGCTGCCGCCGCGCGCTGGGTCGGCAGGTGACAGGCAACAGCAGCCGGGAAAGGACCCTCTAAAAGGGTCGACGGCTGTCGTGTCCGCATGTGCTGGACAGGTGAGCTCGGCCGGGGCCGTCGCGCCGCCGACCGCCCCGGCGGAGCCGGTCGCGTCGTCGACCCGACCCCGACCGGCGGAGTCGGTCAGTCGCCGAGCAGGTCGGCGAGGGCGTCCGCCGGGTCGTCGCGAGCAACCCCGGCCGGCCACCAGTCGCCGCCGGCCACCTCCCGGTACGGATACCAGCGGCCGTCGCGGCCGTACCGCAGCTGGGCCCGGTGCCCCGGAAACGTCCACCGGTTGCGCCACACCTGCGGCTCCGGCGGGTCGTCACCGGTCCAGCCGGCGGCCAGGTCGGCCCGGGCCCGGGCCAGCCGTACCGGCGGCGGCGTCCACGGCTCGTCCAGCACCGAAAGGCCGGCCTGCCCGCCGTACTCCCAGGCCCGTACCGCCCGGCCGAACTCCCCTGCGGTACGCCCGGCGGCCTGCCGCAGCCGGGCCAGCACCGGACCGCTCGCCCCGACCGCGAGCCGGACCGCATCCACCCGCTCCGGCAGCACCAGCGGCGGGCCGTCGCCGCCCGAAGCGGCGTCGAGCAGCACGCCGGCCCGGACGGCGGCGTTCTCGACCAGCCCGTGCAGCACCTCCGCCGCGATCCCCGGCGCGTCCGGCAGCACCGGCCCGGCCACCCCGGGCTCCGGCGCCGGCGGCGGAGCCGGCAGCGCCGGGTCCGGCCGGGCGTACACCTGCGCGGCCGGCACCCCGACGCCCGGCGGCGGGCCGGCCGGCTGCTCCGCCGGGGCGCCCGCCGCCGGCCGGTGCCCCCGGCGCCGCAGCTCGGCGAGCACCTCCCGGGGCCCCCGGCCCCGGATCAGCAGCAGCAGGAACGGGTCGGCGTCGAGCAGCCAGGCCACCTGGTAGCCGAGCGCGGCCGCGTGCCGGCACGCCGCCGCGACCCACTCCGGGCAGTCGCACTCCGGCTGGAGGTCGCCGATCCCCGGCAGCAGGGCGACCCCGACGTCGTCGGCCGACGTGGCCAGGTCGCGCGGCATCTCCCCGTCGAGCAGCGCGGCGATGTGCCCGGCCTTCGCCGCCACCTGGTCGAGGAACCGGGACCACTGCGCGTCGGTCAACGGCTCCACGAAGATCCGGGTCCGGTACGGCACGTCGCCCACCCCGTCGTGCACCTCGGCCGCGATCCGGCCCGGGCTGACGGTGATCGAGCCGACGTGCCCGGCCGTGGCCGAGCGCCGCCCCCGGCGCAGCAGAGTCTCGTCCAGCGAGGTCTCCTCCAGCGCCCGGATCCAGGCGTCACCCCACCAGGATCGGCTGCTGCGGGCACGCCGCCCCGGCGGGAACGCCGGAAAGCCCCGGACCCGGTCGTCGCCGCTCATCGGCCCCCACCTTCCACGGCCGGCCCGGAGCCGACACACCACGCCCGGCTCGCGTACGCGGTCACGCCGGCCTGCGCAACTCGACCAGGGACGCCAGTTCGGCGTCGGAGAGTTCGGTCAACGCCGCCTCGCCACCGGTGAGCACCGCGTCGGCGAGGTCCCGCTTGACGGCGAGCAGGGCGGCGATCCGGTCCTCGACCGTCCCCTCGGTGACCAGCCGGTGCACCTGCACCGGACGGGTCTGCCCGATCCGGTACGCCCGGTCGGTGGCCTGCTCCTCGACGGCCGGGTTCCACCACCGGTCGTAGTGCACCACATGGTCGGCCCGGGTCAGGTTCAACCCCGTACCGGCGGCCCGCAGCGACAGCAGGAAGACCGGCACCTCACCGGCCTGGAACCGGCGTACCTGCTCGTCGCGGCGGGTCACCGGGGTGCCGCCGTGCAGCAGTTCGGTCGGTACGCCCCGGTCGCCGAGGTGCCGCTCGATCAGCCGGGCCATCGCGACGTACTGGGTGAAGACCAGCACCGCGCCGCGTTCGGCGAGAATCGTGTCGACCAGCTCGTCGAGCAGCTCCAGCTTGCCGGAGCGGCCGGCCAGCCGGGGTCGCGCCTCCCGCAGGTAGTGCGCCGGATGGTTGCAGACCTGCTTCAGCGAGGTCAGCAGCTCCAGCACCAGACCACGGCGGGCCATCCCGCTGCTGTCCCGGATCCTGGCCAGCGTCTCGCGGACCACCGCCTCGTAGAGGCCGGCCTGCTCGCCGGTCAACCCGACCGGATGGTCGGTCTCGGTCTTCGGCGGCAGCTCCGGGGCGATCCCCGGATCCGACTTGCGGCGGCGCAGCAGGAACGGTGCGATCAGCCGGGCCAGTCGACCCGCCGCCGCCGGATCCCGACCGGACTCGATCGGCGCCGCCCACCGGGCCCGGAACCGGGGCAGCGGGCCGAGCAGGCCGGGAGTGGTCCAGTCCAGGATCGCCCAGAGTTCGGTCAGGTTGTTCTCCACCGGGGTGCCGGTGAGGGCGACCCGAGCAGCGGCCGGAATCCGGCGCAGCGCCCGGGCGGTACCGGAGGCGCGGTTCTTCACGTGCTGCGCCTCGTCGGCGACGACCAGCCCCCACCGCACCCCGGCGAGCCGGTCGGCGTCGAGCCGCATCGTCCCGTAGGTGGTGAGCAGGAACCCGCCGTCCAGCGCGTCGAGGTTGCGTCGCCCGCCGTGGAAGCGGCGTACCGGGGTACCGGGGGCGAACCGGCCGATCTCACGTTCCCAGTTGCCGAGCAGCGAAGCGGGGCAGACCACCAGGGTCGGGCCGGCGGTCGCCGGATCCGCCTGCCGGTGCAGGTGCAGCGCGATCAGCGTGACCGTCTTGCCGAGCCCCATGTCGTCGGCGAGGCAGCCGCCCAGCCCCAGCTCGGTCATCCGGGCCAGCCAGCGCAGCCCGCGTAGCTGGTAGTCCCGCAGGGTGGCGGTCAAGCCGGCCGGCACCCCGACCCGCTCCGGGTCGGCGCCGGCCTGCTCCGGGTCGGCGATCCGCCGCCGCAGTCCGTCCAGCCAGCCGGTGGTGTCGACCTGCACCGGCCGACCGTCGACCTCCACCGTGCCGGTCAGCGCCGCGCCGAGCGCCTCGATCGCGCCGACCGGCGGCAGCGCCGGCTTGCGGGCCCGGGCGGCCAGTTCCGGGTCGACGAGTATCCACTGGTCGCGCAGCCGCACCACCGGTCGGTGTGCCTCGGCGAGCAGGTCCAGTTCGGCGGCGGTCAGCGGTCGCCCGCCGAGGGCGAGCTGCCAGTCGACGTGGAGCAGCCCGTCGCCGCCGAAGAAGGTGGCCAGGTCCGACGGCGGTGACTCGGCGGCGCCGAGCACCGCCCGGGAGGTGAGCCCGGCGGCCAGCTCGCGGGGCCAGTGCACCGCCATCCCGACCGTGCCGAGCCGGCCGGCGGCGTCGGCGACCAGCTCGGTGACCTCCTCGTCGGTCAGCAGGAGCGTGTCGGGGACGGCGGCGTCGAGCAGGTGCCGCAGCGGCGGCCAGACGCCGGCGGCGCGGCGGATCGCCAGCGTGGTGTCGAGCCGGGCCCGGGGCCCGAACCCGGCCACGTCGCCGTGCCACAGCGCGGCGGCGTCGACCACCAGCGCCGGGTCGACGAGGCTGTGCACCTGCACCACCGCCCGCAGTCCGGGCCGGGTGAGGTCGCCGTCGACCGGCTCCAGCCGTACCGAGACCCGCACGCCGGAGTCGAGACCGGCGCGGACCTCCTCGGCCCAGCCGCGCAGCCGGGGTACCGACTGCGGTGCCGTCGCGGCGAACGCGTCGGTGCCGGCGGCGTGCCGGGCAGCGGGGGAGCGGGGCATAGTGTCGGCGACCGCGTCGAGGAAAGCGCGCAACAGGCCGGCCGCGTCCGGCAGGAGCGGACCGGCCGACGGTGCCCCGTCCGCCGTCTCGTCCGCCGGGACCGGATTCGCCCGGGCCCGGGCCGGCATCGCCGCGGCGAGTTCCCGGATCCGGCCCGCGTCGGCCGCGTCCAGCGCCCCGACCGTCCAGGCGTCGAAGCCGGCCGGCGAGACCGTCGGCAGGATCCGCCGCCGGGCCACCAGGTGCAGTGCCAGCAGCGCCGCCGCCGACCAGTAGGCCAGCGCGGGGTCGACCGGCCGCTCCGGCGCCGGGCCGGCCAGCAGCAGCGGAAGCGCGTCGCCGACCGGCAGCCGGCGCGCCGGCACCGTCCGGTCCCGCACCCCGGCACCGTCCGGCAGCACGACCGTCAGCTCCCCGTCGTGTCCCGGTCCGTCGGCCGGCAGGCCACCGCCGTCGGGCCGCCAGAACGCCAGTACCCCGGCGCGGGGCGGGTCGGCCGGCTCGAAGGCCACCGCACAGGACGCCGCCCACCGCTCGTCCGGGCCCGCGTTCCCGGACCGTCCGGTCGGGGAGGCGTCGCCGGGTACCGACGTCGTGTTCGGCCGCATCTCCGGTCCTGCCCCCTCGTCCGCCAGCCGCCCCGACCCCCGGACCCCCGTCCGGTCGGGACGCCACCCGTACCAGCCCGGACATTATATCGTACGACGTACGGGAATGCCCTCCGTCGGCCCGCCGAACCCGGAACGACGAGCGCACCGCTGTCGTCGAGCGTGCCGGGACACCGGACCGGTAACGAACCGATAAGGTTCCGGTCATGACGATGCGGCCCATCCGGATCATCGGCGACCCCGTGCTGCGCACCCCGTCCGAGCCGGTCACCAGCTTCGACGCCGAACTACGCGACCTGGTCACCGACCTGATGGACACCCTGCTCGGCGCACCCGGCCGCGCCGGAGTCGCCGCACCCCAGATCGGCATCAGCGCCCAGGTCTTCGTCTACGACGCCGACGGGCACCGCGGCCACCTCGTCAACCCCACCCTCGAACTCTCCGCCGAGCAGCAGGACGACGACGAAGGCTGCCTCTCCGTCCCCGGCCTCTACTTCCCGACCCCGCGCGCCATGCACGCCACCGCACACGGCTTCGACCAGTACGGCGAACCCCTCACCATCACCGGCAGCGGCTTCCTCGCCCGCGCCCTCCAGCACGAAACCGACCACCTGCACGGCCGGCTCTACGTCGACACCCTGCGCGGCGACACCCGCCGCCGCGCCCTGCGGGAGATCCGCGCCGGACGGTTCGCCAGCCCCGACCGGTGACCCCACCCACGGCCCGGATCAGCGGCCCCGCCGACGCCGCAACCAGACACCGACCGCACCCACCAGCACGAAGACCAGCCCGGAACAACACAGCGCTTTGAAGAGCACGCCGAAACTGTCGCACATCCCGCCGTAAGGTGTGCACGTGCGCCTGGCAACCTTCAACCTGCTGCACGGCCGATCCCCGCACGACGACCTCGTCGACGAGAACCGGCTCGCCGCCGCCGTCGCCACCCTCGACGCCGACATCCTGGCGCTGCAGGAGGTCGACCGGGACCAGTCCCGCAGCAACCACCTCGACCTGACCGCGATCGCCGCCCGGGCGATGAACGCCCCGGAACACCGGTTCGCCGCCGCCGTCGTCGGCACCCCCGGCGAACGGTTCCGGCCACTGACCCACGACGACGACGGCCACGGCGAACCCCTCTACGGCATCGGCCTGATCAGCCGCTACCCGGTCCGCTCCTGGCAGGTCACCCGGCTCGCCTCGGCACCCGTACGCTCCCCGGTCCTCGACCCCGGCCCCGGCGGCGGCATCATCCTGCTCCGCGACGAACCCCGGGTCGTCCTCGCCGCCATCCTCGACACCCCGTACGGGCCGATCACCGCCGCCGCCACCCACCTGTCCTTCGTACCCGGCTGGAACATCCGGCAGCTACGCCAGGTCATCCGCGCCCTGCGTACCCTGCCCGCGCCCCGGATCCTGCTCGGCGACCTCAACCTGCCGGCCAGACTCGCCACCCTCGTCTCCGGCTGGCGCTCCCTGGGGCACCGCCCCACCTACCCGGCCCGACAACCCCGGGTACAGCTCGACCACATCCTCGCCGACCCCCGCGACGGACACCCGCTACCCGCCGTCACCGCCGTCGACGCCCCGATCGCCACCATCTCCGACCACCGGCCACTCGTCGTCGACCTCGCCTGACGCCCGCACCCGCGGCGGCTCCGGCTCGCCCAGCCGAACCGACCCCCGAACGAGCCGCCCCGGACCCGAGCCGCCCCCGGTGACCTACCGCCCCGGCGGCACGGCGCCCCGAGTCCGTACCACCAGGGTGGTATCCCGACCGGCAACTCCGGCATGACGACCCAGGACCACACCGGTACCTACGCTGCCGGCAGGTACCAGTCGTGCTAGGGAAGGAACCACCGATGTCCGTCCGCCACCTGTCCGCCGCCACCACAGCCGCCCTGCTCGCCGGAGTCTGGCACGCCGCACCCGCCGCCGCGCACGTCACCGGCCAGCCCGTCGCCGCCAGCGTCTACACCATGAGCCCCGGCCGGATCGGCTCCATCGTGGCCGGGCTGCTCGGACTGGTCGGCATCGTCGTCGGCGCACTCGCCCGGGCCCGCTCCGCCGGACGGGTCGGCACCGGCAACGGGCGACGCGGCGCCCTGACCGCCATCGCACTGGGACTGGTCGGCGCCCTCATCGGCGCGGTGGTGGTCGCCACCTCCGACGGCGGCCTCGGCACCGGCAACGGACTCGGCGGAGCGATCGTCGCCCTCGCCCTCGGACTGACCGGCATGCTCCTCGGCGGACTCACGCTGAACCGCGCCCGCCACACCGGCTGACCCGACCCCCTCACACTGACCCGGCCACCGCGCCGGGTCAGTACCCGGTCCGTCCCACCCGGGCGGACGACCCACTGCCGGTGCCGACCCCCGACGGACGACCCACCCGCACGGCGCCCTCAGGAACGGGCGAGCCAACCGGGTACGGTCAGCCCCGACTCGTACGCGAGGATCACCAACTGGGCCCGGTCCCGTACCCGGGTCTTCGTCATGATCCGACTGACGTGCGTCTTCGCGGTCGCCGGACTCAACACCAACCGCGCCGCGATCTCGTCGTTGGAGAGACCAGCCGCGACCAGCACCAGCACCTCCCGCTCCCGCTCGGTGAGCGCCCGCAGCCGCGGCCCCGGATCAGGATGGCGGACCCGGGCCGCGAACTCGGAGATCAACCGGCGGGTGATCGACGGCGCGATCAACGCGTCACCACGGGCCACCACCCGCACCCCGTGGATCAGCTCCGCCGGCTCCGTGTCCTTGACCAGAAAGCCGCTCGCACCGGCCCGCAACGCCCCGTAGACGTAATCGTCCAGGTCGAAGGTGGTCAAAATGATCACCCGGGCGTCCGAACCCGCGACGATCTCCCCGGTCGCGGCCAGACCATCCAGCCCCGGCATCCGGATGTCCATCAGTACGACATCCGGCCGCAACCACCGGGTCAGCCGCACCGCCTCGGCACCGTCGGCAGCCTCGCCGACCACCTCGACGCCCTCCTCACCCTCCAAAATGGACCGGAACCCGGCCCGCACCAGGGTCTGGTCGTCGGCGAGCAGCAACCGGATCACGAAACACCCCCCGACTCCGACGACAACCCCGCCGGCCCCGCCGACACCACGTCACGCCGCAACGGCAGACGGGCGGAGACCCGGAAACCACCACCCGGCCCAGGACCCGCACTCAACGAACCACCCAACGCCCGCGCCCGCTCACCCATGCCGACAATCCCGTTACCGGGCACACCCGGCCCGCCAACGCCGTCGTCCTCGACCTCCACCAGCACGCCACCACCGTCACGCCGCACCCGCACCACCACGGCGGTCGCACCCGCGTGCCGAGTCACGTTCGTCAGCGCCTCCTGCACGATCCGATACGCCGCCAACTCCACCTCCGGCGGCAACGCCCGGATCTGCGCCACCTCGGTACGGACCGCCAGCCCGGACCGCCCCGCCGTCAGCACCAGCTCACCGAGCCGGTCCAGACCCGGCACCGTCACCGCCTCGCCCTCCTGCCGCAGTACGCCCAACGCCGTACGCAACTCACCCAACATCTCCTTGCTCGCCTGCTTGATCGCGGTGAGCGCCTCGGCCGACCGGCCCGGATCCGGACGATGCAACGCGGCACTGGCCTGCACGTTGATCAGCGAAAGATGGTGGCCGAGCACGTCATGCAACTCCCGGGCGATCCGCAACCGCTCCTCGGTGGCCCGACGCCGAGCCTCCTCCTCCTTGCCCTGCTCCGCCGCGAGCACCCGGGCCCGCGCCTCCGCGACATAGGCCCGACGGTTACGGGTCACCCCGACGATCACCGCCACCAGCCAACCGGCATGCAGCAACGTCGCCCCGTTCCCACCACCGGCCGACCGGCCATAGCCGTCCGCCGCCGCGAACGCGACCACCGAAGCGCCCCCGAGCCCGACCGCGACCCAGAGGCGCCCCTCGTCGACAACGGTGTAGAGCGCCACGACAAAAACCAGCATGATCGGACCCGGCCGGTGCAGCAACGCGCCGTACCCGCCGACGGCAACCAGCGCCACCACACCCACCGGCACCGGATAGCGACGCCGCACGTACAACGCGGCAGAGGAGCCCAACACCACCGACAGCGCCACCCACTCGGCGGCGCTGTCGACACCGCCCGACTGCACCACCAGCCCGGCAAGGCCGACCAGGCCGACCACGAGCACCAGGACCACGTCCGCCGCCCGACCCCGCCACCACCTCGGCATACGCCGAAGCCTAGCCGCCACAGACCAGCCGACTCGAAAACCCCGCACACCCCGAAACCGGCGACACCCCCGCCCGCGACCCACCCCACGGGAAGTAGCATCCGCACGCGGCGCGCCCACCACCGCCGCGCCCGCCGCACCCGGAGGTGACATCGGTGGACCAGCCGGTCCGGCTCGCCATAGACCTCGGCACCACCCACACCGTCGCCGTCGTCCGCCGCGACCACCACCAACCGGCCCGAACCCTCCTCTTCGACGGCACCCCGCTACTCGCCTCCGCCGGCCACCTCACCCCCGACGGCACCGTGCACACCGGACGCGACGCCGTACGGCTCGGCGGCACCGACCCGCAACGCTACGAACCACACCCGAAACGCCGCATCGACGACGGCACCCTGCTACTCGGCACCGACGAGATACCCGTCGAACGACTCCTCACCGCCACCCTGCGCCGAGTCGCCGACGAAGCCCGCACCGCCGGCGTCGACCCCGCCGGCACCACCGTCCTCACCTGCCCCGCCGACTGGGGCCAACCCCGCCGTACCCTGCTGCGCACCGCCGCCGCCGACGCCGGCCTCGGCACCGTCCGACTCCTCGACGAACCCGTCGCCGCCGCCACCTACTGCGCCCAGATCCTCCACCAACAGATCCCCGTCGGCGGCACCCTCGGCATCTTCGACTTCGGCGGCGGCACCCTCGACGTCGCCGTC
Source organism: Plantactinospora veratri (assembly GCF_036421995.1). Taxonomy (NCBI): domain Bacteria; kingdom Bacillati; phylum Actinomycetota; class Actinomycetes; order Micromonosporales; family Micromonosporaceae; genus Plantactinospora; species Plantactinospora veratri. The sequence goes on from NZ_JAZGQL010000038.1 coordinate 74,218, forward strand.
GTCCGCCGCGACCCCACCGGCCTGCGCGTCCTCGCCACCGGCGGCCTCGACGACCTCGGCGGCCTCGACATCGACGACGCCCTCGTCGCCCACCTCGGCCAACTCGTCGAACTCCGCGACCCCGAACATTGGCGGCGGCTACGCCACCCCGAAACCCCCACCGAACGCCGCGACCGGCAGACATTCTGGACCGAGGTCCGCGCCGCCAAGGAAATGCTCTCCCGCACCGCCACCGCGCCCGTCCAGGTCCCCGGCCGCGACGACCCGCTGCACCTCACCCGCGACGAACTCGACCGGATCGCCGGACCACTCGTCGCCCGCGCCGTCGACGAGACCCGCCGCACCCTCGACCGGGCCGGCATCGAAGCCCGACACCTCAACAGCCTGCTGCTCGTCGGCGGCTCCAGCCGGCTACCCCTGGTCGCCAGCCGCCTGCACGCCCGGCTCGGCATCGCCCCCACCGTCCCCGAACAACCCGAACTCCCCGTCGCCTACGGAGCCGTCCACCACACCGGCCCCGAGCCGCGACAGCCGGGCACCCCGGCCAGCAACCCACCCGGGTACCCGCCGAGCGCCCCACCCGGGTACCCGCCCGCAGCCGCCGGCCCCGCCGTCGGACCGCCACCCGGCCCACCGTCGCCACCGCGCTCCGCACCCACCGGCGGGCGGCACCCCCAGCCGCCCACCGGTGGCTCCCGCCCGCACCCCGTCGACCCACGCCGCCGACGGATCCGCCGCCTCCTGGTCACCGCCACCACGTTCCTCGCCGTCGCCGGCTGCGTCGGCACCGTCGTCGTCGGCGGCGAATGGCTGACCAACCAACTCGGCGCCCTCGGCGTACCCGGCACCGGCCCGACAGCCGCCGGAACCCTCGACCAGGTCAACGCCTACCAGAGCACCCGGCGCGGCGCCGCGGCCGTCACCGTGCACCGCACCGACGTCATCTCCGCCGTCGCCGGCAACCGCAGCACCGAAGTGGTGGCCCTGACAGCCGCCGACGGCCCACCCCGATGGACCGCCACCCTGCCGATCGAACCCACCGAGCTGCGTCTCACCGCCATCCAAGACCTGATCGTCGTCGACGGCGAAAACTCCGTCACCAACGGCGGCCAGGACGTCCGCGCCGTACTCTCCGGCAACGACGGCACACTCCTCTGGCAACGCGCCTGGCCCGACCGCGTCGACGTCGCCTACTACGGCACCGACGCCATCGTCGAGACCCTCGGCGACTCCGACGACCTCGCGATCAGCCGCGTCAACCTCCGCACCGGCCGCCAGGTATGGAGCAAGTCCGGCGAACCCGACCTGCTCAGCTCCGACGAACACCGGGCCGAACCGGTACGGCAATGGCCCACCCCCGGCACGACCGCACCCGGCATCCTGCCAGCCGTCGCCGGCAGCTACCACGACGCACCCGGCGGCACCAACACCATCGTCGAACTCGACTCCGCCAACGACCGCGGCTACATCCTCGACGCCAACACCGGAAAGGTCCGGGCAAGCGGCAAACTACCCCTCGAACCCGACCTCTGGACCGGCTACGACAACGCGGTGATCGGCAAGACCACCGGCGACGACCACGTCCTCGCCGCCTACGACGTACCCGGCCTGCGGCAGCGCTGGAAGATGCCGCTCGCCGCCGGCGACATCGTCGAACGGATCAAACCCTGCGCCGCCGCCCGCGTCTGCGTCGCGATCACCAACGGCGCCGAGCACCGCGTCGTCGCCATCGACACCCGCAGCGGCGAACCCGGCTGGACCGCCCTGACCGAACACTCCGACGAGAACTGGTACGCCCACGACGACACCCTGGTCACCGGCCGAGGCACCTTCGACTCGCTCAGCAACCCCCGGCTGATCAGCGGCAGCACCGGCCAGGCACAACGCCAACTCCCCGAACGCGCCAACCTCGAAGCCGCCGCCGGTGGACGACTCGTCCTCGGCTCCGTCGCCGGCTCACCACCACGCTGGCACCTCCAGGTGGCGGACACCACCCTCGGCGAGGGCACCGACCGGTTCCCCGTCGGCGACAAGGCCCCCGAACAGGTGGCGATCGCCGCCAACCTGGTCGGAGTCGTCACCGCCGACCGCCGCACCCTGGTCCTCGACGTCGCCGGCCTGCCCACCGCCACCCCCCGCTAACCGACCCCGTCCACGACCGCCCGCTCCCACAACAGCCGACCCAGCGACCGGTTCGTACGGTTCGCCCGCACCGCCGCCCGCTCCTGCTCGGCGGTCACCTCGATATAGCTCTGACTCGTCGCCAGACTCGCGTGCCCCAGCAGCCGCATGATCTCCGGAGCACTCGCACCGTCCTCGGCCAACCTGGTCGCGAAGGTGTGCCGCAGCGCGTGCAGCCGCGCACCCGGCGGCACCCGGTCGGTGATCCCCGCCCGCCGATAGCAGGACTCCACCAGATATTGCAGGCCGCCCCGACGCAGCGGCGCACCCTGCCGGTCGACCAGCAGCGCCGAGTCCGGCCCCACGGTCCGAGAGCCGAACCGGCGACGCCGACTCTCCAGATAGTCCACGATCACCCGGTCCAGCTCCGGCTCCACCGGTATCAACCGGGACCGGCTGCCCTTGCCGGTCACCTCGACCCGGCGCTCACCGTCCCGGCCGACCAGCGAACCCGTACGCAGGGCCAGCAACTCGGCCAGGCGCAGCCCGGCGCAGAGCGCCAGGGCCAGCACCGCGAGGTCCCGTTCCGGCCACGGGTCACGCTGCCGCCGGTCCGGTTCGACGACCCCGGCCAGCAACTGCTCCGGCGTACGCTCGCCGCGCAGCGGCTTCGGTGGGGCAGGGGGGACCCGGGGCTTGTCCACGGCGGGCATCGGGTTGCCGGCCACCACCTGCTCGGCGACGAGGAAGTCGAAGAAGCCGTTCCAGGTGGACCAGGCCCGGTAGATCGAGGCGGCGGCCCGGGGAGCGGCGAAGCGGGCGAAGGCCGCCCGCAGGGACCGGGTGGTCAGAGCGCGGATCGACAGTGCCGCCAGGGGGAGGGGAGTGCCGGGCTGGTTGTCGGCGACCAGTCCGGCGACCGCCAGCAGATCCCGACGGTACGCCGCCAGCGTGTGCGGGGAAGGCTTGCGGGTGGCCCGGGACGTCAGGAACTGCTCGACGAGGGGGAGTAGCAGAAAGTCCTCTTTGTCCTGCATAACGAATATTATGCATGATTCGGGAGTAACCGGCCAGCCCAAGTGATCTTGGAAGGTGGGTTTCGGAAGCTGAGCAGCTCGACCGCACCGAGGTGGGGGAAGGAGGGCCACACGCCGCCTCGGCGGAGGTCGCACGAGGGCTGGTCGCTCCGCGCCGGGGGCGGCCACGACCTGGCGGGTCGGCATGGTGGTGGGTTCGGGCGTTCGTGCCGGCGAGGCGAGGAATTGGCGGACTGGTCGACCGGCCGCAGGGTCGAACAACTCCGGACCAGTCCGTCTCGGGCCGCCGACGATCCAGCCTCACCAACGCCCGCCGTTCGGTGGCGCCTCGTCCAGACCGGTTTCGTGGCGACGTCTCACCGGCCTCCGCCGATCCGGGCCGCGACCGGCAGGGGCCAGCCGATAACGGTCTAGTTGACATAATGTACATTATCGACCTAGAGAATCTCCGTCGTGTGCTCGCGGTCGTCCGTCCGTGACCCGCGACCGCAGCCGGGTGCTCAACGCCGCCCCGTTCAGCGTCGCGTCGACCCGGTCGGCCGGCACCACTCGGTGCTCTGGACATCGGACGGACGGGTGACGCAGACCGTCCCGGTGATCATCGACCTCCAGGAACGCTGCTGACGCAGGGCTTCGCCCGAGTCCCCCGGGTCCGTGCCGGCGTCCTGGGGCGCCGGCACGGACCATCGTCGGTCGTGCTGTCGGTGCGGCCGGCGGGACGAGGTGTGGCACTGGCCGCCGAAGGTCTGCCTCAGTCCCTCGTGCCGGTGTGGGCGTCGCTGAGGCCGACGTACGCCGCCAGGTGCTGGCCGGTGAGGGTGGAGTGGGCGGCGACCAGGTCGGCGGGCGTGCCCTCGAAGACGATCGTGCCGCCGTCGTGCCCGGCGCCGGGGCCGAGATCGATGATCCAGTCGGCGTGCGCCATCACCGCCTGGTGGTGCTCGACGACGATGACCGACTTGCCGGAGTCGACGAGCCGGTCGAGCAGGCCGAGCAGTTGTTCGACATCGGCGAGGTGCAGTCCGGCGGTCGGCTCGTCGAGGACGTAGACGCCGCCCTTCTCGGCCATGTGGGTGGCCAGCTTGAGGCGCTGCCGTTCACCGCCGGAGAGTGTGGTGAGCGGCTGGCCGAGGCTGAGGTATCCCAGCCCGACGTCGGCGAGCCGGCGCAGGATGGCGTGCGCGGCCGGGGTGTGCCCCTCGCCGGTGCCGAAGAACTCCTCGGCTTCGGTGACGGACATCGCGAGCACCTGGCTGATGTCGTGGCCGCCGAGGCGGTATTCCAGTACCGACGCCTCGAAGCGCTTTCCCTCGCAGTCCTCGCAGGTGGTGGCGACGCTGGCCATCATCGCCAGGTCGGTGTAGATGACGCCGGCGCCGTTGCAGGTGGGGCAGGCGCCTTCGGAGTTGGCGCTGAACAGTGCCGGTTTGACGCCGTTGGCCTTGGCGAACGCCTTGCGGATGGGGTCGAGCAGCCCGGTGTAGGTGGCCGGGTTGCTCCGGCGCGAGCCGCGGATCCCGCCCTGGTCGATCGAGACGACGCCGGCACCGGCCGGGATCGATCCGTGTACGAGCGAGCTCTTGCCGGAGCCGGCGACGCCGGTGACGACGACGAGTACCCCGAGGGGGATGTCGACGTCGACGTCGCGGAGGTTGTTCGTGGTCGCGCCGCGGATTTCCAGCGTGCCGGTGGATGTGCGTACGGCCTTCTTGACGGCGGCGCGGTCGCCGAGGTGCCGGCCGGTGATGGTGTCGCTGGCGCGCAGTCCGTCGACGGTGCCCTCGAAGCAGACGGTGCCGCCGGCCGTGCCGGCGCCGGGGCCGAGGTCGACGACGTGGTCGGCGATGGCGATCGTCTCGGGTTTGTGTTCGACGACGAGGACGGTGTTGCCCTTGTCCCGGAGTCGGAGCAGGAGGTCGTTCATCCGCTGGACGTCGTGCGGGTGCAGTCCGATGGTGGGTTCGTCGAAGACGTAGGTGACGTCGGTGAGCGAGGAGCCGAGGTGGCGGATCATCTTGGTGCGTTGTGCCTCGCCGCCGGAGAGGGTGCCCGAGGGTCGGTCGAGGGAGAGGTAGCCGAGCCCGATCTCGACGAACGAGTCGAGGGTCTGGCCGAGCGAGGCGAGCAGGGGCGCCACCGATGGTTCGTCGAGGTCGCGGACCCATTCGGCGAGGTCGCTGATCTGCATGGCGCACGCCTCGGCGATGTTGACGCCCTTGATCCGCGAGGATCTGGCGCCCTCGCTGAGTCGGGTACCGTCGCAGTCGGGGCAGGTGGTGAAGGTGACCGCCCGGTCCACGAAGGCCCGGATGTGCGGTTGCATCGCCTCCCGGTCCTTGGAGAGGAACGACTTTTGGATCTTGGGGATCAGTCCCTCGTAGGTGAGGTTGGCGCCCTCGACCTTCACCTTGGTCGGTTCCCGGTAGAGGAAGTCGCGCATCTCCTGTTTGGTGAACTCGCGGATCGGCTTGTTCGGGTCGAGGAAGCCGGATTCGGCGTAGGTGCGCACGGTCCACCAGCTGTCCGACTTCCAGCCGGGGATGGTGAACGCGCCTTCGGCGATCGACTTGGAGTCGTCGTAGAGCTGGGTGAGGTCGATGTCGGAGATTCGGCCGCGGCCTTCGCAGCGCGGACACATCCCGCCGGTACGACTGTAGGTCTGCCTGGTGGTCTTGCCGGCGACCGTGATCGCACCGCTGGCCCGGACGGAGGCGACGTTGAAGGAGAACGCGCTGGGTGGGCCGATGTGTGGCTCGCCGAGTCGGCTGAAGAGGATCCGCAGCATCGCGTTGGCGTCGGTGGCGGTGCCGACCGTGGAGCGGGGGTCGGCGCCCATCCGTTCCTGGTCGACGATGATCGCGGTGGTCAGGCCGTCGAGTACGTCGACCTCGGGGCGCGCCAGGGTCGGCATGAAGCCCTGCACGAAGGTGCTGTACGTCTCGTTGATCATCCGCTGTGACTCGGCGGCGATGGTGCCGAAGACCAGCGAGCTCTTGCCCGAGCCGGAGACGCCGGTGAAGACCGTCAGGCGACGCTTCGGGATCTCGACGCTGACGTCCTTGAGGTTGTTCTCCCGGGCGCCGTGTACGCGGATCAGGTCGTGGCTGTCGGCGGCGTGCGGCTCCGGCGACCTGGTGTCCGTCCTCGTGGCCATGCTTGTCGTGTCTCCATCTTCCGGTTGGGGTCGCCGTCGCGGGGACCACGGGTTTGTGGTCGCCGGGCGGGTCAGCCGAGCTGGTTGATCCGGATCAGGTTTCCGGCGGGGTCGCGGAAGGCGCAGTCGCGGATGCCGTACGGCTGGTCGGTCGGCTCCTGGACGACGTCTGCGCCGCTGGCCTGTAGCCGGTCGAAGACGCCGTCGAGGTCGTGGGTGGCCAGGGTGATGGCGGTGTAGGTGCCCTTGGCGATCAATTCGAGGATGGTACGCCGCTCGTCGTCGGTGATGCCGGGGTCGGCGGCCGGCGGGTGCAGGACGATGGACGTTTCCGGCTGTTTGGCGGGACCGACGGTGATCCAGCGCATCCCGGCGTATCCGACGTCGTTGCGGACCTCGAAGCCGAGGGTGTCGCGGTAGAAGGCGAGGGCGGCGTCCGGGTCGGTGTGCGGAAGGAAGGCGGCGTGAATGTTGATGTCCATGACCGTCACGCTAGTTGCGGCTCGCTGACCCGCGCTTCTCGATTCCTGATCGGTCTGGTCACGTACTTCGCGATGCAGGGTGGCATCTCCGCTGTGCCGTGGGCGGTCTGCGTCCGGTAGGTGCTCGGTGGCACTCCGACCAGTTCGGTGAAGCGGGTGCTGAAGGTGCCCAGTGAGGAACATCCGACCGCGAAACAGACTTCGGTGACGCTGAGGTCGCCACGCCGCAGCAGTGCCATGGCGCGTTCGATGCGCCGGGTCATCAGGTAGGAGTACGGTGACTCGCCGTAGGCGGCCCGGAACTGGCGGCTGAGGTGGCCGGCGGACATGTTCACGCCACGGGCGAGCGCTTCGACGTCGAGCGGCTGCGCGTACTCCCGGTCGATCCGGTCCCGGACGCGGCGCAGCCGCACGAGGTCGCGCAGGTGTTGCGCCTCGGCGGGTGTGCTGCTCACCTGCGAGATGCTGCCACGACCTGCCGAAATTGCCTAGCCGGCCCTCGGCGTGCCGGCCGGCGGCCGTGCGGGGGCGGGCGGCCGTGCGGGGGCGGGCGGCCGTGGCCGGTGCCGCCCGGCGGGGTGCTACATGCCGCCGGCGACCCGGAGTACGGCGCCGGTGGTGTAGGAGGCGCCGTCGCCGAGCAGCCAGACGATCGCGGCGGCGACCTCGTCGGCCCGGCCGGCGCGGCCGAGGGGTACCCGGCCGGCGACCCGCTGGGCCCGGTCGGGTACCCCGGAGATGGTGTGGATCTCGGTGTCGATGATGCCGGGTGAGACGGCGTTGACCCGGATGTTTCGGGGGGCGAGTTCCTTGGCCAGGCCGACGGTGAGGGTGTCGGTGGCGGCCTTGACGGCGGCGTAGTGCACGTATTCGCCGGGGCTGCCGAGGGTGGCGGCGGCCGAGGAGACGTTGACGATCGCTCCGCCGGACGGGAACCGGCGGGCGGCCTGTTGGGCGCAGAGGACGTAGCCGATGAGGTTGACGTCGACGACGCGGCGCAGGTCGGTGACGGTCAGCTCTTCGAAGGGACCGATCGGGCTGGTCACGCCGGCGTTGTTGACCAGGCCGGTGGGTTCGCCGAGTTTGGCGGCCTCGTCGAAGAGTCGTACCACCTGGTCGGGGTCGGTGGTGTCGGCGCGGAGGGCCATGCCCCGGCGTCCGGCGGCGGTGACGTCGCGGAGTACGGCGTCGGCGGCGTCGGCGTCGCGCCGGTAACAGAAGACGACGTCGTGTCCGGCGGCGGCGAGTTGTCGTACGGTCGCGGCGCCGATTCCGCGACCGCCGCCGGTCACCACCGTCAGCGGAGTCATGGGCCTCTCCCCTCGGTTGTCGTCTCCCCCGGCCGCCGGGTCCGGGCCGGGGGTGGTGCCGGTGCGGTGTGCCGTGCCGGCGGGTCTCCTCGTCGCGGGTGTCCGCGTGGTCTGGTCCGGTAGCTGGCGATCCTGCCAGGTGTCGGTGCGGCGGGTCGGTCGGGGCGGATCGTCCCGGGCTCCGGTTTTGTTGATCTCGGAACGGTGTGTCCGTCTCGACGTTGTCGGGCGGGCCTGGTAGTAAGTCATGAATCAAACAGGTGTACGGAAGAGGGATCCGATGGCTGCCGCGCGTACCGCTGAACAGGGGTTGTCCACCGAGGAGTTGCAGCAGATCAGGGACGCGTTGGCGGCGGGCCGTAAGCCGAAGGTGATGTTCACCGAGGCGGCGGGGCAGATTGCCGGTCAGCTCGGTCAGGTGGTGGAGTTGACCGATCCGGAGGTGTCCGAGGAGTGGGTGGTGGTCCGGTTCGGCCGGGACGAGTTGCCCTTCTCCCCCGGCGATCTGGCTGTCGCGCCGAAGGGTGCGACGCGGCGGGCGCCGGTGAAGCCGGAGCCGGAGCCGGTCCCCGAACCAGAGTTCAAGATTGTCAGGGAGCCGGTTCCGGCGCCCCGCGAGGAGGCAACAGTGACCGCAGTGGACACTCCCCCGGCCCGTCCGGCGGACGGCGAGGGCGAGGCGAAGCCGGCCCGTCGGGCGACGAAGGCGGCGAAGCCGAAGGGTCCGGCGGGGTTGACGGTCACCCTGACGTACGCGGACGGCGAGTGGACGCTGGCGGCGACGCAGGGCGCGAAGTCGCTGGCGAAGCCGTACGTGATCAAGCCGGCCGAGGCGTTGAAGATGGTGGCGTTGATCGACGTTCCCGGGGTGCACGAGGCGGTGGAGCAGATCATGGCGGTGGAGCGGCGGGAGGCCGAGCAGCAGGCGGAGAAGTTGCGGGCCGAGTTGGCGGAGATCGAGGCGCGGTTGGCGGAGTTGCGCGACGCGGGCTGATCCGTTGCCGTCCGGGCCGGTCGGGTTGGTAGGCTCGGCCCGGACCGTGACTGGCGTGCTGGGATGGGGTCAACCATCGGGAAGCGGTCCCGTCGAGTGACGTGTGCCGTGCGCCTGGGCCGATTTCCTTCGCCCAGGAGGCTGCCATGGCCAATCAGGTCTTTCCGGTCGGCACGAGGTCCACGGAGTCCGTCGCGTTCCGCGCGGCGTTGGATGTGGTGCGTGCGGTCGAGCCCCGCGTCGCGGACGCGATCGGGGCGGAACTGGCCGATCAGCGCGACTCGTTGAAGTTGATCGCCTCGGAGAACTACGCGTCCCCGGCGGTACTGCTGGCGATGGGTAACTGGTTCAGCGACAAGTACGCGGAGGGCATGGTCGGCCGCCGCTTCTACGCCGGTTGCCGCAACGTCGACACGGTCGAGTCGGTGGCGGCGGAGCATGCCCGGGAGTTGTTCGGGGCCGCGCACGCGTACGTGCAGCCGCATTCGGGGATCGACGCGAACCTGGTGGCGTTCTGGGCGGTGTTGGCGGAGCGGGTGGAGTCGCCGGCGTTGCGCCGGGCCGGGGTGCGGCACGTGAACGAGCTGACCGACGCGGACTGGGCGGTGTTGCGCCGCGAGCTGGGTGACCAGCGGATGGTGGGCATGTCGTTGGACGCGGGCGGGCACCTGACCCACGGGTTCCGGCCGAACATCTCCGGCAAGATGTTCGACCAGCGTAGTTACGGCACCGATCCGGAGACGGGGTTGCTGGACTACGACGAGGTGCGCCGGATCGCCCGGGAGTTCCGGCCGTTGATTCTGATGGCCGGCTATTCGGCGTATCCGCGGCGGGTGAACTTCCGGCTGATGCGGGAGATTGCCGACGAGGTCGGTGCGACGCTGCTGGTCGACATGGCGCACTTCGCCGGTCTGGTGGCCGGGAAGGTGTTCACCGGTGACTTCGATCCGGTGCCGTACGCGCATCTGGTGACGACGACGACGCACAAGTCGTTGCGGGGCCCGCGCGGCGGCATGGTGTTGTGTGGCCCGGAGTTTGCCGACCAGGTGGACCGGGGTTGTCCGTTGGTGCTCGGCGGTCCGTTGCCGCATGTGATCGCCGGTAAGGCGGTCGCCCTGGCGGAGGCGCGGCGGCCGGAGTTCGCGGCGTACGCGGGCCGGGTGGTGCAGAACGCGGTCGCGTTGGCGGAGGGGTTGTCGCGTCGGGGTGCGCGGCTGGTGACCGGGGGGACGGACAACCATCTGCTGCTGGTGGACGTGTCGGGGTACGGGTTGACGGGGCGGCAGGCGGAGGCGGCGCTGTTGGACGCCGGCATCGTGACGAACCGGAACTCGGTGCCTCGGGACCCGAACGGTGCCTGGTACACCTCGGGGGTCCGGCTCGGCACGCCGGCGTTGACGACCCGGGGGCTCGGGGTGGCGGAGATGGACGAGGTGGCCGGGCTGCTGCACACGGTGTTGTCGGCGACCCGGCCGGGGGTCGGGCCGGACGGTGCCCCGTCCAAGGCGCGGTACGTGCTGGACGGGGCGGTGGCGCGGCGGGTGGCCGGGCAGGCTGCCGACCTGCTGGCGGACTATCCGCTGTATCCGCTGGTCGACCTGGGCTGACCGTCCGGAGTTCCGCCCCGGACCCGGCGGGTGGCTCCGCCTCGGACGGGGTGACCCGGCGGGTGGCCAGGGACTTCACCGACCGGGGGGTGCGGTTCGGGGTGAACCGCACCCGTACGGTCGGCGGCTACTCCGCGTAGGGCTGGTTCTCCCCCTGGGCGCTGTACCCCAGGCTCCAGATGTAGCCGTCCGGGTCGGCGAAGGAGCCGCCGTATCCGCCCCACGGCAGCGGGCCGGCGGGCTTGAGGATCGTGGCGCCGGCCTTCTCCGCCTCCGCCATGATCTCGTCGACCCGGGTTTCGGTACGGACCACGTAGGTGAGGACCAGTCCGCTGAAGCCGCTGCCCTCCGGGCTGGTGCCCACCTGCTCGGCCAGGCCGTCCCGGCCGTAGAAGCCGACGGGTGAGCCGCCGTCGGGTGCGAAGAAGACCGAGACGCCGTAGTCCTGCTCGATCTTCCAGCCGAGACCCTCGGTGTAGAAGCGCTTGGACCGCTCCATGTCCCGGACGGCGAGCAGGATCGAACTCACGTGCGCTTTCATCTCTTGTCCCCTTTGTTGTGTTTTCTGGTGACGCATTCCAAGGGTCACGGTACGAGCGGCGTTGGGGACCGCGCTTCTTGAATCCTGATCGGTTCGGGTTCGGCGTCGCCGCGTGCGCCGGCCTCGGTGCCGCCGTCGGTTGCGCCGACGTCGGCGCTGCTCTCGGTGGCGGCGGTGGTCTCGGCGTCGGCGAGGCGGTCGCGTGCCTCGGCGAGGTCCTCGTCGGTCGGGTCGTCGTCCTGGGTCAGGTGCCGTCGCCAGTAGCCGGTGAAGTCGATCGACTGTTTCGGCAGGCCCCGGTCGTCGACGAGGTGGCGGCGCAGGGCGCGTACGGTGCCGGCTTCGCCGGCCAGCCAGGCGAGGACGGAACCGGCCGGGAAGGTGGCGGCGCGTACGGCGTCGAGCAGGCGGCTGCCGGGTGCGCTGGGCGGGTCGTCGCGGTGCAGCCAGTGCAGGGTGAGGTCGGCCGGGGTGTCGAGGTGCTGCTCCTCGGCCCGGTCGGGGATCTCGACGAAGGCGTGTGCGCGGGTGCCGGCGGGTAGTGCCTCGACGATGGTGCCGAGCGCCGGGAGCGCCGATTCGTCGCAGGCGAGCAGCATCCAGTCGGTGGTGCCGATCGGGAGGGGTCGGGCGAAGACCGGGGACGGGCCGAACATGCCGAGGGTGTCGCCGGGGGTGGCGGAGGCGGCCCATCGGGTGGCGGGGCCGGCGGGCTCGTGCAGGGTGAAGTCGATGTCGATGAGGTTGCCGTGCGGGTGGTGGGCCCGGATGGTGTAGCTGCGGGTCCAGGGGCGGACGGGTGCGGGGATGTCGGCGAAGCCGGCGTACCACCGCCAGAGGTCGGGGTCGGGGTCGGGCAGCCGGGGGCGGCGCTGTCCCGGTCTGGGGAAGTAGAGCTTCACCTGCTGGTCGGGGCCGTCGAGGTGGAGGTCGGCGAGGTCGTCGCCGGTGAAGGTGATCCGGGCCATCCGTGGCGTGATCGGGGTGGTGTCGGCGACCCGGATGTACCGGATCGGGAGCTGTCCCATCGGGGGCCTCCGAAGGTGCGGGGGGCGATGCCCTGTGCGAGTCGTTCGCTTCAATTGTTTCATTGAAGTCCTTGGTGAGACTTTTCCTGCGCGGTTTCGGTCAGAGGCGCAGGAAAAGTCTCAACTCGCGGGGCAACGCGGCGGCGGTGGCCCCCGGGGTCGGTCAGCGTGGGATGTTGGCGACTCCGATCCGCTTGCGGAAGACCCAGTAGGTCCAGCCCTGGTAGCCGAGGACGACGGGGGTGAAGAAGGCGGCCACCCAGGTCATCACCTTCAGGGTGTAGGGGCTGGAGGCGGCGTTGGCGACGGTGAGGGTGCCGGCCGGGTCGGTGGTGGAGGGCAGCACGTTCGGGAAGAGCGCGGCGAAGAGCGTGGCGACGGTCAGCCCGATCGCGGCGGCGGTGCCGACGAAGGCCCAGCCCTCCCGGCGTACCCGGGTGGCGGCCAGGGTGCCGGCCAGGGCGAGCGCGGCGGCCACGGCGAGGCCGACGGCGGCCGGGGTGTGCCGGATGGTCAGGCCGACGGCCAGGAACGCGGCGGTGAGCGCGGCGGTGGTGGCGGCGGCCCGGGCGGCGAGCCGGCCGGCCCGGATCCGGATCTCGCCGCTGGTCTTCAGCGCGAGGAAGACGGCGCCGTGCGTGACGAACAGCGCCGTCGTGGTCACCCCGCCGAGCAGGGCGTACGGGTTGAGCAGGTCGAGCAGGCCGCCGGTGTAGTCGTGTCGCGCGTCGAGGGGTACGCCGCGCAGCAGGTTGCCGAGGACGACTCCCCAGAGCGCGGCCGGGATCAGGGAGCCGAGGAAGATGGCGAGGTCCCAGCGGGCCTTCCAGCCGGCCTCGGGGCGCTTGTGGCGGTATTCGAAGGCGACGCCCCGGAAGATCAGGGCGAGCAGGACGAGCAGCAGCGGCAGGTAGAGGCCGGAGAAGAGGCTGGCGTACCAGCCGGGGAAGGCGGCGAAGAGGGCTCCGGCGGCGGTGATCAGCCAGACCTCGTTGCCGTCCCAGACCGGCCCGATGGTGTTGATCAGCACCCGGCGTTCCCGGTCGTCGCGGCCGAGGACGGGCAGCAGGATGCCGACGCCGAAGTCGAAGCCCTCCAGGATGAAGTAGCCGACGAACAGCACGGCGATGAGCAGGAACCAGAAGGTGGGCAGGTCCATCGTGGGCTCCGGTCGGATCGGTCGTGGTCGGGATGCGGGTGCTGGCGCGGTGGGCCGGGCCGGTGGGGGTCAGTAGGCGAAGGCGAGCGGGCGGTCCTCGTCGTCGGCGTCGGGTTCGGGCTCGGGGGGTGCTGCGGTGTCCGGCAGGCCGGCGCGGGCGTACCGGATCAGCAGCTTGACCTCGATGATGGCGAGGGTGGCGTAGACCAGGGTGAAGGCGGTGAACGAGGTGAGTACCTCGGCCAGGGAGACGCTGCGGGAGACGCCGTCGCGGGTGAGCATCTCGCCGAAGACGACCCAGGGCTGCCGGCCCATCTCGGTGAAGATCCAGCCGAAGCAGTTCGCGGCGAGCGGCAGGACCGGCATGACCAGGCCGGCCCGGACCAGCCAGCGGGAGTTCGGGGTACGGCCACGGCGCTGCGCCCAGAGCACCCACGCCGCGATGGCGGCGGCGGCCAACCCGAAGCCGATCATGAATCGGAAGCTCCAGTAGGTGACCGGGATGATCGGGGTGTAGCTGCCGGGGCCGTACTGGGCGACGTACTGGGCCTGGAGGTCGTTGATGCCCCGGACCTCGCCGTTCGGGTCACCGGTGCCGAGCACCGAGAGCAGGTACGGGATCTTGATCGCGAAGAGTTCGCGGCTGCCGTCGAGGCTGCCGACGGTGAGTACGGAGAACGAGGCGGGCGCCTCGGTGGTGTAGAGCGCTTCGGCCGCGGCCATCTTCATCGGCTGCACCTGCGTCATGATTTTGCCTTGCAGGTCACCGGTGATCACGACGGCGACGGCGGCGGCGAGGGTGACCCAGGCGCCGAACCGGGCGGCGAACCGGAAGGCGGCCCGGTCCTCCCCCGCCGCCGGGTTCCCGTCGGGCTGCTTCCCGGTCGGGCGACGCAGGTGCCAGAGGGCGATCGAGACCATCAGCGCCCCGGCGACGAGGAAGCAGCCGGCGAGGGTGTGCGGGAAGGTGACCAGGGTGACCTTGTTGGTGAGTACGGCGACGATGTCGGTGAGTTCGGCGCGGCCGGTCTCCGGGTTGATCCGGTAGCCGACCGGGTTCTGCATCCACGAGTTCGCGGCCAGGATGAAGTACGCGCTCAGCGTGGAGCCGATCGCGGCGGCCCAGATGGTGGCGAGGTGGATCCGGCGGGGCAGCCGGTCCCAGCCGAAGATCCACAGGCCGAGGAAGGTGGATTCGAGGAAGAACGCGAGCAGCGCCTCGATCGCCAGCGGGGCGCCGAAGACGTCGCCGACGAAGCGGGAGTAGTCGCTCCAGTTCATCCCGAACTGGAACTCCTGCACGATGCCGGTGACCACGCCCATCGCGAAGTTGATCAGGAAGAGCTTGCCGTAGAACTTGGTCAACCGCAGGTAGCGCAGTTGCCCCGTGCGGTGCCAGCGGGTTTGCAGGATCGCCACGAGCACCGACAGCCCGATGGTCAGCGGTACGAAGAGGAAGTGGTAGACGGTGGTGACACCGAACTGCCACCGGGCGACGTCGAGCGCGTCCACGGATGACCCCCAGGTTTTACTACCGGACGTAGTAAATACTACCTGTCGTCGTAGACGGTGGCGCTGGGAGGTCGATCACGTCCGCCGTCGTTCCGGTTCCCACGACGCCCCGCCCCGGGCCTCCCCGCCGACCGGCGCGTGCGACGATCGACCGCTGATGGAGACCACCACCGCCGTACCCTGGCGCGCCCCCCGCTTCTGGCTCTTCCTCCAGGTGCTCGCCCGGGGCGTGGTCGGGCTGCTCGCCCGGCTACGGGTCACCGGCGACGTGCCCGACGAGCTACGGCACGGACCGCTGATCCTGGCCGCCAACCACGTCAACCCGTTCGACCCGGTCGTGCTGACCGCCGCCTGCCGGGTACGCCGGATCGCCCCCCGGATCATGGCCACCGGCGGGGTGTTCCGGGCCCCGATCGTCGGCTCCGCGATGCGGGCCAGCGGACACATCCGGGTCGACCGGCGCACCCCGACCGTCGGACTCGCGCTGGAACACGCCGCAGCGGCCGTCACCCAGGGCTCGGTGGTGCTCGTCTACCCGGAGGGGCGGATGGGACTCGACCCCGGCATGTGGCCCGAACGGGGCAAGACCGGCACCGCCCGGCTCGCCTTCGCCAGCGGCGCCACCGTGGTACCGGTCGCCCAGTGGGGCGCGCACGAGGTGCTGCCGTACGCCGCACCGGCCGGAATGCTCCGGGCGGTCGGCCGGGCGATGCTCCGCCGGCCGGTGATCCGGGTGCACTTCGGCCCGCCCGTCGACCTGACCGGGATCGACCCGGCCAGCCCCGGCGCCGCCGCCCGGGCCACCGAGGCGATCATCGAGGCGCTCACCGTCGCCCTGGTGCCGCTGCGCCTCGACGAACCCGACCGGCCCCGCTACGTCGACCCGACCCGGCCGACCGAGACCCGCCGCCAACATCGCCGCAGGGACCCCGACACCACGCCCGGCGGCTGAGCATCCCGCTCGCGCCCGCCGCCACGGGTCGGACCCGATCCGGTTCCGAGGCCCGGCACTACGCTGTCCCGGACCGCCACCTTGCGGCCGCGCGAGCTGAAGCGGATCTCTCGGGCCGGCGGAGGTCGCGACGACGGCATCGGAAGGCGAACGATCAAGTGACGACACAGGTCATCGTGCTCAACGGCGGCTCCAGCTCGGGAAAGTCGGCGATCGTCCGGTGCCTCAAGCACATACTGCCGCGCCCGTGGATCAGCTTCGGAGTGGACGACCTGATCGACCGGCTGCCACCGGCCATGCTGAACTCCCCCACCGGGCTGACCTTCGGGCCCGACGGCGAGGTCATCGTCGGCGAGGACTTCGGCGAGTTGCAGCACGCCTGGCTGGTCGGCATCGCCGCGATGGCCCGGGCCGGAGCGCGGATCATCCTCGACGAGGTGTTCCTCGGCGGCGCCGCTTCCCAGGAGCGCACTCGCGGGTACCTGACGGACCTCGCCGTGCTGTGGGTCGGGGTGCGCTGCGCTCCGGACGTCGCGGCGGGCCGGGAGATCGCCCGAGGGGACCGCGTGATCGGGATGGCGGCGTCGCAGGCCGAGATCGTGCACCGGGGTGTCCGCTATGACGTGGAGGTCGACTCCGGCCGCACCGAGTCTCTCGACTGTGCGCGCGCCATCGCCTCGTACGTGGTCTGACCGCGACGCCCGCCTGGTAGGCGGTCTCTGACGGCGCCGCCGCGTCGACCCCGCGAAGTGCCTGCGTCGGTCAGCCGGAGCGGCGCTGCCGCAGGTAGGCGAGGACCGCCTCCCGGGTGGTGCGCACCCCGAGCGCCTCGCGGGCCTGCGCGATCCGCCGGTTGGCGGTGCGCAGGGACAGGAACTCCGCCGCCGCGGCGGCGGCGATCGTCTCGCCGTCGGCGAGCCGCTCCAGCAACGCCCGCTGCTCGGGAATCAGCCGGCTCAGCACCGACTCGGTGTCGGACTCCGGCGCCTCGTCCGGATCCCGGTGCACCGGCCCGAGCCGGCTCAGGTCGTCGACGAGCGCCCGACCGACCTCGCCGGCCGGGTCCACGATCGCCACCACCCCGGCGCCACGGGCGGCGGCCAGCACGGCCAGCCGGACCGTCTCGGCGTCCGGTACCCGGCCGAACAGCACCAGCCGGGCGGTGGCCAGGTCCCAGCCGGGCTCGGCGACCGCGAACCCCTCCCGGGTCGACCACCCGTCCCGGGCCAGTCGGCGCAGGACCGTGGTCGCGTCGGTCGCCGACGGTACGACGTAGCGCGGCGGGTCGGTCATCGCTGCACCTCCAGCACCAGTCACAGCGCCTCCAGGGCGAGGGCCGCCGCCTCGGTACGGGTACGGGCGCCCAGCTTGCGCATCCCGGACCGGACGTGGGTCTCCACCGTCTCAGCGGATATACCCAGTTGCCCGGCGATGCGTCGGGTCGGTTCACCGGCCGCCACCAGCCGGAGTACCTCCCGCTCCCGGTCGGTGAGGTCGCCGTCCGACCGAGCACCCCGGACGTCCCGGCGTACGGCGTGCCGGCGCAGCGCCCGACGGATCCGGCCGAGCAGCACGACCAGCCCGGCCCGTCCGGCGCGTTCCTCGGCGGTCAGCAGCACCGGGACGCTCCGGGACGGGTCCGGCTCGTGCAGGCCGGCGGCGAGCAGGCAGCGCACCTCCTCGCGGACGGCCAGGTCCCGCCAGCCGTTCGCGGCCCGGGTGAAACCGGCCGGGTCGCCGCCCGGGGCGTCCCAGGCGGCGAGGGTCTGCCGCACCGGGGCCGGCTCGGGCGGCACCGCCGTCACCGCACCGGCGGGCAGGCCCGAAGCGGAACCGGCCTGCGCGCCGTCGTACGCCGCCCAGCGTGCGGTGATCTGCCGCAGCCCGTCGACCAGCGGCGGGCCGCCAGCGGATGATCCGCCGGCCCGGTCCGGCTGGCCGTCGAGCCAGGCCGCCTCCCGGCTGACCCAGTCGAGCAGCGCGTCGGCGCCGGCGGAGCCGCCGGTGGCGGCGGCCAGCCGGGACCGGGCCGGGCCGAGCAGCCCACCGTCGGCCTCGACCAGGCTGGCGGCGGCCACCGCGTAGCCCCGGGCCGGGGCGGGCAGGGTCCGGTCGGTCAGGTCGCCGGCCCGGCGCAGCGCCTCGTCGACGTCGAGCGCCCTACCCGGGCCGAGGGCGCCAGTCGGGTCGGGGGCGTTGCCGGGGTCGGAGGCGGGCACGCCGCCGCGCAGCGCCGCGCACCAGAGCCGGGCAGCCAGGAAGCGGGTCTGCCAGCTGTAGGCGAGGTCGGCCGCGCAGGCGTGTTCGGCCGCCTCGGCGGCCTGTCCGGCCTCGGCGAGCCGGCCGTCGGCGAGCAGCGTCTCGACCAGCAGCCAGGCGCTCCAGCGGGCGGCGAGCGGCTCACCGGCCGCACCCGCCGCCACGGCGGCCGAGGCGAGTGCCGACTCCCAACCCGGGGCCCGGTTCGCGGCGCGTACCGCCGCCAGCGCGGCCCGCAGGCCCGGGTGCGCCGGCTCCGGGCCGTGCACGGCGGTGATCCGGGCCGCCGACCGGGTCGCTTCGGCCGGGTCGGCGCCGAGTTGGGCGAGGAGCACGATCCGGTCCCGGGCGGCGAGCTGCTCCGGCGTGGCCGAATCCGGTATCCGGGCCACCGCCGACCGGGCGCCGGCCAGGTCGCCGAGCTGGACCAGTGCCTCCGCCCGCAACAGGTCCGGGTCGACCCCGAGCGGTGTACCGGTGGTCAGCGCCCGGGCCGCCGCCCGGGGGCGGCCGCAGGCGAGCGCGGCCCGGGCGGCGTCGACCCGTACCGCCGGATCAGGCTCGACACCGGGCAGCGCGCAGGCCAGCAGCAGCAGTTCGGCGCGGGTACCGGCGGTGTCGGCGGTGGCGGCCACGGCCAGTGCCCGGCGGTACGCCGCCGCGCCGTCACCGGCCGCCGCCAGGTGCCGAACCGCCTCGACCGGCGGTACCAGGTCGGCGAGGCGCCGGTGCAGCGCCTGCCGGCCGGCCTCGTCCAGCAACCCGGCGGCGACCTCGGCGACGTACGGCGACACCGGGGCGACCCCGTCCTGCGCGACGGTGACCAGGCCGGCGGCGTGCAGTTCGTCGACCCCGGCACCGAGCAGGTCCGCCGGTGCCGGCCGGCCGAGCAGCCCGAGTGCGGCCATCGTGGTGCGGGCCGGCCGGGTCAGGTCGGCCAACGCCGCCGCCACCGCGTAGCCGACCTGGTCGGCGTCCCGGTCCGCCGGCACCGGCTCCGGACGCCGCTGTGCGGGGCCGTCGGGGCGGTGCGCTCCGGCGGGCCGTCGCGCGGCCGCCTGGCGGGCCAGGGTCACCACCGCCAGCGGTGTGCCGCCGGCCTGCCGGACCACACCGGCGACGGTCGACGGGCCGAGCGCGGGAGCGATCCGCCCGGCCAGCGCGGTCGCCGCGTCCACGGTCAGCGGCGGCACCGCGAGCCAGCCGGCCGCGACGGCCCGCAACGCCGCCACCGCGCTCGGCGGCAGCCGGTGCGGGGTACGCAGCGCGACCGCGACCCGGCAGTGCGTGGCCAGCGGTACCAGGGCGGCGAGGGTGGCCGGGTCGACCCACTGGAGGTCGTCGAGAAGCAGCAGGCCGCCGCGTACCCGGGACCTCACCGCCTCGGCGAGCAACGCGGGATCGTGCCCGGGCAGCCGGACCCGGACGGCGCGGGCCAGCGCGAACGCCGGTTCGCCGGGCAGGCTGGCCAGGCCGCCACCGGCGAAGACGGGTCCCCGGAACGCGGCGCCGAGCCGGTGCAGCGCGGTGCTGCGCCCGCCGCCGGGTCCACTGTGCAGCACCACCAGGCCGGGGGTGGTGAGCAGGGCGGAGCCGGCCGCGACGACGTCCGGTGCCGGATCGCCGGCCGGCAGGTCGGCGGGGCGGAACTGGTCGGGCAGGTCACCGACCGACGCTTGCCGCACTGGCCCTCCCCCGCCCGGGTCGACGCCGCACCACCGTGCAAGACGGTGGCACGAACATGGGATCCTGCGCCGGCAGGATATTCGTAGTGTGATGTCCGGCAGGGGCAGCCCGCCCCCCGCCGTCGTGTCGGAAGGACAGCAGACGAGATGCGCGTGCTCCACCACCGGGTCCCTGCCATTGTCGCCGACCGCACCGCCGGCTGACGAGCCATGGGAGCAGGTCCGCTCAGCGCCCGGGTCGCCGGCCTCTGTGACGAGGTCGGCCCGCGACTCGGCGCCGCCACCGGTACCCAGGTGTCGGGGGTACGCCGCCGGCTCGACGAACCGCTGCGGGTGGCGATCGCCGGCCGGCTCAAGGCCGGCAAGTCGACGCTGGTCAACGCGCTGATCGGCCGGCGGGTGGCGCCGACCGAGGTTGGCGAGTGCACCCGGCTCGTCACCCAGTTCCGGTACGGCACCGCCGACCGGGTCGACGTGGTACGCCGGGACGGCAGCCGGCTCAGCCTGCCGCTCGACGACGCGGGCATGATCCCGCAGCGGCTCGGCGTGCCGCGCGCCGAGATCTCCTACGTCGACGTCACGCTGACCAGCGACCACCTGCGGGACCTGACCGTGCTGGACACCCCCGGTCTCGCCTCGACGAACACCTCCGTCAGCGCCGGTGCCCGCCGGTTCCTGTTCGAGGCCGCGACCGCCCCGTTCGACGACAACATCGACGACGACTCGGCCGGGGCGATCGCCGGTGCCGAGGCGATCGTCTACGTCTTCACCCAGTCGGTCCGGGACGACGACCTGGCGGCGCTGGAGGCGTTCCGGTCGGTCTCGGCGCGGCTGGCCAGCAACCCGATCAACTCCCTCGGGCTGTTCAACAAGGTGGACAAGCTGGTCGGCGGCGCGGCCGACCCGTGGCCGGTGGCCGGTCCGCTCGCCGCCGACCAGACCGGGGTACTGCGCCGGGTGGTCTCCGAGGTGGTGCCGATCGTCGGGCTGCTGGCCGAGACGACCGAGGCCGGCCGGCTCACCGCCGCCGACTGCGAGGCGCTGCGGACGATGGCCCGGCTGCCGGCCGGGGAACGGGCGGTACTGCTCGCCTCGGTCGACCTGTTCACCTCCCGGGACTGCCCGGTCCCCGGGGAGCAGCGGGAGCGGCTGCTGCGGCTGCTCGACCTGTACGGCATCGGCTTCGCCATCGCCCAGTTCGCCGCCCAGCCGCAGTTGTCAAGCGGCGACCTGGTGCGGCTGCTGTTCGCCGCGTCCGGGTTCCCTCGGCTGCGCAACACCCTCGACCAGGCGTTCCGGTGGCGTACCGACGCGATCAAGGCCGGCTGGGGGCTCTCCACCCTGGAGAAGCTGGCCAGCCACGCTCCCCGGCCGGAGGACCGGGAACTGCTGCGGGACGCGATCGAGCAGGTGCTGCAACAGCCGGAGTACCACCGCCTCCGGCTGCTGGAGGTGGCCCAACTGGTCAGCTCCGGCTCGGTGGAGCTGCCCGAGCCGATGGAGCAGGAGCTGACCCGGCTGGCCCTCTCCACCGACCCGCGCTGGATCCTGAGCCTGCCGGCCGCCGCCCCGGAGCAGCTCACCCGGGCCGCGCTGGAGGCCGCCACCCGGTGGCGGGTGTACGCGGTCGCCGGGGCGAGCCCGGCGCAGTCCCGGGTGGCGCAGGTGGCGCACCGGGGCTTCTTCCTGCTCTCCCAGCGGGTACGCGCCGAGGGGAGCCTGCGGTGACCACCGGCCGTACCGCCACCGGGTCGGGTGCCGCGCCGGCCCAGCACGGCGGTGCCAACCCGGAGGCGGCACTCGGTACGGCGCTGACCGGGGCGGTCGACGGCGGGCTGGCGTACCTGCGCAAGGTCGCCCCGGACGCGGCCGCCGAGGTCGACACGCTGCGCCGCCAGGTGGTGACCCGCCCCTCGATCGTGGTGGTCGGCGAGACGAAACGTGGAAAGAGTTCCCTGGTCAACGCGCTGGTCGGGGTGCCCGGGCTGTCGCCGGTCGACGTCGCTGTCGCCACCTGCTGCTATCTGGAGTTCGTGCCGGGCGCCGAGGCCGGTGCCCGGGCCTTCCTGCCGGGCCGCCCCGAGCCGCTGCCGCTGGGCCTGGCCGACCTGCGGGACTGGGCCACCCCGTTGGGGCGGCTCCCGGACGACCAGCGTCCGCCCCGGCACATCGAGGTGACCCATCCGGCGCCGCTGTTGCAGTACCTGAGCCTGGTCGACACCCCGGGCACCGGCGGGCTCGACCCGGCGCACGCCCGGATCGCCCTGGACGCCGCGGCCCGGGCCACCGCCCTGCTCTTCGTGGTCGACGCCGCCGCCCCGCTCGCGCAGCCGGAACTCGACTTCCTGGTCGAGGCGAGCAAGCGGGTCAACCTGGTGGTCTTCGCGCTGACCAAGACCGACGCTTACCCGGGCTGGCGGACGATCCTGGCCGACAACCGGGCACAGTTGCAGGCGCACGCACCCCGGTTCGGCGGCGCGTCGTGGTTCCCGGTCTCGGCCCGGCTCGCCGAGCTGGCCCGGACGATGCCGGCGGAGGCGGCCGGCGAGCTGCTCCGGGAGTCCCGGATCGCGCAGTTGCAGCACGCCCTGATCGGGGTGGCCGGCCGGGGGCATCTGCTCCGGCAGGCGAACCTGCTGCGCACGGTCCGCAGCGAGCTGGTCCGGTACGACCTGGAACTCGGCGAGCGGCTGCGGGCCGCCGACCCCGATCCGGCGGACCTGCACCGGATCAAGCAGGACCGGGCGGCGCTGGCGGCGCGGAAGCGTACCGAGTCGCGGCAGTGGTCGCTGGCGTTGAGCACCGAGACGCAGCGGGCCCGGGTCGAGGCGACCGGGCTGCTCCGCGGCTATGCCGGCACCCTCCAGGAGGAGTTCCTGAACCGGATCGACAACGCTCGCGGCGAGGAGCTCAAGGGGCTGCCGCAGCAGGTCGACGAGGCGCTGCACGCGCTGTCGGTGCGGCTCTCCGACGATCTGGAGGTGCGGTTCCGGCAGGTCGGCGAGCGGGTGCTCGCCGAGGTGTTCCAGCCGGAGGAGCTGCGGTTCGTGCTGGGGCGGCTCAACGCGACGCTGCGGCACGCGCTGGCCAGCAAGCCGCGCCGGTCCGGCGGCGGCCCGGACAACATGATGATCGCGATGTCGGCCGGGTCGATGGCCTTCCTGGCCGGCCGGGGCGCGATGGCTGGCGCCTCCGCACTCGGCGCGGGTGCGCTGGTCGGTGGCAGCCTGCTGATCCCGTTCGCCGGGCTCGGCCTGGGACTCGCCGCCGGTGGCTTCATCCTGTACCGGCGCCGGGTGCACACCGACCGGCAGCAGGCCCGGACGTGGCTGCGGGAGGTGGTCGCCGACGCCCGGGCGGTGCTGTCGGACGAGATCACCCACCGGTTCACCGATCTGCAGTACGCGCTGACCCTCGCCCTGGACGACGCGATCGAGCGCCGGCTGCGGCAGCTCGACGAGCGGATCGCCGAGATCGACGCGGCGGCGGCCGAGGACACCGCCGTACGGGCCCGGCGCCGCGCCGCGACGCAGGCGCAGCGGGAGACGGTCCGGGCCCGGGTAAAGCAGGTCGACGAGGTGCTGGGGCGGGCCCGGGCGCTCGCCCCGGCCGCCGCCACCGACGCACGAGGGCGGGAACATGACTGACCACTGGGGCGGCTGGTCCGCCGACGAGCCGGAGTTCGGCGGCCCGGAGGGCGAGGACTTCGGCGACCTGACCCCGGACCAGCCCGACGACGGCTTTCCGGTCGAGGGGTTCGGTGCCGCCGACCCCGATCCCGGCGACCTTCCCGGGGCGCCCGCCGATCCGCCGATGCCGCTCGGCTACGACGACCTGCCGACGGCGCCGAGCGCCGACCCGTACGCCGAGGCGGACCCGTACCCGGCGGAGGAGTCGGGGTTCGGGCCGGACGGCTATCCGGAGGTACCCGCCGAGGTCGGCTTCGGCGCGGCGGACCCGCCGGTCGGCGCCGACCCGGACCTCGACCCGTACGCCGACACCGGACCGTCCTGGTGGGAGTCGACCGACCTGCCGGACCTCGGCGCACCGCCGGAGCCGGTCGACGGTTTTCCGTGGGCCGATCCCGCCCTGCTCGGCCAGCCGGTCGACGCGGTACCGGCGCCGCCGTCCGCGCCGGACACCGGGACCGTCGCCCCGGACGAGCTGGCCGGGTATGCCGGCGAGGAATTACCGGCCGACGGTGACCCGTGGGCGGCGCTGGCCGCCTCCGACGACCCGGCGACGAGTACGCTTGCCCGGTTCTGGTTGCCGGAGGAGCGCTGAGGAACACCGGGCCTTCCGCCCTGCTGCGGGCTTCCGCGCGCTGCTCCGACGCCGGCACGGATGTGGCAACCGGCCGAACCTTTCAGGCCCAGACGGAAGTGAGCAGCGGATGGCGGAGACGACGAGTGGCGGCACCGGCGCCACGGCCCAGATCGGGGTCACCGGGCTGGCGGTGATGGGCCGCAACCTGGCCCGCAACCTGGCCCGGCACGGTCACCGGGTGGCGGTGCACAACCGGTCGCCGGAGCGGACCCGGAGCCTGGTCGCCGAGCACGGGGGCGAGGGCACGTTCGTGCCGAGCGAGTCGCTGGCCGACTTCGTCGCCTCGTTGGAGCGGCCCCGGGCCGTGATCGTGATGGTGAAGGCGGGTCGTCCCACCGACGCCGTCATCGACGAGCTGATCCCGCTGCTCGAACCCGACGACATCGTCATCGACGCCGGCAACGCCCACTTCGCCGACACCCGGCGCCGGGAGGAGACGCTGCGCGAGCACGGGCTGCACTTCGTCGGCACCGGTGTCTCCGGTGGCGAGGAGGGTGCGCTGCTCGGGCCGAGCATCATGCCGGGCGGTTCGGTGGAGGCGTACCGGAAGCTCGGGCCGATCTTCGAGTCGATCGCCGCCCAGGTCGACGGCACGCCGTGCTGCGCCCACATCGGGCCGGACGGCGCCGGGCACTTCGTGAAGATGGTGCACAACGGCATCGAGTACGCCGACATGCAGCTCATCGCCGAGGCGTACGACCTGCTCCGGGAGCGGTTGGGTGCGACACCGGCCGAGATCGGCAAGATCTTCGCCGGTTGGAACGAGGGCGACCTGGAGTCGTTCCTGATCGAGATCACCGCCGACGTGCTCGGGCACGTCGACGCCCGCACCGGCAAGGCGTTCGTCGACATCGTGCAGGACCGGGCCGAGCAGAAGGGCACCGGCCGGTGGACGGTGCAGAGCGCGCTCGACCTCGGTGTGCCGATCACCGGGATCGCCGAGGCGACGTTCGCCCGGTCGCTCTCCGGGCACGCCGACCAGCGGGACGCCGCCGCCCGGGCGTACGCCGACGCGGGTGGCGAGGCGCCGACCGACGAGGTGGACCGGGACGCGTTCGTGGAGGACGTCCGCAAGGCGCTGTACGCGTCGAAGATCGTCGCGTACGCGCAGGGCTTCGACCAGATCCGGGCCGGCAGCCAGGAGTACGGCTGGGACATCGACCCGGCGGCGCTGGCCACCATCTGGCGGGGCGGCTGCATCATCCGGGCCCGGTTCCTCAACCGCATCCGGGAGGCGTACGACGCCGACCCGCAGCTGCCGACGCTGCTGGTGGCGCCCTACTTCGTGCAGGGGGTCGCCGACAGCGTCGCCAGTTGGCGGCGGGTGGTCAGCTACGCGGCGCAGGCCGGGGTGCCCGCCCCCGCCTTCGGCTCCTCGCTGTCGTACTACGACGGCCTGCGGCGGGACCGGCTGCCGGCCGCGCTGATCCAGGGCCTGCGGGACAACTTCGGCGCGCACACCTACCAGCGGGTGGACACCGAGGGCAGCTTCCACACCCGCTGGGCCGCCGACCGTACCGAGTCCCCGGCCTGACCGCGGTCAGCCGGGCTCGACGGTGACGACCGCGACCAGTACGACGAGCGCGGCGACCACCAGCAGGGCCAGCGCCCCGGTCCAGACCAGCCCGGCCGTGCCGGTCCAGAACCGGCCGGCCGGGTCGACCGGCCGCGCCTCGGGCCGGGCCGGGATCGCGGCCCGGGTCCGGTCCGGCACCCCGACGTCGGTTCCGGCCGGCCTCGGGGTGTGGGCGGGGCCGGCGGGTGGGTCGTCGAGCCGGAGGGCGCCCTCGGCCACCGCCGTCTCCGGCTGTTCCAGGCTGGTCGGGGCGACGCCCAGCTCGACGTGGATCAGCCGGGCGGCCAGCGGGATCCGGCTGGAGCCGCCGACCAGGAAGATCCCGACCAGGTCGGCCGGGTCCAGCCGGGCGTCGGCGATCGTCCGGGCCAGGCAGCCGACCGTCTGCTGGAGCTGCCGACGGATCAGCGACTCCAACTCCTCCCGGGTCAGGTGTGCCCGCAGGTCCAGCGCCGGCAGGTGCAGTTGCGCGCTGGCGGCCCGGGACAGCAGTTCCTTGGCCGCCCGCACGTCGTCGTAGAGGAGTTCCCGCGCCCGACGCTGGTTCGGGTCGACCGGGCTCAGCAGGCCGTGCCACTGTTCGGTCCGGCCGTCGGCGTAGTCCCGGCCGATCTGCTCGACCAGGGCCTGGTCGAAGTCGAGCCCGCCCAGGTCGGTCAGGCCCGACTCGGCCAGTACGTCGAAACCGGCGGCGGTGCGGCGGACCACTGCCGCGTCGAAGGTGCCGCCGCCCAGGTCGTAGACGGCCAGCGCCCGGCCGGGCGGCACCGCCGTGCCGAGTACCGCCGGATAGTGGGCCGCCGCCGCGACCGGCTCGGCGACCAGTCGGGGCGGCGGCAGCCCGGCGGCGCGGGCGGCGGCGACCAGCACGCCACGACGCCGCTCGCCCCACCTGACCGGATGGGTGAGCCGGACCTCGTCGACCCCGCCGAGCTGCCGGTACGCCTCGACCCGGACCCGCCGCAGCACCGCGCCGACCAGCTCGGTGACCGGTACCTCCCGGTCGCCGAGCAGCACCGTCCCGTCGTCGATCCGCCGTTTCGGCGCCGGCTCGAACCGGGCCGGGTCGAGCCGGGCCGCCCGGACCGCGTCCCGGCCGGTGAGCGGCGTGCCGTCCGGGGCGAGGCAGACCGCCGACGGCAGCAGCGGGGTGCCGTCGAAGAGCAGCGGCCGGGCCCGGTCGTCGGCGCCCCGCACCACGGCGACGGTGTTGGAGGTGCCGAAGTCGATGGCGAGCAGCCGCATGGCGAGCACCCTACTGAACCCTTTCTCGACCGCCCGGCACGTTGCCGCCGGAAGAGTTCCCGTCGGTCGGGGTGAGGCGCCGCCGACCGGTCACCGGACGGCCATCCCGGCCGGGCATACTCGCACCGTGATCCGGGACTTCGGCTATCTCGACGCGCCGACGCCGCTGGCGTTCGCGCACCGGGGCGGTGCCGCGCGCGGCGACGAGAACACCGCAGAGGCGTTCGCCCGGGCGGTCCGGCTCGGCTACCGGTACGTCGAGACCGACGTGCACGCCACCGCCGACGAGGTGCCGGTGGTCTTCCACGACGCGACACTGGAGCGGATGACCGGCGAACCCGGCCGGATCGCCGAACTGCGCTGGGCGGATCTGCGGACGATCCGGGTCGGCGGGGCGGCGGCGGTGCCCCGGCTCGACGAGGTACTCGGGGCCTGGCCGCAGATCCGGTTCAACGTCGACGTGAAGGCCGACGGTGCGGTGGCGCCGACCGTGCGTGCCGTCGAGGAGGCCGGAGCCGGCGACCGGGTGCTGCTCGCCTCGTTCAGCGACACCCGGCTGGCCCGGCTGCGGATCCTGGCCGGGCCGAAGGTCGCCACCTCGCTCGGGCTGCGCGGGGTGGCCCGGGTACGGCTCGCCTCGCTGGCGAACCGGCGGCTGGTGCTGCCGCCGACGGTGGTCGCCGCCCAGGTGCCGGTCCGCTACCGGGGAATCAGGGTGGTAGATCGGCGGTTCGTCGACTACGTGCACCGACTCGGCCTCCAGGTGCACGTCTGGACCATCGACGACATCACCGAGATGAACGAGTTACTCGACCTCGGTGTGGATGGCATCATGACCGATCACGTCGACGTGCTGCGCGAGGCGTACCTGAGCCGTGGCCACTGGCCGTCCGATCGGTAGGTCGGCCGGACCGGGCCGCCGACCCCGATTCGCCACCCGACCCTGATACCGAAGGACCGACATGGCCGAGACGATCCCCGCGACGGCGCCGGACGCGCCACCCAGCACCCGGCACGAGCGGGTCGGCTGGTACTTCTACGACTGGGCGAACTCGGCGTTCAACACGACGGTGATCACCGTCTTCCTCGGCCCGTACCTGACCTCGATCGCGAAGGCGGCTGCCGGCTGCGCCTCCGACGACCCGTGCCGGGGCGGGCGGATCAGCCTGCTCGGCATCGACATCGCGCCCGGCTCGCTCTTCCCGTACATGGTGTCGCTGTCGGTCTTCCTGACCGTCTTCGTGCTGCCGCTGGTCGGCGCGGTCGCCGACCGGTCGCCGCGCAAGAAGGAGATGCTGGCCCTCTTCGCCTACATCGGCTCGGCGGCAACCGTCGGGCTGCTCTTCCTGACCGGTGACCGCTACCTGCTCGGTGCCGGGTTGTTCCTGGTCGCCAACATCTCCTACGGGGCCAGCATCGTCGTCTACTACTCGTTCCTGCCACAGATAGCCGGGCCGGAGGAACGGGACAGCGTCTCCAGCATCGGCTGGGCGATCGGCTACATCGGCGGCGGCCTGCTGCTGGCGATCAACGTCGCGGCGGTGCTCTTCAAGGACTCGCTCGGGATGGACACCGGCGAGGTGGCCCGGTACAGCATGGTGTCGGCGGGCATCTGGTGGGCCGCGTTCACCACCATCCCGCTGATCCGGCTGCGTAACCGGCCGCCGGTCGCCGGCCCGGCGCAGGGGCCGGTACTCCTCGACGGGTTCCGTCAGCTCTGGCACACGCTGCGCAGCCTCAAGGCGTACCCGTTGACGTTGTTCTTCCTGGTCGCCTACCTGGTCTACAACGACGGCATCCAGACGGTGATCTCGCTGTCGGCGGTCTACGGCACCGAGGAACTCAAGCTCTCCGACGACGTCCTGGTGCCGACCATCCTGATGGTGCAGTTCCTGGCCTTCGCCGGCGCGCTCGGGATGGGCGCGCTGGCGAAGCGGATCGGCGCCTGGAAGACGATCCTGATCAGCCTGGTGCTCTGGACGGTGGTGCTGGCGGTCGCGTTCCGGCTGCCGGCCAACCAGGCGGTGCCGTTCGTGCTGCTCGGCGGCGGGATCGGCATCGTGCTCGGCGGCAGCCAGGCGCTGAGCCGGTCGCTGTTCAGCCAGTTGATCCCGAAGGGGAAGGAGGCCGAGTACTTCGGGATCTACGAGATCTCCGACAAGGGCACGAGCTGGCTCGGCCCGCTGCTGTTCGGGCTGGCGTACGGGCTGACCGAGAGCTACCGGGTGGCGATCATCTCGCTGCTGGCGTTCTTCGTGATCGGGTTCGTGCTGCTGGCCGCGGTACCGATCCGGCGGGCGATCGTCGCCGCCGGCAACACCCCGCCGGAACGCCTCTGACCGGCGTTCGTCGCCTCCTCACCGGGTTCCGATGTGCTGCGTGGTGCCGTCGGCGACGGCCCGGAGCTTGTCCGGGTTGGCCACGTTGTGGATCGCGGTGATCCGGCCGGCGGCGTCGAAGTCGAACGTGACGGTGGCGATCACCCGGTCCGGACCGCTGAACACGATGCCCGGACCGCCGTTGATCTCCACGAGCTCGGCGAGCATCTCGGCGGCGCGATGCCCTGGTAGCTGACGGTGCCGATCGCGGCGAACCAGGCGGCCACCGGTCGTACGCCCACGACCGGACGCATCGCCTGGCGGACCTTGCCGCCGCCGTCGGTCCAGAGCGTGACGTCCGGGGAGAGCAGTTCCATCAGCGTGTTGATGTCACCGCCGGTCGCGGCGGCGAAGAACCGCTCGGTGACCTCGCGCTGCCGGGTACGGTCGGCGGTGAAGCGCGGCCGGCGGGCCCGCACGTGCTCGCGAGCCCGGTGCGCGGCGGCGGTCTCGACGCCGGTCGGCCCGCTGCCACCGACCACCACCGTACCGCCGCCGAGCCGCGCCAGCCGGCCGGCCAGCGCCTCGGCGTCCTGGGCACCGTCCAGGGTGTGCGCGTACTCCGCGACACCGGGCACCGCGGCGGTGTGGGCCAAGGCGCCCAACCCGTACACCAGGGTGTCGTAGCGCAGCACCCGTTCGTCGTCGACGCGTACGGTCCTCGCGTCCGCGTCGACCGCCGTCACCCAACCTCGGACGAACCGCACGCCGGTTCCCTCCAGCAGTCGAGGGATGTTCAGTTCGGCGAGCCGCTGCCCGGTCGCCACCATCGGCAGTCGCAGCCGCTCGGTGAACGACCCCTGTGCGTTCACCAGGGTCACCCGCACGTCCTCGCGCCGCTTGATCCGCGCGGCGAGCTGGACGGCCGCGGACATGCCCGCGTACCCCGCGCCCAGGATCAGCACCCGGTGGGTGGCCGCCCGGCCGGATCCCCGCTCTGTGGTCATCGTTCCGTTCTCCCTTCACCCGATGTGACGACCACCAGATGTAGGGGGACCGTCCGCACGTGACATGCGGCCGGTGTGATCCGGGACATAGCCCGTCCGGCCCCGTGCGCTGGGCCGGCCGGAGCGTCGGCGTACGGCCGGCGTCGGGCGACACTGACCACGTCCCACCCCGCCGCCCGATCTGCCCTAGGGTGGGCCCGGGGCGGCACGTGGGCAGGAGGCGCGGGATGGAGCCGATCGAGGTGACGGCCGGTACGGCGCTGGTCGGCGCGATGGCCGGTGCCGGCTGGCCGGCGGCCCGGGCCGAGGCGGTGGCGTTCTGGCGGAATGTCCGGCCGGCGGAGGCGGACGACATCGCCACCGACCTGACCGAGGTACGCGCCGAGGTGCTCGCCGCCCGCCAGGCCGGTGACCACGACCTGGAACGCGTTCTCGCGCACGGCTGGCAGCGCCGGTTCCGGGATCTGGTGCAGGGCGATCCGGCCCGCGCCGCCGAGCTGCGCGACCTCGTCGACCGGCATCTGCTGCCGGCGCTGGGGACGGACGAGCGGGCCCGGCTCACCGGGCGGTGACCGGACGCGGATCCCGGACCGGGCTGAGTCGCGCGCACGCTCACCGGCCTGCCGGACCGAAGTGGTCAACGACACGGCGGGTCGAACCCGAAACGCCTGGTGGCCTAGGCTCCCCGAGCGTGACTGACGACAGCCGCAGCAGCCGTACCTCCTCCGCTGGCGACGAATCGGCGCTCGCCCAGGCGTGTGCCGCCGCCGGCGACGGCCGGCTGCGTCAGGGCGCCGCGCTCAAGTTCTTCTGGGGACCGATGGACTGTGGCAAGTCGACCATGGCCCTGCAGATGAACTACAACCACGCCCGGCAGGGCCGGCGCGGGCTGGTGCTGACCAGGATCGACCGTTCCCTCGGCCCGCAGATCACCACCCGGATCGGCCTGGCGCACGAGGCGATCGAGGTCACCGACGACCTCGACCTGTGTGAGCTGGTCAAGAGCCGGTGGGCCGAGGGTGACAGGCTCGACTATCTGATCTGCGACGAGGCGTGCTTCTACACGGTGCGGCACGTGGAGCAGATGGCCGAGCTGGTCGACTGCTACGACGTGGACGTCTTCGCGTTCGGCCTGGCCAGCGACTTCCGGTCCTGCCTGTTCCCGGCGGCGCAGCGGCTGTTCGAACTCGCCGACGAGGTGTCCCGGATCCAGGTCGAGGTGCTCTGCTGGTGTGGACGTCCGGGGCAGCTCAACGCCCGGGTGGTCGACGGCGCGGTGGTCCGGCAGGGCGAGCAGGTGGTCATCGGGGACACCGTCGAGGCTGCCGAGGTGCGCTACCAGGTGCTCTGCCGGCGGCACTTCCGCTCCGGCGACCTGGCCCGCAACCGCTGACCTCCGGCTCCGGCCGCTCGGTCGGGGTCAGAACGGGTCGCCGCAGACGTGCCACTGGTCGCCGTCCTTGACCATCGGCATCTCCCGCCGGTCCACCACTCCGGAGCGGCGGGTCAGCTCCGCCGTCGCGGTCGCCCGGAGCCGGCCCTGGTCGCTGGCGACGGTGACGTCGTCGACGGCGTACCGGGTGATCGTCGGCGGCACCGCGAGTCGCCGTTCGAACTCCTCCCGGCTCCACCGCTCCCGGGTGTCGACGCAGAGCCGGTCGTAGGCGCCGCCCGCGTCACCGCTGGTCACGTCCTGTAGGAACGCCTCCGCCGCGTCCCGGGCCGCGCCGGAGGACTGCCGGACGTGCTGGTAGTTCCACGCGCCGAGACCGGCCGCGCCCACACAGCAGACGAAGAGGCCGGCCGCGACCACCGACAGCACGCCCCGCAGCCGGCGCGGTCGCCGTGCCCCGCGTCCGCCGGGCAGCTCGTAGGCCATGCCATCGACGGTAGATGCGGTCGCGTCCGGCGGGTGCCGAACGGCCGGGTACGCCGCCGACCGGTCATGATCGGCTCGGTCGGTGCCACCGGCCGGCCGCCGTGGACTACGGTCGGGACCATCCCCCGCCAGCTTCGCCGGTCCACCGCCGGCCCTCGCCCCCGAGGACGACGAAGATGCAGCGCTACGTCCAGGTGGTCCCGGTACCCGCCGACCCGTACTTCAGCGACCGGCTGCTGCGGTCCTGGCTGGACCGGCAACTCGGCGCGGACGGGCACGTCGCCGCCGCGGACCGGCTCGCCGCGCTCGCCACCGACGTCACCGGGCCGCTGCGGGCCGCGCACGCCAACGCCGAGGCACACCCGCCGACCCTGGTCCGCTACGGTCCGTGGGGCGCCAGGATCGACCGGATCGAGACCTCCGCCGGCTGGCAGACCCAGCGTGCGGCGGCGGCCCGGCACGCCGTGGTGGCGCTGCCGTACCTGGCGCAGGCCCGGACCACCTGGGGAGCGGCGGCCCGGGTCGTCCAGCACGCCCTGCTGCACCTGTACGGCCCGGAGTCGGCGACCTTCTCCTGCCCGGTGGCGATGAGCGACGGTACCGCCGCGCTGCTCGCCCGTCCCGAGGTCGATCCGGCGCTGCGGGACACCTGGCTGCCCCGGCTCACCGCCACGGACCCGGCCCGGGCGGTCAGCAGCGGGCAGTGGATGACAGAGTCGCAGGGCGGCTCCGACCTGGCCGGGTCGACCACCAGCGGCCGGGCCGCCGCCGACGGCTCCTGGCGGCTCACCGGCGAGAAGTGGTTCTGCTCGGCCGCCGACGCGGAGCTGGCGGTCGCCCTGGCCAGGCCGGAGGGTGCCGGTGCGGGCAGCCGGGTGCTGGTGCCGTTCCTGGTCCCGCGCTACGCCGCCGACTCGCCGCTGGCCGGGCCGGGCGCCGACCCGGACGCCCCGGCGCCGGGGATCACCGTGCACCGGCTCAAGGAGAAGCTCGGTACCCGGGCCCTGCCGACCGCCGAGATCGGGCTCCGCGACGCGTACGCCTGGCCGCTCGGTGACCCGTCCGGGCCGGGTCTGAGTCGGGCGATGACCCTGGTCGTGGTGACCCGGCTGCACAACGCGGCGGCGGCCGCGGCCGGCATGCGGCGGGGACTGGCGTACGCCCGGGCGTACGCCGACGCCCGGCAGGTGGCCGGCGGACGGCTGGTCGACCTACCTCTGCACCGGGCGACCCTCGGCACCCTGGCGGTGGACGCGGCCGGGGCGTTCGTGCTGGCCGGACACGCGTTCGCGCTGCTCGGCCGGGTCGAGGTCGGCGCGGATCCGGCCGCCGCCGCCGAACTGCGGATCGTGGCGCCGCTGGCCAAGCTCGCCACCGGACGGCTGGCGGTCTCCTCGGCGAGCGAGTACGTCGAGTGTTTCGGTGGCGCCGGGTACGTCGAGGACACCGGGATACCCCGGCTGCTGCGGGACGCCCAGGTGCTGCCGATCTGGGAGGGCACCACCAACGTGCTCGCGCTGGACGTGCTCCGGGCGGTGCTGCGGGAGGACGCCGCCTCCCCGCTGCTGGCCCGGCTGGACGCCGCCACCGACACCGCCCGGCGGCTGCACCCGGCGCTCGCCGACGCGCTCGCCGGCACCGTCGCCGAGCTGCGGAACTCGCTCGCCGAGGTGACCCCGGAGGCGGTCGCGGTACTGGCCGGGGCGCGCGGGCTGGCGCTGCGGATGGCGTACGCGCTGGCCACCGCCCTGCTGGTGGAGCAGGCGGCCGGCGGCGACGAGACGGCGGAGGTGGCCGCCCGGCTCTGGGCGCGGCGCTGGCTGCGCGGCGCGGACATCGCGGCGGAGGCGCACCACGAACTCGACCTGCTCTGCTGACCCGGCGACCCCGCTGCGGGGTCGCGGGGTCAGCTTCGGCGGCGCGCCCGGGCTGCCCAGATCGCGTACGCGGGGTCCCGGTCCAGGTTGTGCCGGTCCCGGTCGTACCGCCGGGTGGTACGCGGGTCGGCGTGTCCCATCGCGTCCTGCACGTCCTCCAGCGGCACCCCCTCGGCGCGGGCCGAGGTGGCGAAGGCGTGCCGCAGCGAGTGTGGGGAGAGCCGTTCCCAGGCGGGGATGCCGGCCGCCCGGGCCAACCGCCGGACCAGCCGGAAGACGGCGTGCCGGTCGAGCCGGTTGCCGGTGGCGGTCACCAGCAGTGCCCCGGTCAGCTGCTCCACCGGCCGTCCCGCCACGACCGAGCGGGCGCTCAGGTAGGCGTCCACCGCGTACGCCGAACCCGGGGTCAACGCCCGGCGGCGGGCCCGGCCGCCCTTGCCGACGAACCGCACGCTGCGGTGCCCGCGTTCCTGGCCCAGGTCGGCGAGGTCGAGCGAGACGAGTTCGCCGACCCGCAGCCCCAGGTCGGCGAGGAGGGCCAGCACCACCCGGTTGCGCAGCGCGTTGGGGCCGGCGTCGGCCTCGGCGGCGGCGAGCAGCGCGTCCACCTCGTCGGAGCTGAGCCCCACCGTCGCGGAATGGTCGCGGTCGACCCGGGGCCGGTCGGCGCCGGAGACCGGATTGGCCGGCACCGCGCCGAGCTTGCCGAGGAACGTGTACCAACTGGAGAGTGCGGAGAGTTTCCGGGCCACCGTCGCGGCGGTCAGTGGGCGGCAGCTGCGCGGGTCGACACTCGACTCCAGCTCCCGGGCGTACGTGTTGACGTCCAGGAACGTCGCGCCGAGCGGGTCGAGTTCCCGGGCGGCGCACCAGCCGAGCCAGCCGGCGATGTCCCGCCGGTAGGCGAGCCGGGTGTGTTCGGACAGTCGACGGTTGCGTAGCCAGGCCTCGGTGAAGTCGGCCGGAGTGGACGTCGAGACCGGTCGGGCCGCCGCCCGGCGAGCCAGGGTGGATCGGGACACGCGAGAAAGTTTTTCAGACCATTCGCCCGGAACCGCGCCGGACGCGCCCGGCGTTCCGGGAACTCTTCATCGGGCGGCCACTCCCCCTCGACGCCCCGACGCGCGCCGGTCCGGTGTCGGTCGGACAGGCGCGCGTCGGGTGAGCGGGGTCGGGCGGCCGGTCAGGAGTTGATCTGGCGCGGGCCGCCGCCGGTGACGGTGACCTCGACCCGGCGCGGCTTGGCCCGCTCGGCCACCGGAATGCGCAGCGTCAGCACCCCGGCCTCGTAGCCCGCCTCCAGCTTCTCGGTGTCGAGCGTGTCGCCGAGGAAGAGCTGGCGGGTGAAGACACCCATCGGGCGTTCCGCGGCGACGAGTTCGACCTTGTCGCCGGTCGGCCGGCGCCGCTCGGCCCGGACGGTGAGCACGTTGCGCTCCACCGTGCACTCGATGCTGTCCGGGTCGACGCCGGGCAGGTCGAAGGCCGCGTAGAAGTAGTCGCCGTCGCGGTAGGCGTCCAGGTGCATGACCGCCGGTCGGCTGCTGGTGCCGAAGAAGTGCTCGGCGATCCGGTCGATCTCGCGGAACGGGTCGGTACGCATCAACATCGTCGATCCTCCTCGGTTCTCCTGGGCCGAAGGTTAAGTTGGCCGAAGGCTAAGTTGAGCCTAGGTGACTCAAGTCCTCTTCCTTATTACCGCGCTTCGACTCCGGCGTCAACCCCCACCGCCGGGACGGTCAGTCGAGCCGCTTCTCGAACCAGTGGTCGGCGTACGGCGACGTCGAATAGGCCGGCACCTCCCGGTAGCCGTGCCCGGCGTACAGCGCCCGCGCCTCCACCAGGTCGTGCCGGGTGTCCAGCCGCATCGTCGTCGCCCCGTGCGCCGCCGCGGCCTCCTCCACGGCGGCGAGCAGCCGCGCCCCGCCACCGCTCCGTCGCGCCCCCGGCCGGACGAAGACCCGGGTCACCTCGGCGTACGGCAGGGCGTCCAGCCGTACGCCGGCACAGCCGGCCGGTTCGCCGTCGAACCAGCCGACCAGGAACAGCCCGGTCGGCAGGGTCAGGTCGTCGCTGCACTCCTCCACCAGCACCTGGTCCACCTCGGCGTCGGTGGCCGGCCGCTGGTGATAGCGGCTGACGATCTCGGTGTAGTAGTCCCGGAGCAGGGCGCCCGCAACCGGGCCGTCGACCGGCTCGGCCCGGACCGTCCAGCCCCGGGTCAGGATCTTTTCCACCCGGCCATTCTGGCCGCCGCGTCCAGCGGTTTTCCCACTCCGGGGCGGGGCGGTCTGCGCCGCACGCCGCCCGGTCAGTTGACGGCGGCGAGCGGCTCGGGTTCCGGTGCGGGCTCCGGCCGGGTGGTCGCCGGACGGCGTACCCCCGGGAACGCGGCGGTGCCCAGGCAGGCCACCGTCACCGCGACGGCGGAGAGCACCAGCGGCACGGCCGGCGACCAGGCGTCGGCGGCGAGCGGTGCGAGGGCGTACCCGAGGGGCATCGCGGCGAGCGAGAGCAGCCAGTCGTACGAGGTGACCCGGGCGAGCACGTGCGGCGGGATCTCCGCCTGGACGACGGTCTGCCAGACCGGGTTGAGGAAACCGAGGGCGGCCAGCGCGACGCCGTACGAGACGATCACCGTCCACGGCGGAGCGGCCACCGCGAAGAGGGTGAGCGGCAGCGCGTACGTGGCCAGCCCCAGGTTCGCCACCAGGATCGGCCGGCGCAGCCGCACCCGTCCGGCCAGCAGCGAGCCGACCAGCAAACCGACGGCACCCGCCTGGAGCACCAGTACCCAGACACCCTCGCCGCCCAGCCGGTCGACCGCGACCGCCGGGCCGAGGGTGACCAGTACCGCCGCCACGCCGTTCCAGACCGCGTGCGCCAGCAGGCTGCTCCAGTACCAGTCCCGGGAGCGGACCTCGGACCAGCCCTCCCGCAGGTCGGCGAGGAGCGACTGGGGTTCCACCGGGATACGGCGCACTCGGAGTACGGCCAGCAGGGCGGCGCTGACCGCGAAGCTGGCGCCGTCGAGCACGAACGCCCAGCCGGGTCCGGCGGCCCAGATCAACGCGCCGGCCAGCGCCGGTCCGGCCAGGCCGGTCGCGCTGCGGGCGGCCCCGAGCGCGGCGTTGGCCCGCTGTCGGCCGGCCGGGTCGACCACGCCGGCGACCAGCGGTGAGGTGGTCGGCATCGCGAAGGCGGACGCGACCCCACCGACGGCCGAGGCGGCGGCGATCGCCAGCAGGGCCGGGTCGTCGCCGAGCAGTTCGACCCCGATGAAGACCTGGACGGCGCAGCGGACCAGGTCGGTGCCGATCGCCACGATCCGGGGATCGAGCCGGTCGGCGAGCACCCCGCCGAGGGGCAGCAGCAGCAGTTTCGGCACCATCGCACAGCCGAGCACCAGGGCCAGCGCGGAACTGGAACCGGTGGCCCGGAGTACGGCGAGGGCGAGCGCGGCCGGCACGACGGCGTCACCGAGCGCGGAGAGCGTACGGCCGAGGAAGAGCAACCGGAAGGCGCGGAGCCGGAGCGGATGGGTCACGACCGGGAGATTATTTCGAAGCCGAATCTTTCGTCAACGAATAATTCTGCTCCGACGTAGGATCGTGGCGTGGAGGACCAGAAAGACTGGACCGACGGGCACGTCGCCCGCTGGCAGCCCGTGCTGCCCGACCTCGACCCGGACGTGGAGGGCGCGGTGACCCGGGCGAAACTCCTGGCCAAGCACCTGATCCGGATCCGGGAGAAGTCACTTGTCGACTTCGACCTCCAGCGGCCCGAGTTCGACACCCTGCACGCGCTCGCCGGCCGGCACGGCCGGGCGGTGCCCTCCCAACTCGCCGACGACCTCGACCTGGCACCGCCCTCGGTCACCGCCCGGATCGACGCCCTGGTCGCCCGCGGCTTCGTCCGGCGGACACCGTCGGCCACCGACCGGCGACGGGTCGACATCGAACTGACCGAACAGGGCCGGGCCGCCTGGCTCGGCGCGATGGACGTCCTCGGCGACGAGGAATACCGGCTGCTCGGCGCGCTGACCGCGGACGAGCGGCGCACCCTCTCCGACCTGCTGCGCCGGATCATGATCGCCGCCGAGCGGCCGCCGTCCTCCTGACCGGCACGCTCAGCTCCGGACCCTCCGCAGCGAGGAGCACGGCAGGCCCTACGGGGCGAGGAGCACGGTCTCGCCCCGGCCGTCACAGCTCGAACAGGTCCCGCAGCGCCTCGCCGATCCGGGCCATGCTCGCCCCGGTCGCCATCCCCACCCGCTCCACCGCCACCGCCGACGGGACCCGGCGCAGCCGGTTCACCACCACGACCCCGGTGACCGGATCCGTCTCCGCCAGCGGCACCACGAACGGCGGCAGTTCACCGCCGCCGCGTTGCCGGACGATCGGCGCGCAGTACGGCGAGGCGGACGGCCGGTCGTTGTGCCCCTCGCCGGAGAGCACGACGACCCGATGCCTGGCCTGCTGGGTACGGTCGCCGACAGTCCAGATCTCGCCCCGCTTCACGCGGCGCCGGCCAGGTCGGACCAGCCCGCGTCGACCCGGTCGGCGTACCGGTCGAAGGCGTCGAGTTCGTCCCGGACCTCCGGGTGCGCGGCCAGCCACGCCTCCTGCTGTCGAGCCGCGGCGCGGAGCGCCTCCCGGCGGGCCGCCCGATCGATCCAGGCCGACAGGGAGAGCCCGTCCCGCTTCGCCGCCGCACGGGCTCGGGCGAGCGTGTCCCGGTTCAGGCTGAGCGTCACCTTGTCCGCCACGTCCGCGATGGTACGCCCGGTGGTATCGGCCGAGGTATCCGCGCGGGTGTGTCGAGGGACGGCACCGCGACAGCGGGTACCGGTCAGCGGGCCGGCGCCACCAGCCCCAGCTCGTACGCGATGATCACGAGCTGTACCCGGTCCCGGGCGCCGAGTTTGGTCAGCAGCCGGGCCACGTGCGACTTCGTGGTCGCCATCGTGATGAACAGCTCCTCGGCGATCTCGCCGTTCGACCGGCCCTGCCCGATCAGGGTGAGCACCTCACGCTCCCGCTCGGTGATGCCGGGCACCGGTCGCACCGGACGGGCGGCCGCCGAAGCGGCCCCGACGAAGCCCGCGATCAGCCGGCGGGTCACGCTCGGCGCGATCAGGGCGTCACCGGCGGCGACCACCCGGACCGCTCCGAGGATGTCGTCCACGGCCATGTCCTTGACCAGAAAACCGCTGGCACCGGCCCGGAGCGCACCGTAGACGTGCTCGTCCTCGTCGAAGGTGGTCAGCACCAGCACCCGGGCCGACCCGTTGTCGGCCACGATCTGCCGGGTCGCCTCGATACCGTCCATGCCGGGCATCCGGATGTCCATCACCACCACGTCCGGCCGGACCTCCCGGGCCAGCCGGACCGCCTCCGCGCCCGACCCCGCCTCGCCGGCCACCGACAGGTCCGGGGTGTCGGCGATGAGAACCCGCAGCCCGGAGCGGACCAGCGGCTGGTCGTCGACGAGGAGCACCCGGACGCTCACGCCGGCACCGCCGAGACCGGGACGGCTGCCGGCAGCGGCAGTCGGGCCGCCACCCGGAAACCGCCACCGGGTACCGGCCCGGCCACGAAGTCGCCGTGCAGCAGGCCGACCCGCTCCCGCATGCCGGTGATCCCGAACCCGGTGGCCGTGACCGGACCGCCGCGCCCCTCGTCGACGATCTCGACGTGCAGGTCGTCGACCCGGTAGTCCAGGGTCACCCGGCAACGTGGGATGTCGGCGTGCCGGACGACGTTGGTCACCGCCTCCTGCACGATCCGGTACGCGGACAGCTCGATGTCGGCGGGCAGCGGGCGCCGCTCCCCCCGCCGGCACAGCTCGACCCGCACCCCGGCCTCCGCCGTCGCCGCCGTCAGCCGGTCGAGGTCGTCGAGCGTGGGCGCCGGATCCCGGGACGCCGGATCGGACGGGTCGGCCTGACGCAGCCCGCCGAGCACCCGGCGCAGCCCGGCGAGAGTCTCCCGGCTGGTCGTCTCGATCGCCCGCAGCGCGGCGCCGGCCTCGGCCGGCTGGGTGTCGATCACCCGGCTGCCGACGCCGGCCTGGATGGCGATGATGCCGATGCTGTGCGCCACCATGTCGTGCAGTTCGCGGGCGATCCGCAGCCGTTCCGCGGTGACCGCCTGGGTGGTGGCCTGCGCCCGCAGCACCTCGGCGTACCGTCGCCGGGCCCGTACCGAGTTGCCGATCATCCAGGTGGCCAGCATCGCCAGGGCGGGGATCTCCGGCTGGAAGACCGGGCTGTCGCCGGGGTTGAGGTAGCCGATGGCGATCTCGGCGCAGAGCGTCAGCACGGCGACGGTCACCGAGAGCCGCCGGGACCTGGTCGCCGCGACGAACCCGACGACCAGGTTGATCGCCAGCAGTTGCAGGTACCGCAGGTCGGCCAGGTAGTCCTGGTCCCAGGGATGGACCGTCACGGTCATCGCCGCCGAGCCGAGCAGCATCAGGGTCAGGGTCGCCAGCGGGCCACGCCGGAGCAGGACGGCGGGCAGCACCATCACCAGGGCCGGCAGCGCGTACCGGGGAATGGTCTCCAGCACGTTGTAGTAGCGTCCGGGCGCGCCCGAGACGAGTGGCACGGTGAGGACCAGTACCACCGGGAACGCGGCGAGTGCGCACCAGACCAGGGCGGTGCGCAGTGCCGCCGGCAGGCGGTGGCGCAGCGGTGGCCGGAGCGGGTGTGAGGTGGCGTCCACGCCGCGAGACTAGCCACCGGGCGGCGCGCCCGACATCGGTCCACGGACCTAATACCGCAGGCTGGCGGCGCTGCGGAGATTGCCGCCGCCGGCCCGATGCCCGGGCCCGGCCGGCCCGGCAGCCTTGCGGTCGTGATCGAACTTCACGACCTGACGAAGCGATACGGCCGCCGGACCGCTGTCGACGGCCTCTCCTGCACGGTACGGCCGGGGCACGTCACCGGCTTCCTCGGCCCGAACGGAGCGGGCAAGACCACCACGCTGCGGATGATCCTCGGCCTGGACGCCCCGACCCGGGGCACCGCCACGGTCGGCGGCGTGCCGTTCCGGAGCCACCGCCGTGGGCTGCGGCACGTCGGAGCCCTGCTCGACGCGAACCACGTGCACGGCGGACGCAGCGCCCGGGCCCACCTGTCCGCGCTGGCCCGCAGCAACGGCCTGCCGCCGCGCCGGGTCGACGAGGTACTCGGCGAGGTGGGACTGACCGAGGTGGCCCGGCAGCGCGTCGGCGGATTCTCCCTCGGCATGAAGCAGCGGCTCGGCATCGCCACCGCACTGCTCGGCGACCCCCCGGTACTCCTCTTCGACGAGCCGATCAACGGGATGGACCCGGAGGGGGTGCTCTGGGTCCGGCACCTGTTCCGCCGGCTGGCCGCGCAGGGCCGGACGGTCTTCCTCTCCAGCCACCTGATGACCGAGATGGAGAACACCGCCGACGAACTCGTGGTGATCGGCCGGGGACGGCTGGTCGCCGCCGAGCCGCTGGCCGACTTCGCCGCCCGCAGCGGCCGGCGCAGCGTGCTGGTGCGTACCCCACGGGCCGCCGAACTCGGCGCGGTGCTGGGCGCCGCCGGGGCCCGGGTGGAGCCGGCGGGCACGGACGAGTCCGGGGTGCACACGCTGACCGTCACCGGGCTGCTGGCCGAGCAGATCGGCACCCTCGCCTTCGACCACCGGATCGTTCTGCACGAACTGGCCACCCGGACCGCCTCCCTGGAGGACGCCTTCATGGAACTCACCGCCGACCGCGTCGAATACCTCGCCGGGCAGCCCCGATGAGCGCCGGCACCGCCACCCCGGTACCGGCCCCGTCGAGCCCGGCCGGTCAGGTCACCGAGCCACCCGCTCGGTTCCGCGACCTGGTCGCCGCCGAATGGCTCAAGGTCTGGTCGCTGCGCTCCACGCCCTGGACCCTGCTCCTCGGCACGCTCTTCGTCATCGGCACCGCCACGATGGAGGCGCTCGACGACTACCGGGACTTCCCGACGATGAGCCCGGAGGCGCAACGGGAGCCGATGTTCGCGCTCGCCGACGCGTTCCCGCTGATGGGCTACTGGACGCTGGCGCTGGTCGCGGTCAGCGCGGGCGCGATCACCGTCGTCGGCGAGTACGCCAGCGGCCTGATCCGGACCACCACCGTCGCGGTACCCGCCCGGGAGTCGGTGCTGCTGGCCAAGGCGGTCGTGGTGGGCGCGCTCTGGACGGTCACCGGCACCCTCGCCGCCAGCGGCGCGTTCACGGTCTCCCAGGCCATCCTCGACGGGCGGGACGCCGCGATATCGGTCACCGAACCGGTCGCGTTGCGTGCCCTGGCCGCGGCCGCGCTACTCCCCGCGGTCTGCGCGCTGGTCGGGCTCGGTCTCGGGGTGCTGATCCGGCACGGCGCCACCACGATGGTCACCGGATTCTTCGCCCTGCTGATGCTGCCGCAGTTCTTCTCGATCCGGACGCGGTGGTCCGCCGAGATCAACCACGCGATGGTACTCACCGCCTGGGAGCGGCTGACCGCGATGTGGGTACCGCCGTCCGGTGACGGCTTCTACCGGCCCGGTGTCACCGAGTCGTGGATCGTCTACGCGGCCTGGCCACTGGTCGCGGTCGTCCTCGCCCTGGTCGTGGTACGCCGCCGCGACGTATGACCGCCCGGCCCGGA
Source organism: Plantactinospora veratri (assembly GCF_036421995.1). Taxonomy (NCBI): domain Bacteria; kingdom Bacillati; phylum Actinomycetota; class Actinomycetes; order Micromonosporales; family Micromonosporaceae; genus Plantactinospora; species Plantactinospora veratri. The sequence continues at coordinate 116,948 of NZ_JAZGQL010000038.1, forward strand.
TCTCGACCCGGCACCGGTACGCGCTCCGGGCGGTGGCCCGCGCGGTCAGTACCGCCACCGGCCGGCTCAGCGCGGTCAGCGGCGTCACGCCGGGTGAGTCCCGAACCGGCCGAAAGTACAGTCGTGGGCCCTGGCGGCCGTGCTTCGGACCGATGCCGGCGGCGGCCCGGCTGCCGAGCATGGAGCGATGCGAACTGAGGATCCCGCTCCGGTGTTGCACGCCGAGCACCTGACAAAACGCTACGGCCGCCGCCCGGCGCTGACCGACTGCGACCTGACGATCCCTGCCGGGCGGCTGATCGGCCTGGTCGGCCCGAACGGGGCCGGCAAGTCCACGTTGCTGCAACTGGCCTGCGGCCTGATCACCCCGACCTCGGGCACCCTGCGGGTGCTCGGGTCACGCCCGGCGTCGACCCCGGCACACCTGTCCCGGGTCGGCTTCGTCGCCCAGGACACCCCGGTGTAGGCGTCGTTCACCGTCGCCGACCACCTGCGGATGGGCGCCCGGCTGAACCCGTCCTGGGACCGGGCCCTCGCCGAACGCCGGATCGCACAGGCCGGTCTCCACCCCACGCAGCGGGCCGGGCGGCTCTCCGGCGGCCAGCGCGCCCAACTGGCGCTGACGGTCGCCGCCGCGAAACGCCCCGAGCTGCTGATCCTCGACGAGCCGGCCGCCGCGCTCGACCCGCTGGCCCGGGACGGGTTCATGGCAAACCTGCGGGAGTTCGTCGCCGAACTCGGCGCCAGCGCCGTCCTCTCGTCGCACCTGCTCGGCGACGTCGAACGGGTCTGCGACCACCTCGTGGTGCTCTCCGGATCCCGGGTGCAGGTGGCTGGCGACGTACCCGAGCTGCTGGCCGCCCACCACCGGCTCCTCGCGCCCGGCGACGAGCTGGACCGGCTGCCGGCCGGGGTCGAGGTGATCCGGGTCGAGCGGACCGACCGGCACTCGCGGGTGCTGGTCCGGGCCGACGGCGGGCTGCCGCCGCTACCGTGGCCGGTGGAACCGGTCCGGGTCGAGGAGCTGGTCCTCGGCTACCTCACCCGGGCGTCCGAGTCGTCGGCCGTCCGTGGGGAGGTCCGGCGATGATCTGGATGAGCTGGCGACAGTTCCGCGCCCAGGCGCTCGTCGGCGTCGCCGCCCTGGTGGTGTTCGCCGGCTACCTGCTCTGGCTCGGGACGCGGATCCGCGACAGCCGGGACGGCTATCTCGGCCGCTGCCGGCCGCACGGCGACTGTGCCCCGGCGATGGGCCAGTTCGTCGCCGAGCACCAGAACACCCTGCTGGTCCTGGTCGGTCTCCTCGGCCTGCTCCCCGGGATCCTCGGGATGTTCTGGGGGGCGCCGCTCGTCGCCCGGGAACTCGACGCCGGCACCCACCGGCTGGTGTGGAACCAGAGCATCTCCCGCCGCCGCTGGCTGCTGACCCGGCTGCTCTTCGTCGGTCTGGCCGGCGCCGCGCTGGTCGGGCTGGTCAGCCTGCTGCTCACCTGGGCCGCCAGCCCCGTCGACGCGGTCGCCGACGACCGGTTCAGCGCCGTCGTGTTCGGCGCCCGGAACATCACACCCATCGGGTACGCCCTCTTCGCGGTCACCCTCGGCACCGTGCTCGGACTCCTCGCCCGGCGTACCCTGCCCGCGATGGCCCTCACGATCGGTATCTTCGCCGTCGTCCAGGTCGGGATGCCGAACCTGGTACGGCCGTACCTGATGGAGCCGGTCGACGTCACCCGGCCGATGACGGCCGAGGCGATCAACGAGGCGCGTGGCCTGGGCAGCATCAGCGGAGCCGCCGTCGTACGTGGACTGACCGTGCCGGACGCCTGGGTCACCCGGACCAGCGAGTTGCGTACCGCGAACGGCCGTACGCTCGACGCCGGCCGGTTCGACGACTGCCTGATGCGGCCGCCACGGACCGGGGCGACCGGCACCTTCGGTGATTCCGCGCGCTGCCTCGGCGAACTGGACCTGCACGTCGACCTCTCCTACCAGCCCAATCACCGCTACTGGCCGTTCCAGTGGCTGGAGTCGGCGATCTATCTGGCGCTCAGCGCACTGTTGACCGTCTTCGGGCTGTGGCGGATCCAGCGCCGCCTCGGTTGATCCGCCAGGCGGGCCGGCCGGTGGCCCGGCCGCCGACCGGCCACGACAGCTCCACCCGGCGGCGGGTCGTGAACCCGACCACCCTGCGTACCGCTGTCCGAACCACCCGGAGTTGAATGTCGTGGTGATCGCGATGCGGGCGGCGACCGGGCCGGATCGTCACGGCGGGGCATGAACGGCGGCACCGCACGGGATCGGTGGTGGTTGAGGGCGGCCATCGAACTGTCCCGGCTCTCGCCACCCTCGCCGACCCACTACGCCGTCGGCGCGATCATCGTCGACCAGTTCGGCGGCGAACTCGCCACCGGCTACACCGCAGAGACCGACCCGCACCACCACGCGGAGGAAGCCGCCCTGACGAAGCTCGCCGGCCGCACCGACCTGGAGCTGGCCCGGGCGACGCTCTACACCTCGATGGAGCCCTGCACCATGCGCAGGTCACGGCCGGATCCCTGCACCGACCTGCTGCTCGACGCCGGGATCGCGCGGGTGGTACTGGCGCTGCGCGAGCCGCTGCTCTTCGCCGACTGCGACGGTGTGCGGACGCTGCGCGAGGGTGGGGTCGAGGTCGTCGAGATCAGCGAGTTGGGCCATCTCGTCGTGGCGATCAACGCGCACGTGCTCGGACCCGCCGACCGTCCCCGCGAAGGCCGGTGAGGCCGGCGGTCCCGGCTGGGACGGTGACGGGACCGGAGGGTGGCGGGGTCAGGCGGGGACGGCGGGCGCGAGATCGTGCCGTACCGGTGCGGGTCTGGGAAGGGCGAGCAGCACGACCGTGCCGGCCAGGCAGTAGGCGACGCCCTGGGTGGCGATGACCGGCAGGATGCCGAGGCGCTCTCCGAGGATGCCCGCCGCTACGGTGCCGAGCAGCATCGCCGCGCCGTTCGCGGTGGTGGTCGCGCCGAACACCCGTCCCCGATGGTCGTCGCCCGTCGCGTTCTGGAAGATCGTCATGCCGCCCGCTGTCATGAACGCGACCGGCAGCCCGACGATCGCGATGAGCACCGGCGCGGGCCAGAGCACCGGGGTCGCCAGCGGATACAGGAACAGCAGCAGGTCCAGAGCACCGAAGAGCACCGCGCCCCAGCCGAAGAGCCCTCGTGCGCTGAAGCGGTGCGCCACCAGCGTCGCGGTCAGTCCACCCGCGATCCCGCCGACCGCCTGAGCCGCCATGATCAGACCGAAGACGCGGGCACTGCCGCCGAGCACGTCGCGGACGAACGGCGCCATCAGGGTGCCCAGGATGGCCTCGCCGACTCCGGTGACGACGGTGAACGCCAGGAAGACCTTCAGGGTCCGGTGCGAGAGCGCGATCCGGATGCCTCCGGTCCACTGCCGCAGCAGGCGCGGTCGCACCGGGGCGGTGGAGCTGCGCCGGTCGCGGATCCGCCAGAGCAGCCCGGCCGCGAGCGCGAAGGTCAGCATGTCGACCAGGCCCAGCAAGGTGATGCCGCCGAGCCCGGCGACCACTCCGCCCGCCGCCGCACCGACCAGTCGGGCCACGTCCCCGGCCTGGCCGTTGAGGGAGTTGACCGTGACCAGGTGGTCGGGGGGCACCAGCATCGGCACGAGCGCCGCCTCGGCCGAGGTGAAGAACGGTGCGAGGCAACTCTGTACCGCGATCACCAGGTAGACCAGCCAGACCTGACCGGCGTGCTGGACCACCAGCAGTGGCAGCAGGGCGACCAGCATCAGCAGGTTGGTCACGACCATCGTGCGACGGCGGTCCCACCGGTCGGCGTAGACCCCGGCGACCGATCCGAGCGCGATCTGTGGCAGCAGCGAGGCCAGGACGGAGCCGGCCGAGGCGAGGGTGGAGCCGGTCAGGACGTAGACCTGGTAGGCGAGCCCGGTCCGCAGGATCCAGTCACCGGTCAGCGAGATCAGGTTTGCGCCGAGCAGCAGCCGCAGGTCGGGGTTGGCGGCGAGAATGCGCCAGAGCCGCCGCACCTCAGCCACCCGAAGGCGTCGGGGGCAACGGTGTGGCGACGAGCGTCAGGTTCACGGGTACGACGTCCACGGGTCGTTTGTCGGCCTCCCCCAGCGGCCGCCGCCGAGCCAACGGAGCCACCAGGTCCTCCCACCGGCGCTTGAGTTCGGTGAACTCCTCGATGGTGAGATAGAGCAGGCTCTGCGAGACGCTGACCTGCTCGGCCCAGTCGGGGTCCTCGTCGGCGCGCCGCCGCTGCCAGTCCGCGAGCTGCGTGGCGGCCTGCTCGACGAGGTACCGGTCGAGCAGGCCGAGCGAGTCCCACGCCTCGAAGGACCCGTCCGCCGCCTCGAACCGGTGTGACACGGCGGTGATCCGCCACGGTCGCTCCCGGTTGTCTCCGGCGTCGGCGGGTTCGACGAAGCCGTACTTGGCGAGTTGGCGAAGGTGGTGCGAGGCGAGTGCCTGGCTGATGTCGAGCTGCCGGGCGGCGTCGGCGGCCGTGATGGAGCCTTCGCGGCCGACGAGGGCGTGCAGCCTGAGCCGGAGTGGGTGGGCCAGTGCCCGCAGCGCGCGGGGGTCACGGACGACCCGCTGCCCGGAATTCGATTCCAAGGACATGCTTGGAATCTCCTCCGAGCCGGTACGGATGTCAAGCAAGTGCTTGGGATGTGCCCGCTAGCCGTGGCTCGTCGGGGTGCTCTCCGACGTCGGCCCGGCGAGGTCGACGACGTAGAAGATCAGCGGACCGCGATCGTCCCGGTCGGTCCGTGCGATGCGCATGCCGAGACGCTCGGCGATGCGGCGTGACGGCACGTTGCGCGGGCGGATACTGGCCCAGACCCGGCCGATGCCCGCCGAACGGCATTCGCTCAGGACGGCGCGGGCGGCTTCCGAGGCGTACCCGTGGCCTTGGCGGCTCCTCCGGATCAGGTAGCCGATCTCGGGCTCGACGTACCCGGTCGGTCCGCTCAGCATGCCGCAGTTGCCGATCAGCGTGTCGGTGTCGAGATCCCGCAACGCGTACCAGCAGAGTCCATGCTCCCGCTGCACGCGCATCCGGTTGCGGATCCACCGTTCGGTCTCGGACAACGCGGTGAACGGTCCCGATCCGATGGTGTGGGTCAGCGGATCGGCGAAGAGACCGTGCAGTTCCTCGGCATCATCCAGGGTGAAGGGCCGAAGGCGCAGTCGCGGCGTGGCCAGCGAGGTGCGCATCCACACGCCGGTTCGGGCGGGCAGGCCCGCATCGCCGCCGTTCACCGCACCGCGCCCGTCACAGCCGGCGGACGCGCAGCACGCAGGTCAGCATCGGCAGGGTGAACCCGCCGTCCGCCGTCTCCGGCCGGCTTGCCAGGAAAGCCCGGATCCGGCCGAGCGTGGCCTGCCGCTCCCGCTCCGGCATGACCAGCATCCCCGCCCTCGTCGCGAGTGTCGCGACGAGGGAGTCGGCGGTGCGCAGCTGCCCGTGCGGGAACTCGGCCTGCTCCGCCGAGCCGAACCGGGCGGCCCCGCCAGTCTTCGGAAGGTGCGCGTCGGCGGTCTCGGCTCGCCAACTGGCGGGGGTGTCACGCGGGCCGATGGCCGCGCTTCCGCTGACCCGCGCCAGCCCGGCGACCCAGTCGACCCGGTCGTCCACGACGTTCCACAGCCCGGCCAGGATGCCGCCGGGTGCCAGAACCCGGGCGATCTCGGGGCCCGCGACGGCCATGTCGAACCAGTGCATGGCGTTGCCGGCCAGTACGGCATCGACGGACGCGTCCGGCAGCGGTATCGCCTCGGCGCTGCCCGGCAGGGCAGGAACATCCGGCAGTACGCCACGCAGCTCGGTCAGCATCGCCGGGTCAGGCTCGACGGCGGTGACGTCGGCGCCCAGCTCGACCAGCGTGGCGGTGAGCTTGCCGGTTCCGGCGCCGAGGTCGAGCACCCGCGCGCCGGGCGCGGACTGGAGTGCCCAGCGGATCGCGGCCCGCGCGTAGTCCGGACGGTGCTCGGCGTACGCGGTCGCCGCCGCACCGAACGACGAGGCGTGCAGGTGTCGCATGTCCTGTTCCACGCGATCAACCTATCGATCGGCGCACTCGCTGGAACACACCCGCGCGTCAGGAAGAGTCCGCCTCGCCGATGCTGTTGCGCCGGCCGCGTCGACGGGCCCGCGCCGTCCAGAGGACGTACGCGGGATCGCGGTCGAGGTTGTGCCGGTCCCGGTCGTAGCGGCGGGTCGTACGCGGGTCCGCGTGTCCCATCGCGTCCTGGACATCCTCCAGGGACACTCCTTCGGCCCGGGCGGTGGTGGCGAACGCGTGCCGCAGCGAGTGCGGCGACAACCTCGCCCAGGCGTGGATGCCCGCTGCCCGGGCGAGCCGGCGGACCAGCCGGAACACCGCGTTCCGGTCCAGCCGGGCACCGGTCGCGGTGACCAGCAGTGGACCGGTCAACTCCGGCACGCCGCACCCCTGGGCGGCGGCCCGGGCGGCCAGATAGGCGTCCACCGCGTACGCGGTGCCGGGAGTGAGGGCGCGGCGACGGACCTTGCCGCCCTTGCCGACGAAGCGGATGCTGCGATGCCCTCGCTCGGTACCCAGGTCGGTCAGATCCAGCGAGATCAGCTCGCCGACCCGCAGTCCCAGGTCGGACAGCAGGGCGATCGTGGCCCGGTTCCGGATCGCGGTCGGTCCGGTGTCGGCCTCGGCCGCGGCCAGCAGCGCGTCGACCTCGTCGGGGGTCAGCCCGACGGTGGCCGAGTGGTCCCGGTCGACCCTCGGGCGGTCGGCGCCGGCCACCGGATTCGCTTCGACGGCGTGCAGCTTGGCCAGGAAGTCGTACCAGCTGGACAGGGCGGAGAGGCGGCGGGCGACGGTGGCCGGGGTGAGCGGGCGACCGCTGCGCAGCCCCAGTGTCGCCTCCAACTGCCGGGCGTACGCGTTGACGTCGAGGAACGTGGCCCGCAGCGGATCGAGGTCTCGACCCTCGCACCAGCTCAGCCAGCCGGCGACGTCCCGCCGGTACGCCTCTCGGGTGTGCTCGGAGAGCCGCCGGTTGTCCAGCCAGGCTTCGGTGAAGTCGGCGGACCCGTCGGCGGTCAGCGCGGGGCTGCTCGACCTGTGCGGCACGACCTCGGATGGCGGCATGTGAGGAAGGTTCTCAGGCCGGCTGCGGACCCGTGCCGAGGCGCGCCCGGCGGACCGCCATCGGAGGCGCGCCCGCTACTCTCCCCGGGTGCTCTCCCAGATCAGGGGACTGTCCCGCCACTTCACCGAGGAAACGCTCCGGACGTACCTGTTGGACCGCTCGGTACGCAACGAAGAGGGCTGCCTCGTCGTACGCGGCTACGGTAGCCGGCGAGGCGTGTACCAGAAGGTGGCGGGCCGGGCCTGGGCGCACATCGCCGCATATGTCGTCTTCGTCGGTGACTACGATCCCGAACTGGAAGTCGCGCACGCCTGCGGTGTGCCGGACTGCATCGAGCCGACCCATCTGCGGCAGCTCAGTCATGCGGAGAACTGCCGAAGCCGTAAGCGGCATCCTCGGTGCCGCAACGGACACGACCGTGAGATCGATGCCCGGACCGGCCGCTATCGCAGGGTCTGCCGACGCTGCAACAGCGACGCGCAGCAGCGGTGGCGAGCACGGCAGGCACGCGAGGTTGCCGAGGGCCGCGCCAGTTACGGCCGCACAACGGATTGACGCGGGGTCGCCGGGTCCGGGTCTCGGTCCTGTGGGCGCCGCTGTCGAGCGACGCCCAGAAGGTCAGCCACTGCTCAGCGGGGCTCTGCGGGACCCGTCTTACACCATCGTAAGTCCTTACGGTAAATAACTGTCATTATGATGTACGCCCGTCCGCGCTGCCCGCGCGGCTCCGCGGCGCCCTGCGAGGTCATTGATGGATTACCGGTAATAGCAATTCGATAATCTCGGTATCGCGAGCGCCGAGCGGGTCCTGTGGGTCGGGGTCGGGGTCGGGTCGGGCGGGATCGCTGGGGCTAAATTGGTGGACAGGGCGCGCGCCGGTCACGATCGTTGGCCGACATGCGACAGGACGAGATCTGGGACGTCAGCGCCGCCGAAAGCTACGACACTCCGGGCACGGGGATGTTCGCCCCCGGAGTCCTCGGACCCGCCGTGGACCGCCTCGCCGAACTTGCCGACGCCGGGCCGGCGCTGGAGTTCGCCATCGGGACCGGGCGGGTGGCCGTACCGCTGCGCGAGCGCGGCGTACCGGTCAGCGGCATCGAACTGTCCCGTCCGATGGTCGACCGACTGCGTACCAAGGCCGACGAGACGAGAATCCCCGTCGTCGTCGGCGACATGGCCACCGCCACCACCGGCGGGCAGTACACCCTGGTCTACCTCGTCTACAACGGCATCTCCAACCTGCTGACCCAGGCCGAGCAGGTCGCGTGCTTCCGCAACGCCGCCCGTCACCTGCGGCCCGGCGGTTGCTTCGTCATCGAACTCTGGGTGCCTGAGCTGCGTAAACTCCCGCCCGGCCAGGAGGCGGTGGTCTTCGGGGCCGGGACCGGCTACGTCGGTCTGGACACCTACGACGTCCTGCGGCAACAGGTGGTCTCCCACCACTTCCGGTTCGGCGACGGTCGGGACGCCCGCGTGTTCCGCAGCCCGCACCGCTACATCTGGCCGGCCGAGCTGGATCTGATGGCACAGCTGGCCGGCTTCGAGCTGGAGTCCCGGCACGCGGACTGGACCGGTGCGGAGTTCACCGCCGAGTCCCGGTCCCACGTCTCCGTCTACCGCCTACCGGCCACCCGCTGAGGCGTATCACCCCGGAGGGCCCGGGCGCTGCCCTGGCCGACCGGAACACAACGAGTTCGGGATCCTCGCCCCGGACAGCACCGACGGAAGGCTGACCGGAAAACCGGTTGAGCCTCGCTGCCGCCTTCCCGTAGGTTGCCTGCGCCCGTCGCCGTGAGGACAGAGGGAAAGACCGCGTGACCCCGCCCGCTCTCTAGACCTGACACCTTCTTCCGCTCACCTGTAGCCGACGACTCCCGTCGGTTCTGCCGGGCTGCCCTTGGGGGCGCCCGGTCATACGGCGCTTGAGGCCGCGCGCATTCGGCCTCGTGTCAGGCCCAAAGAGATCAGGTCTAGAAATCATGTCTTCACAACCTCATATCGTGCTGCCCTGGGTCGTTCGTCGGACCAGGCTGCCGCTGCTGTCGTTACGGTGCGTGGACTGCCGGTCCGAGTCGGCGACCACCGGCGAGGGCAGATTCCGCGTCAACGCCAACGGCAAGCTGCTGGACGTGTGGCTGCTGGCCCGCTGCGTGGGCTGCGATCGGACGAGCAAGCTCACCGTGCACGAGCGAAGGCCGGTCAGATCCTTCGATCCGGCCGAACTCCGCGGCTACCGCCTCAACGATCCCGAACTGGTGGCGTCCCGGCTGTTGGATCCGCTGCTGGCCCGGCGCAACCGCTTCAAGCTGGACTGGACGGGAGCCTGGCGACTGGACACCCCGTCGGCACGGCTCGACGAGGCGTGGCCGGTCCGGGTGGAGGTCGTCTTCGAGGATCCGGTACCGGTGCGCCCGGAACGGCTCATCGCGCAGGGGCTCGGCCTCAGCCGGAACGAGATACTGCGCCGGGTCAAGTGCGACACTCCGCTGCACCGTCCGACGAGCGCCGGATTCACCTGCACGGTGATGGCCGGGGACTAAGGGATGCACCTGTCCCGGACCCTGCGGTGCTGCTTGTTCAGGTCCGCCTTCCACTCGCCCCTGCCTGGCAGGTGGCGCGTGTAGAGCACGAGGTCGCGCCAGCCAGGACAGCTGCTGCCTGTCCTGGCTGGCGCGCCCCCGCGGCCCCCCCGGAATATCACTTTCACCGTG
>NZ_JAZGQL010000039.1:0-54465 GCF_036421995.1 Plantactinospora veratri
TGTTCCAGGTGTTGGCGACCAGGTCGGCTGCCTGGTCTTCCCACTGTGCGTACGCGTCGGGGTAGGCCGAGACCTGTACCTTCTGCGCGGCCACGGTCAGCGGGAGGTTCTGCCAGCCGTCGACCTGCTTGAGGCCCTTGAGGAACGCGATGGTCGAGTACTCCGGATCGGTGATCTGTTCCGGCGAGCCCCAGCCCGAGGACGGGCGCTGCTGGAACAGGCCCAGCGAGTCGTGGTCGTTGCGGTCACCCAGGTGACCCAGGTTCTCCAGCTTCGACTCCTGGAGACTCGTGCCGACCGCGATCACCGCGGCACGCTCGTCCAGACCGGCCTTCTTGGTCGCCTTCACGATCGCCCGCACGTTGTCGGACTGCTCACCCGACAGCGAGATCCGCGACTGCTTGCCCTGCGGGCCGTGCGGCACGAGCTTGTCCCGCGACGGCTTACGATCCTTGCCCTCGCGCTTGTCACGCTTGTCGTTCTTACCCTTGTCGCGCTTGTCGCTGTCGCGCTTGTCGCTCTTGTGGTCGTTGCCCTTGTCGGCCATGACCGACTGCGACACGGTCGACCCGACATGCTCGGGAGCGGCGTGCGCGGCCACGGCGGGGCCGGCGACGGCGCCACCGACGAACGCCAGACCGGCGACACCCAGAGCGGTCCTACGTACCAGGGAAGTCTGCTCGATGGCCGGGAGCCATCGGCTGAACAGAGTCGTGTTCATGATGGTCCGCCTTCCAATCGGGGGTGAACACTCCACGGGGGATGTGGGGTGTCATCGGAGATGTCCCGAAACCACACGGGTCTCCAGGGACGAAGTGTCCGCCTCCGCCCGGCACACACGCACGCGGGGGGCTGTGCTGGTACTCAAGCGAACACCATATGTAACGACCGGCGGCCCCGGATCATTCCCCGAAGCCCCGCCACCAGCCCAGGCCACAGGCGGTGCTACTCGGCCGTACGCGAGATGTAACGACCGAGCCCCCGACGGCATTCCACCGGGCGCCCCCCTGGGCCGGGTTGATCATGGCTGAGATCCGGACATCCGGGTCGAGGCACCCCAGGCGTGTCCAGACCGCACGAGGATCGGCGCCGACCGCTTTCAGATGCGGCCGTATCGATGCCCGCTTATCCTGATGCGATGTTTATCCGAACAGTCACCTCTGGATTACTCGCCGCAACTTTGGCCGTGATCGGTACCGGTGTGGCGGCGAACGCCGACGAGACCAGGCAGTTCCGTGGTGAGGGCTACAGCAGCATGGGGCTGGCATACGACTGGGCGTACGGCCAGGCCCTCGGCAGGGCCCGGGACGCCGGATTCACCGGTTGCGAGGTGATCGACAGTTACACCTCGCCGGGTGGGTATGAGGCGTGGGTGCTACTGGAGTGCACCCGCTGACCGACTGGGAAGCTCAGCTCCGGTTGGTCGGCGCGGCTGCCGGACGGACCGTCACACCGGGTTGTCGGCGGTTTCCGGCGGCTCGGTCGGGTTCAGCGCCGCGACGATCGCCTCGGCGGTGCGTCGCCCCACCCCCGGCACCTCGGCGATCTCGTCCACCGTCGCCGCCGAGAGCCGCTTCACCGAACCGAAGTGCCGCAGCAGCGCCTTGCGGCGTACCTCGCCGAGGCCGGGGACCTGGTCGAGGCCGGAGACCGTCATCCGCTTGGAGCGGCGCTGCCGGTGGAACGTGATGGCGAACCGGTGCGCCTCGTCCCGGACCCGTTGCAGCAGATAGAGCCCTTCCGAGGTGCGGGGCAGGATCACCGGGAACTCGTCACCGGGCAGCCAGACCTCCTCCAGCCGCTTGGCCAACCCGCAGAGTGCGATGTCGTCGATGCCGAGTTCGGCGAGGACCTGCGCCGCGGCGGCGACCTGTGGCTGCCCACCGTCGACCACCACGAGCTGCGGCGGGTACGCGAACTTGCGCGGCCGCCCGGTGGTCGGGTCGATGCCCGGCCGGTCCGGGTCGGAGGCCATCTCGTCGCCGATCTCCCCGGTCTCGCCGCGCGCCTGGAGGTAGCGGGCGAACCGGCGGCGCAGCACCTCGGAGAGCGCCGACAGGTCGTCGGTGGCCCCCCGCACCACGAACCGCCGGTATTCGCTCTTGCGCGCCAGGCCGTCCTCGAAGACGACCATGCTGGCCACCACGTCGGTGCCCTGGATCTGCGAGACGTCGTAACACTCGATGCGCAGCGGTGCGGTACGCATCCCGAGCGCCTCGGTGATCTCGTCCAGCGCCTCGCTGCGGGTGGTCAGGTCACCGGCCCGGCGCAGCTTGTGCCGGGTCAACGCCTCGGCGGCGTTGCGGGCCACGGTCTCCAGCAGCGCCTTCTTGTCGCCACGCTGCGGCACCCGCAGGGCGACCTTGCCGCCGCCCCGACGTGCCGACAGCCACTCGGCCAGCGCGTCGACGTCGGCCGGCAGCGCGGGCACCAGCAGCTCGCGGGGCACGTCCCCCTCCCCCTCGGCCCCGCCGTAGACCTGGGAGCAGAAGTGGTGCACCAGGTCGCCGGTGGTCAGGTCCTCGACCTTCTCCACCACCCAGCCGCGCTGGCCGCGTACCCGGCCGTCCCGGACGTGGAAGACCTGGACCGCCGCCTCCAGCGGATCCTCGGCGAACGCCACCACGTCGGCGTCGGTGCCGTCGCCGAAGACCACGGTCTGCTTCTCCATCGCCCGGCGCAGCGCCACGATGTCGTCCCGCAGCCGGGCGGCCCGCTCGAACTCCAGCGCCTCGCTGGCCTCGCCCATCTCGCGTTCGAACCGGCGGACCATCTGGTCGGTGCGACCGGCCATGAAGTCGCAGAACTCCTCGACGATCCGGCGGTGCTCCTCGGGCGAGGCCCGCCCGACGCACGGCGCCGAGCACTTGCCGATGTCACCGAGCAGGCAGGGCCGGCCGATCTGGGCCTGCCGGCGGAAGACCCCGGCCGAGCAGGTCCGGGCCGGAAAGACCCGGAGCAGCAGGTCGAGCGTCTCGCGGATCGCCCAGGCGTGCGAGTACGGCCCGAAGTAGCGCACCCCCTTGCGCTTGGCGCCGCGCATCACCTGGAGCCGGGGAAACTCCTCGTCGAGGGTGACCGCGAGATAGGGGTACGACTTGTCGTCCCGGTACCGCACGTTGAACCGGGGGTCGTACTGCTTGATCCAGTTGTATTCGAGTTGGAGCGCCTCGACCTCGGTGCCGACGGTGACCCAGTCCACGCTGCCGGCGGTGGTGACCATCTGCTGGGTGCGCTGGTGCAGGTTCCACAGGTCGCCGAAGTAGGAGTTGAGGCGGCTGCGCAGGCTCTTCGCCTTGCCGACATAGATCACCCGGCCGCTGGGATCACGGAACCGGTAAACCCCGGGCAGGTCGGGAATGGTGCCCGGTGCCGGGCGATAGGTAGCGGGGTCGGGCACGCCGACAAGCCTAGACCCCGCCTGGGACAACGCCCGGCGCGGCGACGGAGGGTCGACCGCGCCGGGCGAACCGGCCCTCAGGCCAGGACGATGTTGTCCCCGTCGACGTTGACCTTCTTCTCGGCCAGCGGCTTGGTGGCCGGGCCGCCCTTGACCGACCCGTCGGCCACGGAAAACTTGCTGAAGTGGCAACTACAGTTGATCGTGCCCCCGTCGACCCCGGTCACCGGGCACTGCTGGTGGGTGCAGATCGAGCTGAAGGCCTTGAACTCGCCCTCGGTCGGCTGGGTGACCACGATCTGCTGGTCAGCGAAGATCTTGCCGCCGCCGACCGGGATCTCGCTCTTCTTGGCCAGCGCGGCGGCGCCGCCGCCCTCGGCCGGAGCGCTCGCCGAACCGCTGGGCGCCGGAGCGCCGCCGGCCGACGGGCTGCTTCCGGTGCCGTCGAGCGCGTCGTCGTCACCGGTGCCGCACGCGGCCAACACCACGGACACGCCCACCGCACCCGCGCCCGCCAACAGCGCCCGTCGGGTCTGCGTGCCCGGCCCGGTCAGTTCGTCACTCATACCTAGCCTTCCTCTTCGGCGCCGCGCTCCTGGTCGTCCGCGGCCACGCCCGAAGACACGGATATATCCACCAACCGGTTCAACCGGACCGGGGTCAGGACTTTCCGGTGCGCCGGCTCTTCGCCGTACCGGTCTTCCCGGTCGTGGCCTTCGCCGTCGTACCCGCCCGGGCGGCGCCGCCCTTCACCGTACCCTCGGCGGCCCGGCCGTTGCCGGCCTTCGCGGCACCGTCACCGGCCTTGGTCACGGCGCCGTTCGCCCTGGTCGAGGCGGCGTTGGCCTTCGCCGCACCGTTGGCCTTCGCCGTGCCGTCGGCCTTGGCGGCACCGTTGGCCCGGGCCGCCCGGGTGACGGCCGCGCTCGCTCCCCGGGCCGGGCCGGTCAGCCCGAGCACCGGCCGGAGGAACTGGCCGGTGTGGCTCTCCGGGACCTCCGCCAGCTCTTCCGGGGTACCGGCGGCCAGCACCAGGCCGCCCCGGTGCCCGCCCTCCGGGCCCATGTCGACCAGCCAGTCGGCGGTCTTGATCACATCGAGGTTGTGCTCGATGACGATCACGGTGTTGCCCTTGTCGACCAGGCTCTCCAGCACCCCGAGCAGCTTGCGGATGTCCTCGAAGTGCAGCCCGGTGGTCGGCTCGTCGAGCACGTACACCGTGCGGCCGGTGGAACGCTTCTGCAACTCGGAGGCGAGCTTGACCCGCTGCGCCTCGCCGCCGGAGAGGGTCGGCGCCGGCTGGCCGAGCCGGACGTACCCGAGGCCGACGTCGACCAGGGTCTTCAGGTGCCGGTGGATGGCCGGGATCGCCGAGAAGAACTCGGCCGCCTCCTCGATCGGCATCTCCAGGATGTCGGAGACCGTCCGCCCCTTGTAGTGCACCTCCAGGGTCTCCCGGTTGTAGCGGGCGCCCTTGCAGACCTCGCACGGCACGTAGACGTCCGGCAGGAAGTTCATCTCGATCTTGATGGTGCCGTCGCCGCTGCACGCCTCGCAGCGGCCGCCCTTGACGTTGAAGGAGAACCGCCCCGGCCCGTACCCCCGGACCTTCGCCTCGGTGGTCTCGGCGAAGAGCTTGCGGACGTGGTCCCAGACCCCGGTGTACGTCGCCGGGTTGGACCTCGGGGTGCGTCCGATCGGCGACTGGTCGACCCCGACCACCTTGTCCACGTGCTCCAGGCCGGTGACCCGGGTGTGCCGGCCGGGCACCAGCCGCGCCCCGTTGATCTGGTTGGCGAGCACGGCGTAGAGGATGTCGTTGACCAGGGTCGACTTGCCGGAGCCGCTGACCCCGGTGACCGCGATGAACTGCCCGAGTGGGAACGACACGGTGAGGTTGCGCAGGTTGTGCTCGCGCGCCCCCTGCACCACCAGCTCGCGGCCCGGCATCTGCGGCCGGCGCCCCTTCGGGGTCGGGATCGCCCTGCGCCCGGAGAGGTACGCCCCGGTCACCGACTCCTCGTTCGACAACAGCTCCGGTACGGAACCGCTGTGCACGATCTTGCCGCCGTGCTCGCCCGCCCCCGGCCCGATGTCGACGATCCAGTCCGCCGTCCGGATGGTGTCCTCGTCGTGCTCCACCACGATCAGCGTGTTGCCCAGCCCCTTGAGCCGGACCAGCGTCTCGATCAGCCGGTGGTTGTCCCGCTGGTGCAGCCCGATGGACGGCTCGTCCAGCACGTAGAGCACCCCGACCAGGCCGGAGCCGATCTGGGTGGCGAGCCGGATCCGCTGCGCCTCGCCGCCGGAGAGGGTGCCGGCCGGCCGGTCCAGCGACAGGTAGTCCAGGCCGACGTCGACCAGGAAGCGCAGCCGGGCGTTGATCTCCTTGAGCACCCGCTCGGCGATCATCTTCTGCCGGTCGGTCAGGGTCATCCCGCCGAGCAGCTCGGCGCACTCGCCGACCGAGAGCGCGCAGACCTCGGCGATGTTCCGCCCGCCGAGGGTGACCGCCAGCACCTCGGGCTTGAGTCGGCTGCCCCGGCAGACCGGGCAGGGGACGTCCCGCATGTAGCCCTCGTACTTGTCCCGGGACCACTCCGACTCGGTGTCGTTGTGCCGCCGCTCGATCCACTGCACCACGCCCTCGAAGCCGGTGTAGTAGGAGCGCTCGCGGCCGTACTTGTTGCGGTAGCGGACGTGCACCTGGTCGCCGGAGCCGTGCAGGATGGTCTTCTGCGCCCGGGACGGGAGCGCCCGCCACGGGGTGTCGAGGTCGAAGTGCTCCGCCTCGCCCAGCGCCTGCAACAGGCGGAGGAAGTATTCCTGGGTCTGCCCGCCGGACCACGGCTGGACGGCGCCCTCCCGCAGGGTCCGCTCCGGGTCCGGGATGATCAGGTCGGCGTCGACCTCCTTCTTGGTGCCGAGCCCGGTGCACTCGGGGCAGGCGCCGTACGGGGCGTTGAAGGAGAAGACCCGGGGTTCGAGGTCCTCGATCGCCAGCGGGTGGTCGTTGGGGCAGGCCAGGTGCTCCGAGTAGCGCCGCTCCCGGGCCGGGTCGTCCTCCGGCAGGTCGACGAAGTCGAGCAGCACCAGCCCGCCGGAGAGGCCGAGCGCGGACTCCACCGAGTCGGTGAGCCGCTGCTTGGCACCCGCCTTGACGGTGAGCCGGTCGACCACCACCTCGATGGTGTGCTTCTCCTGCTTCTTCAGTTTGGGCGGCTCGGTGAGCGGATGGACCACCCCGTCGACCCGGGCCCGGGCGTAGCCCTTGGCCTGTAGCTCGGCGAAGAGGTCGACGTATTCGCCCTTGCGGCCGCGCACCACCGGGGCCAGCACCATGAACCGGGTGCCCTCCTCCATCGCCAGCACCCGGTCGACGATCTGCTGCGGGCTCTGCTTGGAGATCTTCTGACCGCAGATCGGGCAGTGCGGCTCGCCGACCCGGGCGAAGAGCAGCCGGAGGTAGTCGTAGACCTCGGTAATGGTGCCGACGGTGGAGCGCGGGTTGCGGGAGGTGGACTTCTGGTCGATCGAGACGGCGGGGCTGAGCCCCTCGATGAAGTCGACGTCCGGCTTGTCCATCTGGCCGAGGAACTGCCGGGCGTACGACGACAGCGACTCGACGTACCGCCGCTGGCCCTCGGCGAAGATCGTGTCGAAGGCCAGGCTGGATTTGCCGGAACCCGAGAGCCCGGTGAAGACGATCATGGCGTCGCGCGGCAGGTCGAGGTTGACGTCGCGCAGGTTGTGTTCACGCGCGCCACGGATGATCAGTCGGTCGGCCACTGTCCGCGCACTCCCGGGGAGAAAAGATACGTTCTGTCCGATTTGGTGGCGCAGAGAAGCGCCTCGGCAACTCTAGCCCCGGCGTACGACAGTTTTCCGCACCGGCAGATTCCCGCAGCTCAACGCCCCGGGTTCCCGGCAGGTCACCGCCCCGGGCCGCCCCGACTCCGCTGCTCCTTGCGAATCCGCTTCCATTTGTACCGTTCCTCGGCCGCCAACCGCGCGTCCCGACGGCGTGTCTCGTACGCCACCTCGCGCTGGAGTTTCTGCCAGCTCGCCCAGCGTCGTGGGCTCAGCTCGCCGGTCTCCAGCGCGACCTGGACCGCGCAGCCCGGCTCGCCCCGGTGCCCGCAGTCGGCGAACCGGCAGGCCGCGACGAGAGCGGCCACGTCGGCGAAGGCCTGGTCCAGTCCGGCCGCCGCGTCGAGCAGGCCGACCGCCCGCACCCCCGGGGTGTCCAGCACCGCTCCCCCGCCCGGGATCGGGATCAGCTGCCGGTGCGTGGTGGTGTGCCGGCCCTTGCCGTCCACCCCGCGTACCCCCTGCGTGGTCATCACCGTCGCGCCGGCCAGCGCGTTCACCAGGGTCGACTTGCCGGCCCCGGACGGCCCGAGCAGCGCCAGGGTCCGGCCGGCGACGATCCACGGTCGTAGCCGGGCCAGCCCGGTCCCGCGCTGGGCGCTCACCGGCAGCACCTCGACACCGGGCGCCGCCTGGCCGAGCTGCTCGGCCACCGCCGCCGGATCGGCCACCAGGTCGCACTTGGTGAGCACCAGCAGCGGGGTGGCACCGGACTCCCAGGCCAGCGCGATCAGCCGCTCGATCCGGGCCACGTCCGGAGACGGATGCAGCGGCTCGATCACCGCCACCGCGTCGGCGTTCGCCGCAAGTACCTGCCCGGTCGAATCCTTGTCGGCGGTCCGCCGCACGATCGCGGTACGCCGGGGCAGCACCGCCTCCACGGTCAGTCGCCGGTCCGGCCAGTCCCGGACCAGCACCCAGTCACCCGCACAGGGCAGGTTGACCGCGTCCCGGGCGGCGGCGATCAGTACCCCGCCGCCGAGGCTGGCCCGGACGAGCCCGCCCGCACCGAGCACCGTGCAGATCCCCCGGTCGGCCCGGACCACCCGGCCGGGCCGTAGTTCGTCGCCGCGTTCCGGGTACGGAGCGGCCGCGGACGCGTCCCAACCGAGGGACGCGAGATCGAAGGTCATGTCAACCCTTGTCGTCAGGAGTGAGATTCAGCAGTGGAATCCAGAAGTGGAAACGGTGGCCCCGCGCACTGCGACCGGCATGCATCCCACCTCCTCACGCCTTGCGGGTGTGTGTGTACTCGAACGGTAGGTGCTGGCCCGACCACACCGAAAGCCAATTCCGGGCCGCCACTCGCGGCGCAGGCGCCGCGCCCCGCCGGCCGTCGACCGCTATCGTCGTGAGTCGTGACACTCGACCCGCTCGCGCTGCTGCCCGAGGTGGACCGGGCGACGGACCGGCTGCTGCGGACCGTCGACGGGCTCGACGACGCGGCGGTCGGCGAGCCGTCCCTGCTCCCGGGCTGGACCCGGGGACACATCCTCACCCACCTCGCCCGGAACGCCGACAGCTACGTCAACCTGCTGACCTCGGCGCGTACCGGTGAGGACATCCCGCAGTACCCGAACCCGGCGGCCCGGAACGCGGAGATCGCGGCCGGCGCGGCCCGGCCGGCCGCCGCCCAGCTCGCCGACCTGCGGGCCAGCGCGCAGCGGTTCGTCGAGGCGGCCGGGGCACTGCCGGCGGAGGCCTGGGCCGCGCAGGTCCGCTCCGCCCGCGGGCTCCGCCCGGCCGCCACCCTGGCCTGGGGGCGGCTGCGCGAGGTGGAGGTGCACCACGTCGACCTCGCCGCCGGCTACCGGACCGCCGACTGGCCGGACGCGTTCGGCCAGCGGCTGCTGCACGAGGTGGTGCACGACCTGGCCGAGCGGGACGATCCGCTCGCCCTGGTGCTGCTGCCGACGGAGACCGGGCAGCCGCTGACCGTCGCCACCGGCCGAGGTCGGCCGGCGGGCATCCCGGCGCCGGAGAGCGGCCCGGAACTGCGTACCGTCACCGGTCCGGCACACGAACTGGCCGGCTGGCTCACCGGCCGGAGCACCGGTACCGGCCTCGTCGTCACGCCGGCCGGGCCACTGCCGGCACCCCCGCCCTGGATCTGATCCGCCGACCCGACTCGGAGGCCCTGTCACATGAGCTACACCGGAGACGTCGTCACCGACGGCCCGCCCGACGTACGCGAGCTGGCCGGGCTCACCGTCAGCAAGCTGTCGGTCGGCCCGATGGACAACAACGCGTACCTGCTGCGCTGCAACTCGACCGGCGAGCAGGTGTTGATCGACGCGGCCAACGAGGCGCCCCGGCTGCTGGAACTGGTCGGCGACGCCGGGCTGGCCGCCGTGGTGACCACGCACCAGCACATGGACCACTGGGTGGCGCTGGAGGAGGTGGCGGCCAGCACCGGTGCCCGGTCGCTGGTGCACGCCGCCGACGCGGACGGGCTGCCGATCCCCTCCGAGCCGCTCACCGACGGTGACCGGATCCGGGTCGGCGACCGCGAACTCGAGGTGATCCACATCGTCGGGCACACCCCGGGCTCCGTCGCGCTGCTCTACCGGGACGACACCGACGGGACGCACCTGTTCACCGGGGACTCGCTCTTTCCCGGAGGCCCGGGGAGGACGACCAACCCGAACGAGTTCGCGCAGATCATGGACGACCTGGAGGCCAAGGTGTTCGACGTGCTGCCGGACGACACCTGGTTCTACCCCGGCCACGGCAGGGACTCGACGCTCGGCGCGGAACGCCCGTCGATCCCGGAGTGGCGGGCCCGGGGCTGGTAGCCGGCCCCCCTACCGTCGCACGGATCTGGTCACCGCCGACCACCACGGAGCCATCGGCCGAGCCATCCGCAGCAGCCGGTCGGCGTTCCAGCCGCTCCGGCGCCTGGCCCGGGCGGCCGCCATGCGCTTCCGCGCCGTCAGCACGCCCACGATCACCACGACGGCACCGAGAGCGAACGGCACCGGGGTGCGACGGACCATCCCACCCGCCCGGTTGACCGAGGCGCTCACCTTCTCGGCACCACGGGCGCCCTGTTCGCCGGCATCCGCAGCCATCTGACCCACCCTCCGCTGCGCCTGTTCCACCTTCTGGCCGACCACGTCCGGCAGCTGCGCGACCTTCTCGCGGACCGTCCCGGTCGCCTGTGCCGAGCGTTCCCGGAGCCGGTTCGTGGTCTGTTCGGCCTTCTGGATGCCGCGGGCGCGTACGTCCGTCTTGGCCGCCAGCGCCTGAACCGTCTCGCCGAGTTCGGCACGCCGCCGGTCGATCTCCGCACGGGTCCGGTCCACGTCCCCGGCGCCGTCCCCCATCGTCATGACCGTCCCCGATCCTTGGCCGCGTTCCGCACCGTCTCGGCGTCGGCGCGCAGGCTTCCCACCGTCGATTTCGGCATCGCCGGCGTCGCACGGCGGACCTGTTTCCGGCCGGACACCGCCAGCAGTCCCGCCAGAGCGGCCAGCACGACGCCGACGACGAGCGCGGCCAGTGCTGCCGGGATGACGTAGCTCAACCCCACCACGGCGGCGGCGACCAGTGCGGCACCGGCGTAGAGGGCCAGAGCGCCGCCGCCGCCGAAGAGTCCGGCGCCGAGTCCCGCACGCTTGCCCTTCTCCGACATCTCCAGCTGGGCCAGCGCGAGTTCCTCGCGGAGCAGCCCGGATATCTGCTCGGTGGCCCGCTGCACCAGCTCGGGTGTGGTAACGCCGTCGCCGCTGGTACTCGTGCTGGCCCGGGTGTCTGCCATGGCTTTTCCTCCCGTACGGCTGTCGGACCGGATCCGCGCGGCCGGCGCGGGCGTTGCGAGCCGCCGGAGTGGGGCCGCGCGGCTGCGGCACCCTCCCTGCCGCGGGCACCGCCACAGGCGTGGTCCGGGTGCCGCACCGCCGCCCGCGCGGGCCGCCCCCGGCCGGGGTTCGCTTCCGAGGGTTCGGGCGACCCGGCAAAGACCAACTGCTCTCTCATGGTGCCACCGGCCATCGCCGGGCCGGGACGAAACCGCGGCTTCCACCCCTCCGGACCTGGCCGTATGCCCCCGGTGCCGCGCTGAGGGCGACCGCGCCGGACGGCCGTCGCCGACCGGGCGGCGCGCGCCGGGACCGGTGCACCCGACCGTCGGGAACGGGTCGACTCTTGGCGACCTTGGCTAATGGGTGTAGCTTTTAGGCTATGACTCAGATCCACTACCTTCGCCGCCCCGAAGGGCGCATCGCCTATGACCTCTGGGACGGCGACGGCCCGCTGGTGATCTGCTCGCCGGGGATGGGCGAACTGCGCCAGTCCTACCGGCTGCTCGTGCCGAGGCTGGTCGAGGCGGGCTACCGGGTGGCCGTGCTGGACATCCGGGGGCACGGCGACAGCGACGCCAGCTTCTCCCGGTACGACGACGTCGCCCTCGCCAGCGACCTGCTCGCGCTCCTCGACGAACTCGGCGGGTCCGGCTACCTGGTCGGCAACTCGATGGGCGCCGGAGCCGCCGTGATCGCCGCCGCCGACGCCCCGGCGAAGATTCGCGGACTCGCCCTGCTCGGGCCCTTCGTCCGGCAGCCCGCCGGTGCCGCCGTGCTGAACCTGCTCTTCCGGATCATGCTCGTCCGGCCCTGGGGCCCGGCGGCCTTCCTCGGCTACTACCCGAGGTGGCTGCCCGGCACCAAGCCCGAGGGGTACGAGCAGCACCGCGCCCGGGTACGGGACAACCTGCGCCGCCCCGGACACTGGCGGGCCTTCGTGCGGACCACCCGCACCTCGCACGAACCGGCCCGGCAGCGGCTGCCCGAGGTGTCCGCCCCCGCCGTCGTGGTGATGGGCGCCGCCGACGTGGACTGGAAGGATCCGGCGACCGAGGCCCAGTGGATCGGCGAACAACTCGGAGCCGAGGTGGTGATGCTCCCCGGAGTGGGCCACTTCCCGCAGGCGCAGGCGCCCGAGGCGGTCGCCGCCGCGGTGACCCGGCTGGTCGAACGGGTCCGTTGAGTCCACTGCGGATCGTGCCGGCACCGCTGTCGACCGGTGCCGGCAACGCCGTCGAGCAGCCGTTTCCGCGCGCCCGATCGATGAGGTGCGACAGAATCCGAAAAAGATGTTGCTCCGCGCGGGAGCGGCACCTACCGTAGTTACCACAGCGATCAACAAACCGGCACCGAAACGACAGGGAGCATCCGATGTTGTGGCAGACCTCAGCGCGAGCGTGGCGGCAACTGCCGTACGCCTCGTCGAGTCACGCCATGCCCGGGCGCCCCGTCCACCTGAGCTTTGGCGAATGTGCCAAGCTGGGCGGCTGGCGGACGTAACGCGACTCCACCCGCGTTTACGCCGCCCTCCCAGACCCGGGACCGGGCGGCGTTTCTTTTACCCACACGGATTTCACCACACAGGGGTGTGGCGCAACTGGCAGCGCAGCGGCCTCCAAATCCGAAGGTTGCAGGTTCGAGTCCTGTCACCCCTGCTTCTCCCCCGACCTCGGCCGGCGGGACCGGTACCACGTTGAAAACTCCACAGTGGATGGCAAAGATGATGCCCGGCCGGCGCCGTACCAGCGCGCCGGCCGGGCGGATCCGGGGCGAGGGAGACGGCTGACCCGCCTGTTTTGGGTACAGGAGACACCGAGTTCGATTCTCGGGTCCCGGACGATCCAGTGCACACCGGGGCGACAGCGTCCCGCCCGGACCGTTGGAGTAGTGGTTATCTCACCAGACTCTCAATCTGGAGAAGGCCGGTTCGATTCCGGCACGGTCTACGCACGGCAGTATCCGTCGGGGAACGCCCGTGTCCCCGACCATCCGCTCCGGTAGCCCAACGGCAGGAGGCAGCGCGCTCAAAACGCGCACAGTGTGCGTTCGAATCGCACCCGGAGCATCTTCACACGCGGCTGTAGCGCAGTTTGGCAGCGCGCCACCTCGCCATGGTGGAGGCCCCGGGTTCGAATCCCGGTAGCCGCTCCGAACACCCGACACGGATTCCGTGACCCCGACGAGAGAAAAGGAGGCATCCGGTGGACGTCCTGGTCATCAACGCCGACCTCGGCCCGCTCCACCGGGTCAGTCTCCGGCACGCCGTACGGATGCTGGTCCGGCGGGTCGCCGAGGTGCACGAGGCCGTACCGGACCGACTGATCGGGGTCTACCCGGTGCCGACGGTGGTTCGGCTCGTCCGGTACGTCGTCACCAGGTGGCGCTTCAGTTCGGGCCCGGCCTGGTCCCGGCCGGGTGTGCTCGCCCGGGACGGACGCCGGTGCGGCTACTGCGGCGGTCCCGCCAGCACCGTCGACCACATCCTGCCCCGCTCCCGTGGCGGCCGGAACACCTGGACCAACACCGTCGCCTGCTGCGACGGCTGCAACCAGCGCAAGGCAGACCGCACCCCCGCCGAGGCGGGCATGGTGCTGCGGTCGGCGGCGACGGTCCCCGGTTGGGCCGCGCTGACCCGGCGCTGACGGCGGCCGGCGGATTCTCCCCCGCCGGCCGCCCGTTCCCGGATCGTCCAACTGGCAGGACTCCTGATTCTGGATCAGGCAATCGAGGTTCAAATCCTTGTCCGGGAGCACGATGCCCTCGTGGCCCAATTTGGCAGAGGCACCAGGTCGAGAGCCTGGTCACGTGCGCGTTCGAGTCGCGCCGAGGGCACTTCGGGGTGAGTGCTGGTGCACAGTGTTGCCTTGCAAGCTGCGCGTGCGCGGTTCGATCCCGCGTCACTCCACCCGGGCCCGGATAGCCCAACGGAAGAGGCCGCCGGCTCAGAACCGGTGTGTTGCAGGTTCGACTCCTGCTCCGGGTACGTACGCCTCAGGGATGTCGTTCAACCGTACGACACGGAGGAGAGGTGGCCGAGATGGTTAAGGCAGCGGGCTGCTAACCCGTAACGGATGACACCGTCGGGGGTTCGAATCCCTCCCTCTCCGCTACTCGATTTGAAACGCAGAGTACTTCGAGTCGAGTATGAGCGCACGCATGCCGTTGACCGCCGAGATTGGAATCAGATACTTGGCGGTAACGCCGGCGATGACGAAGAAGAGGTCCAAGCCCCTGTAGCTCAGTGGACAGAGTGCCTGGCTACGAACCAGGAGGCCGGACGTTCGAACCGTCCCAGGGGTACGACATCGGGACGTGGCGCAGCTTGGCAGCGCGCCGCACTGGGGGTGCGGAGGCCGTCGGTTCGAATCCGGCCGTCCCGACTTCGACAGGGTCGCCGTACGTGGCGACGACGACTATCGTCTGCCCGACGAGACCGAAAGGATCATGGTGCCGAATCCCACCGAACTGCACAAGGTCAACGCTCTGGTGCAGGGCTTCAAGCCACAGGCCAAGCGGGAGCTGACCGACGCGCACCGGCGTACCCAGAAGGCGCCGCCGCTCTCCGGCATCTCCCGCACCTACCAGCCGTTCGCCGACGACATCCGCGAGCAGTTGCCGCCGGAGTCGACCCGGGTGCAGTACACCGTCCAGGAGGTCCTCGACGAGGTGGCGAGCACCATGGGCCGGCTCTTCGACCTCCAGTTCCTCCAGGACACCGGCAACGCCACCGCCAAGGCCGACGTGGTGGTCGACGGGCGGACCCTGGTCCGGCAGGCCCCGGTCACCTACCTGCTCTTCCTGGAGAAGCAGCTCGTCGACCTGCGTACCTTCGTCGACGGGCTGGCCACCCTGGACGCGGCGGAGCGGTGGGAGTTCGACCCCGATCGCGGCTGCTACGCGAGTACGCCGAGCCAGACCCAGAAGATGCGCAAGGTGCACCGCAACCACGTCAAGGCCGAGGCGACCGAGAAGCACCCGGCGCAGGTCGAGGTCTACACCGAGGACGTGCCGGTGGGCACCTGGACCACGGTGAAGCTCTCCGGCGCCCTGCCGGCGGAGCGGGTCAAGGTGCTGCGCGGCCGGGTCGACAAGCTGCTGGAGGCGGTGAAGGTGGCCCGCGAGGAGGCGAACAGCACCACGGTCGAGGACCGCACCGTCGGCGACGAGGTGTTCGGCTACCTGTTCGGGTAGTCTCCCAGGCACCCCCGTGGAGCGGGGGGTGGCGCAACAGTGCGCCGAGACTGAGGCTGATTTGTCAGACTCATCAGAGGTGACGGTTCCAGTGGAGGTTCGAGTCCTCCCCTCGGCACTTCGGGCCGAGGTAGCCCAACCGGCAGAGGCATACCGGCACCGAGCAGGCTGAGGCTATCGCTCCAGACTCAGCACCCCCACCGATCGCCAGATCTACCGACCACGACAACCTCGACGAGATGCTGGTTCGAGTCCAGTCTGCCGCTCTTCCTGCGGCGGTCGCTTAATGGCAAAGCACGTCGACTGCAGACTGATCGTGGCGCTTAAACGCCGCTGGCGTGCGAACGGGTGGAACTTCAGGGCCCCCGGGGTCGGGCATACCCCGGGGGTCCGCCAAACTCTCGGAAGGCGCCGCCCGGTGGCGGGCGACCGGTCTTGAAAACCGGGGTGTCGGCAACGGCAGGGGTTCGACTCCTCCGCCTTCCTCCTCAGCACTGTCATGCGCCGCTAGCTCAATGGTCAGAGCAACGCACTCTTAATGCGTGGGTTCAGGGTTCAAGTCCCTGGCGGCGTACCTGCTCCGATGGCGCGGTGGAAGCGCGGCGGCCTCATAAGCCGCAGGCCCCGGGTTCGACTCCCGGTCCCGCCCCCGTTCCGGTAGCTCAGTCGGAAGAGCATCGCGTCGACATCGCGAGGGTCGCTGGTTCGAGTCCAGCTCGGAACACTCACCCGGCGCCGTGGACGAGTGGCAAGAGTCGCCAGGCTTTCACCCTGGAGTTCGCGGGTTCGAATCCCGTCGGCGCTACGTCACTCCCCCGCTCCGCCGGAGCGATGCCCGGATAGCTCAGTGGTGGCAGCGCCTCGTTCACCCCGAGGAGGTCCCTGGTTCGATCCCAGGTCCGGGTACTGGCCGGGAGGCCGCGATGGTGACTGTAGCTCAGCCGGAAGAGCGCCGGACCGTGGATCCGGAGGTAGCTGGGTTCGAGTCCCGCCAGTCACCCACGCGGGTGCGCCGACGCTGGAGAGTCGGGCCTGTCTGTAGAACAGGTGCTTCGCGCTGAGGAGGTTCGAGTCCTCCCACCCGCACGCCGGGCCCGATCGTCGGGCCCACCCGGCCTCGTTTCGTCCCCGGTGGGGCGCCCCGCCTGCAAAGCGGGTGCTGCGGGTTCGACTCCCGGCGAGGCCTCGTTGCCATCCACTGTGGATGCCATGGGCGCGGGCGTTGGCTGCTCGGCCGCCACTCATGATGGCGGTGTGCCCGGTTCGACACCGGGGCCCATGACTCGCCGGCCGGCGGTCGTGCTGACGGGGGTACGCCGGCCGGCGCCGGACCACGCCGGGAACAGCTCAGGAACGAGGCCGGCCTGCGGTTCGCGGAGCCCGCCCGGCCCACCAGCCGCGTACGCCGAGAACGCCGACCGTGCTGCCGATCGCCAGGGACGCCCCGATCAACAGCGCGTGCACCCAGAGGAAGCTGGTCGGGCTGCCCTGCCCGATCTCTCCGGTCGACCAGGCCCGGGCGTCGTTCCAGATCGCGACGGCGAACCGGGGCCAGATCACCCAGGTCCACACGCCGACCAGGATCAGGAAACCGGCCCAGCGCCGCGACAACACCATGGCAGCCCAGTATGCCAGCCGGGCGGCGACCCGCCCCGCCCGGCGACATCACCCGGCGACCTCGCCCCGGCACCGGCGGCCGGTCCCCCCTGACCGGCCGCCGGTCCGCAGCGGCTCCGCGACCACGTTCCCGACCGGCCGTTGCCCCGACCCGTCCCGGCACCCCGTGACCCGCGTTCCGCGTCCCCCCGGGTGACACCGGCCGGCGGCCCCAGCCGGCCGGCACCACCCATCACCCCCCGATCATCGACAGCCGCCGGTCAGCTCTGGACCGTCGCGGCGAGCCGGCGGCGTACGCCCAGCAGGACGAGGCCGCCGAAGAGCATCCCGAAGCCCACCGTGCCGAGCAGCGCGAACGACTCGCCGGGCAGCAGCCCGCCGACCGAGCGGGCCAGGATGCCGAGCACCATGTAGAGGCCGGCCCAGAGCACCGCGCCGACCGCCGCGAAACCCAGGAACCGCCGGTACGACATCCGCAGCCCGCCGGCGGCGAGCGGCAGCAGCGCGTTGAGTACCGGCAGGAAGGGCGCCACCATCACCATCCGGCCCCCACCACTGCCGAGGATCCGCTCGGCGGCCGACCAGCGCGCCTCCCCGATCCACGCCCCGGTACGGCTGCGCCGCAGCCGGGCACCGAACCGTCGACCGGCGAGGAAGGTGAGCGACCAGCCGCCGAGGCAGCCGCCGATCACCGCCAGGAACGCCCCCAGACTCGCCGGCCGGCCGACCCCCACCGCGGCCAGTACCGCGACGTCGCCCGGCACGAGTACGCCGAGCAGCGGAATCGCGTCCAGCATCATGACACCGCCGAGCACCGCCAGAAAGACTCCCGACGGCAGTTCCCCCACCTGAACCAGCCAGTCCGCCACGTCAGGAACGTTACGGACCGAACGTCACCTGGACATCCGGGTCGAGCCCTGGTAAGCGGCGCGGTCGACCCTGACTCCGCCTAGGGGTGACTCCGCCGTCCGGCGTAGGCCGAGGTTTGTACGACTCCCGACTTCCGCCCGCACCGGCGAGCCCGGGACGCTACTGTCGGTGGCGTACAGGGCACGCCACGCACCGGGCGCGCCGCTAAGGAGACACCCATGGCAAGCGGAACCGTCAAGTGGTTCAACTCGGAAAAGGGCTTCGGCTTCATCGAGCAGGACGGCGGGGGGCCGGACGTCTTCGTCCACTACTCCGCGATCGCGACGTCCGGCTACCGCGAGCTCAACGAGGGGCAGAAGGTCGAGTTCGACGTCACCCAGGGCGACAAGGGCCCGCAGGCGGCTAACGTTCAGCCGCGCTGAGCAGCTCGCGACGCGCTGACCGGGCCGGCGCGGGCGGCTCCTCGTCGGGCTCCGGCGGTTGCGCGGGGTGCTCCGGCAGGTCCGCGTCCGGCTCCGGCTCGGGCAGGTCGCGGCGTTTGCGCAGCGGGCCGGCCAGCAGGATCAGCCCGCTCAGCGCCAGTCCGGCGGTGATCACCCACATCGCGGGGCGGAGCCCGAGCGCCGTACCGAGCACGCCGCCGAGCACGGCACCGAGTGGGATGGTGCCGAGGTTGACCACCTGCATGGTCACGCTGACCCGGCCGAGCAGCCGGTGTGGCACGTACGCCTGGCGGAAGCCGGCCTTGATCACGTTGCCGGCGACCACTCCGGCGCCGATCACCATTCCGGCGACCACTGGCAGGGCGAGCCGGGCACCGGGTGCGGTCATCGGGATCAGCAGCCCGAACGGTTCGGCGCCGAGGGCGCAGAGCAGCAGCGCGCGGGCACTGCCGAGCCGCCGGGACAGCGTGGTGGCGATCGCGGCGCCGATGACTCCGCCGAGGCTCATCACGGCGACCAGGCCGCCGACGGTACCCGGGCCGAGCCCGACCTCACGGACCAGGAAGACGACCAGGAGCGCCTGGTAGCCGATCAGGCCGAGGTTGCTGACCCCACCCCAGACGGTGAGTACCCGCAGGTAGGGGTCGCGGGCGGTGAAGCGTACCCCCTCGGCGATCTGCCGGCCGAGACCCGCCGCCGGCTCGGCGGCCCGGCGTGGCTCCCTGCTCCGGATCGACAGCAGGCAGGCGGCCGAGCCGAGGAAGCCGAGCACGTCCGCCAGCAGCGCGGTGGCCGCGCCGACCAGGTTGGCCAGCAGGCCGGCGGCGCCCGGACCGGCCACCTGGGCGACCGCCTCGGTCCCCTGGAGCTTCGCGTTCCCCTCGGCCAGGTCGGCCCGGTCGAGCAGGGTGGGCAGGTATACCTGGTACGCGGTCTTGAAGAAGACGCTCACCGTGCCGCCGGCCAGCGCGACGGCCAGCAGGTGCCCGATGGTGAGTGCACCCAGCCAGCCGGCGACCGGCACGCTGGCGAAGAGCAGCGCGGCGACCAGGTCGCAGGTCACCATCACCGGCCGGCAGCGCAGCCGGTCCACCAGGGCGCCGGCCGGCAGCCCGACCAGCAGCCAGGGCAGCCACGCGGCGGCGGTCAGCAGCGCCACCTGGAAGGTGCTGGCGTCGAGGGTGGCGACCGCGACCAGGGGCAGCGCCACGCTGGTGACGCTGGCGCCGAAGGTGCTGCCGGCCTGGCCGATCCAGAGCAGCCGGAAATCCCGTTGCCGGAGCAGGCTCATCTCTTCTCCTCGTCTCGCTCGTCCGCCGGCCGGTTCAGGGCTGGGCCGGGATGCCGTGGGCGAAGAAGAAGACCGGCTCGCGGGTCTGCCCGTCGTCGGGCAGCTCGCGGTCGCCCCACCGGGCGAGCAGGGCGAGCAGTTCGGCCTCGAACTCGGCCAGTTCGGCCGGGGTGAACCGCAGCCACCGGTCGGTGGAGAAGGGCGCCTCGCCCCAGGCGGCCCGCTGGTCGGGAGCGGCGGCGTGCCAGTCCCGGACCAGCCCGACCTGGCGGTCGAGGTTGAGCGAGACGGCGGCCTGCTGCACCGCCTCCCGGGACGGGTCGTCGGCGAAGTCGGCGCTGGACCAGCGCAGCCCGGCCGAGACCAGCCGCCACCACCGCTCCCGGCGGTCGCGGGCCAGTTCGGGGGCCTCCTCGACCAGGTCGGCGGCAGCGAGCACCTTCAGGTGGTGGCTGACGTTCGCCACCGCCTGCCCGGTGCGTTCGGCCAGCGCGCTGACGGTGGCCGGGCCGTAGACCTTGAGCACGTCCATCAGGCGGCGGCGGAGCGGGTGGGACATCGCGGCCAGTACCCGGGAGTCGGTGACCTGGCGGACCTCTCTGTTCATGCCGTCACACTGACACAGACAAGAGCAGTTGCGCAAGAGCTATTGCACAACTACGGTTGCAGATAGTTGCGCTGGGCGCCCTTCCCCCGCTCGTACGCCGCCCGGGCCGCGACCGCGCTCCCCAACGCCGACACCTCGGCCACCGGCACGTCCCACCAGGCCCCGCCGGCCGGCCCGGGCGCCAGCGGATCGGTCTCGACATGCACCACCGTGGTACGCCGGGACTCCCGCGCCCTGCCCAGCGCCACCCGCAACCCGTCGACATCCCCCGCCCGGAAGACCTCGGCACCCAGGCTCGCCGCGTTCGCGGCCAGATCCACCGGCAGCACCGGCCCGGCCAGCCGCCCCGTCTCCGGGTCGCGGTAGCGGTGGGCGGTGCCGAACCGCTGCCCGCCGACCGACTCCGAGAGCGCGCCGATCGAGGCGTACCCGTGGTTCTGCACCAGTACCACCACCAGCTTGATCCCCTCGGCCACCGCGGTCACCAGCTCCTGGGCCATCATCAGGTAGGAGCCGTCCCCCACCAGCACGAAGACCTCCCGGTCCGGTGCGGCCAGCTTCACCCCGAGGCCACCGGCGATCTCGTAGCCCATGCAGGAGTAGCCGTACTCCACGTGGTAGCCGAGCGGGTCGCGTACCCGCCAGAGCCGGTGCAGCTCCCCGGGAAGCGAGCCGGCCGCGCAGACCAGCACGTCCCGGGGGCCGACCACCTCGTCGAGTACCCCCAGCACCTCGGTCTGGGCCGGCAGCGGCCGGTGCCGGCGCGCGTACGTCGCCCGCACCGTCGCCGCCCAGCCGGCGGCGAGCCGCTCGGCCCGCCGCCGGTGCCCGGCCGGCGCGGACCAGCCGTGCAGCGCCCCGGTCAGCGCGACCAGCCCGGCCCGGGCGTCGGCCTGCACCGGCACCGCCGAGAGCTTCGCCGCGTCGAAGGCGGCCACGTTCAGGTTGACGAACCGCACCCCCGGATCGGCGAAGAGCGTCCGGGAGGCGGTGGTGAAGTCGGTGTACCGGGTGCCGACCCCGAGCACCACGTCGGCGTCGGCGGCCAACTCGTTGGCGGCGTGCGCGCCACTCGCCCCGAGCGCGCCGACCGCCAGCGGATGGTCGGACGGCAGCGCACCCTTGCCGGCCTGGGTCACCGCCACCGGCACGCCGGTCGCCTCGGCGAACTCGCGCAGCGCGGCGGTCGCCTCGGCGTAGATCACGCCGCCGCCGGCCACCAGCAGCGGGCGGCGGGCCGTGCGGAGCAGCTCCGCCGCCCGGGCCAGCGCCGCCGGCTCCGGCACCGGCCGGGGTACGTGCCAGGTCCGCTCGGCGAAGAGCTCGACCGGCCAGTCGTACGCCTCCGCCTGCACGTCCTGCGGCAGCGCCAGGGTCACCGCCCCGGTCTCGGCCGGATCGGTGAGCACCCGCACCGCACCGAGCAGGGCGCCGGGCAACTGCTCCGGCCGGTGGATCCGGTCGAAGAACCGGGAGACCGGCCGGAAGCAGTCGTTGACCGAGACGTCGGGAGCGCGCGGATCCTCCAGCTCCTGGAGTACCGGCGTCGCCACCCGGGTGGCGAAGGCGTCGCCGGGCAGCAGCAGTACCGGCAGCCGGTTGACGGTGGCCAGCGCCGCCCCGGTGACCATGTTGGTGGCACCCGGGCCGATCGAACTGGTGCAGGCCCAGGTGCTCAACCGGTTGCGCATCCGGGCGTAGCCGACGGCGGCGTGCACCATCGCCTGCTCGTTGCGGGCCGGCAGGTAGCGCAGCCCGGGGGCACCGGCGATCTCGTGCTCGGCGAGCGCCTGACCGAGCCCGGCGACGTTGCCGTGCCCGAAGATGCCGAAACAGCCGGCGAAGAGCCGGTGCCGTACGCCGTCGCGTTCGGTCCACTGGACGGCGAGGAACCGCAGCAGCGCCTGCCCGACAGTGAGCCTGGTCGTCGTCATCGGAGCCTCCGGTCCGGGGGTGCGCCGCCGGCAGTCAGCGGAGTTCGGCAGGGGACGGCGGGAGGTCGCGGCCGAACGGGAGCCTCGGGTCGACCGGCTGGCCGGCCCAGGAGGCGCGCACCCAGGCGTGCGCGGGATCGTCGCTGATCAACCAGGCCCGTTCCTCGGCCGGCCCGGCCATCGCGTTCAGGTAGTAGAGCGGGTGGCCGGGTGCGGCGATCGACGGGCCGTGCCAGCCGTACGGGACCAGCACCGTGTCGCCGGAGCGGACCTCGGCCAGCACCTCGATCGGCCGCGCCTCGGTGCCGTAGACCCGCTGGTAGCCGTAGCCCGGGGTACCGGTCGGACCGGCGCCGACCTCGAAGTAGTAGATCTCCTCCAGCACCGCCTCGGCCCCGGGCCGCTCCTCGTCGTGCTTGTGCGGCGGGTACGACGACCAGTTGCCGTCCGGGGTCAGCACCTCGCAGGCGATCAACCGGTCGGTCCGGAAGGTCTCCGGGGTGGCGAAGTTGTTCACCTGCCGGCTGCACGCGCCGGCACCGCGCAGTTCGACCCGTACCCCGTCGGCGGGTCCGTAGCGGGCCGGGAACCGGCGCCGGGCCCGGGCCGACGGCAGCGCGTACCGGCCGCCGTCGGGGCTGGACAACTCGGCCCGGGTTCCCGGCGGCAGGTAGCCGAAGTCGGTGGTCCCGGCGAAGACGCCGGGGCGGCCGACCAACTCCATCGTCCGATCCGGATCGGGAGGCGAGTCGGCCCAGCGCAGCACCGCCGAGCCGGCCAGCGGCAGCACGATCACCTCGTCCGGCCCGGTGTCGAAGCCGATCCGCCCGCCGGGCGGCAGCGCGACCACCCGCAGCCCGGTGTAGGCCCAGCCGGCCCGCTCCGGGTCCAGCGAGACCGACCACGGGCCGGCGGCGGCGCTCCCGGCCGGCCAGTGCCGACGATGTGACTCGGCACCGGACATCAGGACCCCGTCCGGTGCACCAGCGCGGCGGCCCGGTCGACCGCGCCGGCCACGTCGTCGTCGGGCGGGAAGAGCAGGCTCCGGCCGACCACCAGGCCGCGTACGCCGGGCAGGGCCAGCGCCTCGGCCCAGGCCGCGAAGGTCCGGGCCGGGTCGTCGGCCGGATCCCCGCCGAGCAGCAGCGTCGGCAACGTCGTCGCGGTCATCACCCGGGCCATCCCGGTGACCACCGGCAGCTTCAGCCAGGTGTACGCCGACGTCGGGGCGAGGCCGGAGGCGATCGCCACCGACCGGACGACCGCCTCGACGTCGAGGTCGTTGCGCAGCCGCCCACCCGTCCGGCTGGACAGGAAGGGCTCGACCAGCGCCATCAGCCGGTAGCGGGCCAGCTCCGCCACCGCCCGGCCGCAGGCCGCGAGCGTCCCGGCCGTAGCCGGATCGGCCAGGTCCACCCGGCAGAGCATCTTGCCGCCGTCGAAACCCATCTCGGCGATCGTCGGCGCGTCGTAGGCGGTGAACCGGTCGTCGGCCTCGAAGACGGCGCCGTGCAGCCCGCCCCGGTTCATCGAACCGACCACCACCTTGTCGTCCAGGCAGTCGAGCAGCAGCAGGTCCTCCAGGATGTCCGGGGTGCCGAGCACACCGTCGACGCCGGGCCGGCCGAGGGCGGTGCAGAGCCGGTCGAGCAGCCGGTAGCGGTCGGCCATCACCCCGGTCGCCTGCCGGACCCCGAGCACGCCCCGGGCCGGGTGGTCGGCGGCGATCAGCAGCAGCCGGCCGGTCTCGCCCAGCAGGGGGCGGCGCCGCCGCCGGGCCGCCGCCGCCCGGATCGTCTCCGGGTGGCGGGCACGGACCTCCCGGAGTTGGTCGTACCGGTCGGACATCTATCCACCTTCCCCGGCGAAGTCGACCTTTGTCAATACATAGTGACAACCTCACCTCAGCACGATGCCGTACGATGGCGGTCGTGGTCCTCGCCGGTGAGCGCGGTGCGAAGGTCTCCCTGGACGGTGTCGTCATCGACCGGGACAGCCCGATGCCGCTCTATTTCCAGATCGCCCAGCAACTGGAGCAGGCGATCACCGCCGGCACGCTGCCGCCGGGCGGCCGACTGGACAACGAGATCGAACTCGCCGACCAGCTCGCGGTCAGCCGGCCGACGCTGCGCAAGGCGATCGAGACCCTGGTCCGGCAGGGGCTGCTGGTCCGCCGACGCGGCCTCGGCACGGTGGTGATGGCCCGGCCGGTACGCCGGCCGCTCGCCCTGACCAGCCTCTTCGACGACCTCGCCAGCGCCGGCCGCCGACCGTCGACCGAGGTGCTCAGCCTCGACCGGGTGCCGGCCGGCCCGGACGAGGCGGCGGCGCTCGACGTGCCCGAGGG
Source organism: Plantactinospora veratri (assembly GCF_036421995.1). Lineage (NCBI taxonomy): Bacteria > Bacillati > Actinomycetota > Actinomycetes > Micromonosporales > Micromonosporaceae > Plantactinospora > Plantactinospora veratri. Next base: position 24,374 of record NZ_JAZGQL010000039.1, read on the forward strand.
CGCCGAGGTGATCGCCGTGGAACGGCTCCGCTCGGCCGACGGCCAACCGCTCGCGGTGATGCGCAACTACCTGCCGCCGGCACTGGTCAGCGTGGATCGGGCCGGGCTCGGCGAGCACGGCCTCTACCAGTTGCTCCGCCGCCAGGGCGTGACACTGCAACTGGCCAACCAGCAGGTGTCGGCCCGGCCCGCGCTGGCCGGCGAGGCCCGGCTCCTCGGCGTCTCCCGGGGCAGCACCGTGCTGACCATCCGGCGCACCACCTACGACTCCGCCGGCCGCGCCGTCGAGTACGGCGCGCACGCCTACCTGGCGGCCCGTTATTCGGTGGAGATGACCCTGGTCACCCGCTGACCCGGCCGGACGGTGGAGATCGACGGGCGGCAGGTTCGGCTGACAGCGGAAGCGCTCGCCAACCCCGACGACGCGGATCTAGCGTGACGGTATGGAGAAGCTCGCCCTGGTCGTCGGTGCCACCGGGCAGGTCGGCCGGTCCGCCGTCCGCGCCCTGGTCGCCGACGGTTGGCACGTCCGGGCCGCCGCCCGGGGCCTGCGGGCCGGTGCGCCCTGGCCACCGGACTGGAACGTCGAACTGGTCCCGCTGGACCGCGAGGACGACGCCGGGCTCGCCGCCGCGGTCGGCGACGGCTGCGACGTACTGGTCGACACCGTCGCGTACGACGCCCGGCACGCCCGCCAACTGCTCCGGCTCGCCGACCGGATCGGCTCGGCCGTCGTCGTCTCCACCGCCGGGGTCTACCTGGACGACGCGGGCCGGGGATTCGGCACCGAAGGGGTCCGGTTCCCGGTGCCGATCGCCGAGACCCAGCCGACCGTCGCACCCCTGGACCCGGACGCGACGGCGAGCGCACAGACCTATGCGGCCGGCAAGGCTGCCCTGGAGCGCGAACTGCTCGCCGCCGGAGCGGTCCTGCCGACCACCCTGCTGCGGGCCGGTGCGATCCACGGGCCGCACAGCGTGCACCCGCGCGAGTGGCACTTCGTCAAGCGCGCCCTGGACAACCGGCCGGTGCGGGTGCTGGCGTACTCCGGGGAGTGCCGCTTCCACCCGGTCTCCACGGCCAACCTCGCCGAGCTGATCCGGCTCTGTGCCGCCGAACCCGGAGCCCGGGTACTCAACGCCGGTGACCCGGAGCCGCCGACCGTACGCGAGATCGGCGCCGCCGTGCACGCGGTGCTGGACCATGGCGCGGAGGACGTGCTGATCGAGGGCCCGTCGCCGGCACCGCCGGTCGGCGAGACACCGTGGTCGACGCCGTACCCGGTGGTGCTGGACATGAGCCTGGCGGAACGCCAGCTCGGCTACCGGCCGGTGACCAGCTATCTCGACTCGCTGCCGGCGACCGTGCGGTGGCTGGTCGACGCGGCACACGGCCGGGACTGGCGGACGGTCTTCCCCGACCTCGCGCAGAACTACCGGACCGACTACTTCGACTACCTCGCCGAGGACGCCTGGCTGCGCCGCCGCACGGCCGGCTGACCGGCGTCGGGTCGCCCCACCGGCCGGGCGGGACGCTCAGCCGGCGGTGAGTTTGGCGGCCAGTTCCCCGATCCGGTCGCCGAACGCCGCGCGCAGCGCGGTTGCCGCGTCGTCGAGGTCCTTCGAGCCCAGCCCACTGAGCACGCCGTCGATGATCTCCTGCTCGTTGACCCAGTCCTTGCCGAGCATGGTCATCTGGTTCGCCTTGACCTCGGTCAGCATCCCCTCGATGTTGTAGAAGTGCTGCCGGATGTCGGTACGGCCGCCGCCGTCCGGCTTCTGTGCGCCGTGCCACAGCAGGTAGTTGTTGTCCTTGGCGAACTTGAGCAGCTGCTCCTGCTCCTGGTTGGACAGTGCGGGCATGATGTTCTCCCCTCCGGACGATGCCGCCGCGACGTCGCGCCGGAACTGGTTCATGTTGAAGCTCGGATCCGTCTTGACGCTGGGATGCCCGTAGCCGGCCGGCTGGTGCTCCTTGTGGCCGCCGATCCCCCAACCGGTACGGTCGCGCAGCGCCCGGACGCCCCGCACATAGGACTCGTACTGCCGATCGGTCCACGGCTCGCCGAGGGCGTGCTGGGCCTCGATGCCGATCAGGCCCGAGTTGCCGACCCCCTTGAACGGCCCGGCCCAACCGACCCGGACGTGGTTGCACCGGCCGGAGGCGATCACGTGCCAGTGCCCGGTGCGGGACAGGTAGAGCTGGGCGATCGGCGGCGGCGCTGTCGCGGAGCCGTTGAGCAGAACGTATATCTCACCAGCGTCGGTGGAGCGGAGCGAGCCGCGGGTCTCGTGGCACATGATCCCGTGTGGGTCGAAGGACGTGGACCCTCGACTTCGCCAGCCGCCGACCTCGTGCACGGTGAGACCGGCGGACCTGAGCACGTCGGCCAACCAGAGCAGTCGCATCGGTCGTTCCTCCTGACTCGGAGGCAGGTGTTCACTACTGACCGTATCCGCGACATCGACCAGAGTCCAGTTGTCCAAGCTGCCAATCTGACCAAAAGCAGTGGTCAACCCCTCGAAGGTCGGGAGGGGACGGTCAACCGGCCACCGAACTCAGAAGGCCAGGCATTCACACTCCGTCATCAGCGCTCGGACGTTGCGCACGTACTGCGGATTGGGGATCTTCAGCCCGTCGTCGGTCACCACCGCACCCGGACCGAAGTTGTACGCCGAGATCACCGCGTTCAGCAGGCAGGAGTCGAGTGCGGTGGTGCAGTCGGCGGCCGAGACCCCGTAGTCGCTCTCGAAGAAGGCGTCCCCGATGTACTTGATCAGCCAGGCCAGGTAGTTCGCCCCGAGCGTGGCGTTGTCCCGGTAGGCGTCGATGTCGTACGACTGGTCGAAGCGCTGGTTGACGAAGGCGGCGGTGTCCGGCATGACCTGCATCAAACCCACCCCGCCGTCACAGGCGATGATGTTCGACTGCCAGCCGCTCTCCTGCCAGGCGGTCGCCTTGACCAGGTCGACCGGCACCCGGATGCCGGGCGCCGAGTTCGGCCAGTACGTCCGGCCGGCCGCCTCGGTCAGCGCCTGCTTGACCTGGGTCCGGCTGGCCTGGGTGCCCTCGTAGCGCGGCTTGGTGCAGCCGGTCTCCGGCTTCGGCGGCGGCGGGGGCAGCTTCGTCTCGGTCGGCGGCTTCGGGACCTTGCGCGGCCCCGGCTTCTTGCTGGGGGTGCGGCGCGGGGTCGCCGACGGGGTCGGCCGGGCGCCGAGCCCGACCACGGCCGGCGGCTCCGGGTCGGTCGTCGGCTCGCCGGCCGCGCTCGGCTCCGCGACGGCGGTCGGGTCGGCCTGCGCCGCGACCGTGGTCGTGCCGTCGCCGCCCTGTCCACCGTTGGCACAGGCGACCACCGTGCCCAGCGCCAGGACCAGCGCCGCCGACACCAAGCCGGTCCTGCGTAGCCACTGCGTCATGCGAGTCCCCCGAATCTCCCGGCGCACCATAACAGGCACACCAGCGGCTCAGGGGGCCTCGACCGCCCGGCTGGGCTGGGCGGTCCCGCCGGCCGGCGTACCGCCCCGTTCCGTCGTCGGCGGCCGGGCCGCACCCCCGGACGGCAGGGCCTCGCCCGCCGACGATCGGGGCTCGCCCGCCTGCGGGTGGGGCCGGTTCGCGGCCGACGGTTCGGCCGAGGTGCGGCCGGCGCGTACCGCGCGGTCCCGGGTCGCCCAGGCGACCATGAAGACCGCCGTCCAGAGCACCCCGAGCAGCATCGAGGTGACTGTCTCGCTCGCCGAACTCCAGCCGACGTAGAGCCGGGCGGCGCCGACCGTCACCACCCCGACCGCCGCCACCGTCCAGGCCGCCACCGCCATCGGCCAGCGGCTCTGCCGGGCCAGCAGCCAGGCCAGCGTGCAGAGGCTGGCCGCCACCACCGCGTTCTGGGCCGGCAGCAGCCGGACCGGCGCCCCGCTGGTCGGCCCGGTGACGTCGGTCACCAGGACCAGCACCAGCAGCGGTACGAAGGCGCCGACCGTACCGAGCACGCTGAGCAGGTCGACCCGCCACGGCCGGGTACGCCAGCCGACCACCGCGGCGACCAGCGCCACCACCAGGATCAGCACCCGCCCTTGCAGCGCACCGATCGCCGCGTGCGCCAGCTCGGCCACCCCGTCGGTACGCCGGGACGCGAACCACTCCGCTATCGCGCTGTCGACCACCGACAGCCCGCTCTGGGTGATCACCAGGTCGAGCAGCCAGGCCAGGGCGAGCCCGGAGACGAAGAGCAGCGCCAGCCCGGCGACCAGGTTCGCCAGCAGCGTCCAGGCCGGCCCGATGTGCATCGACAGCAGGAAGAAGAGCACCCCGTACCGCCGGGCGAGCCAGCGCAGCGGCGGCCGGGCGACGGCCCGGGACATCAGCGACCGCACCGGATCGGGATTCCGGCCGAGCCAACGGCCGACCAGCACGATCGCCACGATGAAGACGATCAGCAGCAGTACGGCGCCGGTCGCCTTGCCGAGATAGTGGGAGACGGTCTCGTAGGACTCGCCGGCCAGATAGCCGGCCAGCACCGAGCCGCCGACCCAGCTCACCACCCCGGCGAGGTTCCACGGCGCGAACCGCCGGTACGGCATCCCGGCGCTGCCGGCCAGCCGGGGCACCAGGGTCCGGGCGAACGCCACCCAGCGGGCCGCGAACACCCCGCGCCCGCCCAGCCGGACCAGCATCGCGTCGGCCTTCGCCCAGCGCCGCCGGCCGACCCGGCTCCCCCACCGGCCGGCCCGCAACCGGGGTCCGTGCCGCCGGCCGCTGCGGAACGCCAGCGCGTCGCCGAGCACCGCTGCGACAATCATCACCACCAGCGCGGGCCCGAGCCGCAGCATCCCGGTGTACGCGAGGAAGCCGACCAGCAGCAGGGTCGCCTCGGCCGGCATCACCAGGCCGACGATCACCGCCGTCTCGGCGGTCACCAGCAGCGCGGCGGCCAGATAGACAAGCACCGGCGGCAACTCCCGTACCACCGTCAACACATCCTGCACGGCGACCCCCCGAACACCCCGGCCAGCATGCCAGCCGCGTGGTGGGATGGCACAGCGATTCCCGCCGAGAGCGGGGTTACCTCAGGGGGAACCCGGACGCCGGCCCCGATCGCGCAGGCGGGAGGATGGAGAGCATGCAGACCCGCGGGGACCTTCGTAACGTCGCAATCATCGCCCACGTCGACCACGGCAAGACCACCCTGGTCGACGCCATGCTGCGGCAGTCCGGCGCGTTCTCCGCCCGGGCCGAGCCGGCCGACCGGGTGATGGACTCCATGGACCTGGAGCGGGAGAAGGGCATCACCATCCTGGCCAAGAACACCGCCGTGCGCTACCTGCCGGCGGACGGTTCGGACCCGGTCACCATCAACATCATCGACACCCCCGGGCACGCCGACTTCGGCGGCGAGGTGGAACGCGGGCTGACCATGGTCGACGGGGTGCTGCTGCTGGTGGACGCCAGCGAGGGTCCGCTGCCGCAGACCCGGTTCGTGCTCCGCAAGGCGCTCCAGGCCCGGATGCCGATCATCCTTGTGATCAACAAGGTGGACCGGCCGGACGCCCGGATCAAGGAGGTGGTCGACGACACGTACGAACTCTTCCTGGACCTGGACGCGGACGCCGAGCAGATCGACTTCCCGATCATCTACGCCTGCGCCCGGGACGGCATCGCCTCGCTGACCCAGCCCGCCGACGGCACCGTGCCGACCGACAGCAGCTCGCTGGAGCCGCTCTTCCGCAGCCTGCTGGAAACCATCCCGCCGCCCGCCTACGACGAGAGCGCCCCGTTGCAGGCGCACGTCACCAACCTGGACGCCTCGCCGTTCCTCGGCCGGCTGGCGCTGTGCCGGGTCCGCCAGGGCACCATCACCAAAGGCGAGACGGTGGCCTGGTGCCGCACCAACGGCACCGTCGAGCGGGTCCGGGTCTCCGAACTGCTGATCACCGAGGGGCTGGAGCGCAAGTCGGCCACCTCGGCCGGGCCGGGCGACATCATCGCGGTCGCCGGCATCCCGGAGATCATGATCGGCGAGACCCTGGCCGACCTGGAGGACCCCCGGCCGCTGCCGCTGATCACCGTCGACGAGCCGGCCATCTCGATGACCATCGGCACCAACACCTCGCCGCTGGTCGGCCGGGTCAAGGGCGCCAAGGTCACCGCCCGGATGGTCAAGGACCGGCTGGACCGGGAGCTGATCGGCAACGTCTCGCTCCGGGTGCTCCCCACCGACCGGCCGGACGCCTGGGAGGTGCAGGGCCGCGGCGAGCTGGCGCTGGCCATCCTGGTCGAGCAGATGCGCCGCGAGTCGTACGAGCTGACCGTCGGCAAGCCGCAGGTGGTGACCCGGGAGATCGACGGCAAGACCTGCGAACCGGTCGAGCGGCTCACCATCGACGCCCCGGAGGAATACCTCGGCGCCATCACCCAGCTGCTGGCCACCCGCAAGGGCCGGATGGAGCAGCTCGTCAACCACGGCACCGGCTGGATCCGGATGGAGTGGCTGGTCCCGGCCCGGGGGCTGATCGGCTTCCGCACCGAGTTCCTCACCGACACCCGGGGCACCGGCATCCTGCACCACGTCTTCGAGTCGTACGAGCCGTGGTTCGGCGAGCTGCGTACCCGGAACACCGGATCGCTGGTCGCCGACCGCTCCGGGGTGGCGACCGCGTTCGCGATGCTCAACCTCCAGGAGCGCGGCACCCTCTTCGTCGAGCCGTCCACCGAGGTCTACGAGGGAATGCTGGTCGGCGAGAACTCCCGCTCCGACGACATGGACGTCAACATCACCAAGGAGAAGAAGCTCACCAACATGCGCTCCTCGACCAGTGAGGAGACCGAGAAGCTGATCCCGCCGCGCAAGCTCTCCCTGGAGCAGGCCCTGGAGTTCTGCCGCGAGGACGAGTGCGTCGAGGTGACCCCGGTGGCGATCCGGCTCCGCAAGGTGGTGCTGGACGCGCCGTCCCGGGCCCGGGCCGCCGCCCGGCGCAAGCACGCCAACTGAGTCCGGCCGCACCGCACACAGATGCCCTGGGACGCACTCGACAGCGAGCTGGCGGCGGTGCCCGGCACCGTCTCGGTCTACGCGGGTCGGCTCGGCCGCCGGCCCGCGTACACCCGGCTGCCGGACACCCCGCACTACGCGGCCAGCACCATGAAGGTGGCGGTGCTGGCCGCCCTGCACCGGGCAGCCGAGGCCGGCGAGGTGGAGCTGGACGCGCCGGTGCCGGTGGTCAACGAGTTCGACTCGGCCCGGCCGGGCGCGGGCCGGTTCCGCTGCGCGGCGGACTACGACAACGACGAGGCGGTCTGGGCCCGGCTCGGCGGCACCGCCCCGCTGCGCTGGCTCGCCGAACGGATGATCGTCCGGTCCAGCAACCTCGCCACCAACCTGGTGATCGGGCACGTCGGGCTCCCCGCCGTCGCCCAGGTCTGGGCCGACAGCGGCGCCCGGCACAGCCACACCCGACGGGGCATCGAGGACTTCGCCGCCCGGGACGCCGGGCTCGACAACGAGGTCACCGCCGCCGACCTGGCCCGGTTGCTCGGCGGAATCGCCCGGTCCCGGCTCGCCTCCCCCGGCGCCTGCGCCGCGATGCTGGACGTACTGCTCGCCCAGGAGCGCGGGGAGGATCTGGCCGCCGGGCTGCCGCCGGGCACCCGGATCGCACACAAGAACGGCTGGGTACGCGGCGTCCGGCACGGTGCCGGCGTGGTCTTCCCGGACGACGCGCCCCCGTACGCCGTGGTGGTCTGCACCAGCGCGCCGCCGGAGGGTGCCGGCGGGCCGCCCGGCGAGGACCGGGACGCCCGGGCCCGCCGTCTCGTCGCCCGGGTCTCCGCCCTGGTCTGGGCCGCCCGGCACCGTCTGGGGACCGTCGGCTGACCCGACGGTCGATATGGTGCCTGCATGTCGATCGTCTCGGTACGCACCCACCGGCTCTCCGCTCCGCTGCACACGCCGTTCGTGACCGCACTGCGTCGCACCTCCACAGTAGAGACCCTGGTGGTGGAGGTGGTCGACGCCGACGGGCGGTCCGGGTTCGGCGAGGCACCCCAGGTGTGGCGGGTGACCGGGGCGTCGATCGGCGGTGCGCGGGCGTGTGTCGAGGAGGTGCTCGCCCCGCTGCTCACCCGACGGAACCCGGACGACCTGGTGGCGCTCTGCGCGGAGGTGCGCCGGGCGGTGGTCGGCAACGAGGCGGCGAAGGCGGCGGTGGACGTCGCGCTGCACGACCTGGCGGCCCGGCGGCTCGGGGTACCGCTGGTGCGGCTGCTCGGCGGTACGTCCCGGCGGGTCGCCACCGACGTCACCCTGTCGGCCGGGGACGCGGTCGAGTTGGCCGGGGCGGCGAAGCAGCGGGTCGCCGACGGTTTCGACGTACTCAAGGTGAAGGTCGGCACCGACGCCTCGGGTGACCTGGCCCGGGTCCGGGCGGTACGCGCCGCCGCCGGGCCGCAGACCCGGATCCGGCTCGATGCCAACCAGGGCTGGACGCCCCGGGAGGCGGTCCGGGTGATCCGCAGTGTCGAGGACGCCGGCCTCGACGTGGAGCTGGTGGAGCAGCCGGTGCACGCCCGGGACATCGCCGGGCTGGCCTGGGTGGCCGAGCGGGTGGACGTGCCGATCCTGGCCGACGAGTCGGTCTACGGTCTGCGGGACCTGGTCGAGGTGATCCAGCGGAGGGCCGCCGACATGGTGAACGTGAAGCTGGCCAAGTGCGGCGGGCTGGGTCCGGCCCGGGCGCTGCTGGAGCTGGCCGCCGAGCACGGCCTCGGCACGCTGGTCGGCTCGATGATGGAGAGTCAGATCGGGATCGGCGCGGCCGCCAGCCTGGTGGGCGCGTACGGCACCAGCGCCGTCTCCGACCTGGACGCCGCCTGGTGGCTGGCCTGGTCGCCGGTGCAGGGCGGCATCCGGTACGAGAATGCCGCCGTGCTGTTGCCCGACGCTCCCGGCCTCGGCATCGCCGGCCTGCACCGGACGCCGCCCCCGACGCCCTGACCGGGAAGATCGTCCGCCACCCACCACCCACCACCCACCACCCACCACCCGCCACCCGCAAGCCTTGAAGGCAACATTCAGTCGCTTGTTGCAGTACGGCGCTAATTTTCATAAGGTTCGGGCGGAGGGCGGGGCGAGGACGGGTGGGACTGACATGGTGCTGCGCTCGGGGCACGAAGCCGTTGTCCGGGTCGCCGTCGCCACCCTGTGGGCGCGCCCCGAGGCGATCCGTCCGGTGGACGCGCCGGCGTTGTCCCGCCGGACCGACATCGCCGGCTGGATCTCCGGGATGACCGCCGACCAGCGGGTCGGCGAGTGCGTGCTCAGTCAGCTCCTGCTCGGCGAGCGGGTGCTGGTCGAGGAGATCCGCCCGGACGGCTGGGTCCGGGTCGTCGCCGTGGAACAGCCGGCGGCCAAGCTCGACCCGAGAGGCTATCCGGGCTGGCTACCGCTCGAGCAGCTCGTCGAGCCCGCCGATCCGGCCCCGGCACCCCCGGACCTGGTCGTCGCGGCGACCGTCACCCGGCTGCACGACGCCCCGTCCGGCGCGGTGCTGCTGCCCGGGGTCATCCTGGGTACCCGGCTCGCCAGCGCGGGACCGTCCAGGGGCGGCTGGCGGCCGGTACGGGTCCCCGACCACGGGCAGCCGCTCTGGGCGCCCGACACCCATCTCGCCCCGGCGCCGAGCCGGCTGCCCAGCGCGGCCGAGGTGCTCACGGTGGCCAGTCGGCTGCGTAACGTGGTCTATCTCTGGGGCGGCGTCTCGGCGTACGGCATCGACTGTTCCGGCCTGGTGCACCTGGCCTGGCGGCGCTTCGGCGTACGCCTGCCCAGGGACGCCGACGACCAGGCGGCGGCGACGCTCCCGGTGCCGCTCGGCGCGGAACGCCCCGGCGACCTCTACTTCTTCGCCCGCCCCGGCCGGCCCGTGCACCACATCGGCATCGTCACCGCCCGGCCGGGGCCGGATGGCGACCGGCGGATGCTGCACGCCTGCTACACCAAGCGACGGGTCCTGGAGGAACCGATGCCCGCCGACCGGGTCGCGACCCTGGTCGGCGTGCACCGGGTCACCGAACCTTTTCCCCGCTGAACCGCGAGGCGCGCACCTCGGCCCCGCTCCCCTCGTGGGCCACGTGGCCCACGAGGGGATCCGTTCCCTGACCCGCCGTGTCGGCGGTCGCGTCAGGCGACCGGGACCGACAGTCGTCGCGTCAGGCGACCGGGACCGACAGTCGTCGCGTCAGGCGACCGGGACCTTGTCGGCTGACCGGCGGTCCCGGCTGGACTTGATCAGGCTGGCCACGGTCGCGATCGCCAGGGTGCCCAGGATGACGGTGAGCGAGAGCCAGATCGGGATGTGCGGCGCCCAGGCGATCGGCTCACCACCGTTGAGGAACCCGAGGTTGTTGCCGGCCAGCGCCTCCAGCACCAGCTTGACCCCGATGAAGCCGAGCACCACGGCGAGCCCGATGTTGAGGTAGACCAGCCGGTCGAGCAGCCCACCGAGCAGGAAGTAGAGCTGCCGCAGCCCCATCAGCGCGAAGACGTTGGCGGTGAAGACCAGGTACGGCTCCTGGGTGATCCCGAAGATCGCCGGGATGGAGTCGAGCGCGAAGACCAGGTCGGTGGTGCCGATCGCGATCAGCACGATCAGCATCGGGGTGAAGAGCCGGCGGCCGTTCTCCTGGACCGTGAGCCGGGTGCCGGAGAAGTCGCGGGAGACCGGCAGGGCCCGCCGGGTCCAGCGGATCAGCACGTTCTCCTTGAAGTCGTCCTCGGTCGGCTCACCCTGGCGGAAGAAGTTGATCGCCGTGTAGATGAGGAACGCGCCGAAGATGTAGAAGACCCAGGAGAACTGGTTGATCAGGGCCGCACCGGCCGCGATGAAGCCACCGCGCATCACCAGTGCCAGCACGATGCCGATCAGCAGCACCTTCTGCTGGTACTGCCGGGGCACGCCGAACCTGGACATGATGATCACGAAGACGAAGAGGTTGTCCACCGAGAGGCTGTACTCGGTGAGCCAGCCGGTGTAGAACTCCCCGGCCACGGTGAAGTTGGTGGTCAGGGCCAGACCGACCCCGAAGATGATCGCGAGGCCGACGTAGAGCGCGACCCAGAGGCCGGACTCCTTCAGGCTCGGCTCGTGGGGTCGTCGGCCGATGATCACGAGATCGAGTAGCAGGATCGCCGTCATCACGACTAGTGAGACGGCCCAAACCCAGGCGGACACGTTCAAAGCACTCCTCCGGCAGGCACGCGGCACCGCCGTCAGCACGCGGATGACGCGCGTCAGGCGGTGTAGACGGTGGTGACTGTCGGAGGTCTCTTCCGCCGTCGCCACGCGGAGACGCCGTGGCGACAACCTACGGTGCCGGGTCTTCGTACCGGTCTGCCGGCCGATGACCGTGTTGACGACACCGTCGCGAAGGAATACTCCCCTCCTACAGCGCCATTGTTCACCATTCCCCGCCGGTTGCGCATCTCCCCCTGTCGAGGCTGCTCTGGTCACCACCACTAATCATCCTAGGAACCTAGGTGCTATTTCGGGGAAAGACCGGGTCGGCGAGGGACCAACCGGCCGCGAGAATCCCGTCGCAGGCCAGAATCGCGGCGCGCAGCCGGTCCCGGAGCGGACCGGTGAGTTCGATCACGGGTACCCCGGAATCGGCCAGGACCGCCCGGAACCGCTCGGTCATCCAGCCCCGCAGATGTGCCCCGTCCCGCAGTCCGTCGTCGCTGAACGGCACCCCACGGTGGTCGGTGAGCAGATAGAGATCGGGTCGACGGGCGGCGGCCCGGACCCGGGGCGAGGTCGAACCGAGATAGCGCTCCTCCCAGACGGCGGTGGCCCGGGCGTCGGTGTCGCAGAAGAGCAGCGGTCCGCTCCGCCGGGCGGCCGCGTCCTCGGCCGCCTGCTGCTCCCGGACCACCGTCTCGAAATCCGCCCGCTCCCACTCGACGTCGAAAATCGTCGCCGCCGGTTCGGTACGCCGCAGCCGGCCGAGCTTCGCCTCGGTGAGCTCCCGGCCGTACTCCGGTACCCAGCAGGTGCGGTAGTGCCGGGCCAGCGCCTCGGCCACCGTGGTGGTACCGGTGGACTCGGCGCCCACCACCACGATCCGGCGGACGAACCAGGCCCGGACCGGCGGACTGAGCATCGCCCAGTGCCCCACCGGATCGGCCCGGACCGCCGTGCCGGAGACCGGTACGGCGGCCCGGGCCGGATCGACGGGTACGTCCACCGCGTCGAACCGGTGGGCCAGCTCCGCCCCGTACGCCTCGGAGGAGAAGACCGCGTCGACCCGGTCCGGTCCGACGGCCGCCCGGAAGACCGCACAGTGCGCCTCCCAGGCGGCCGGGTCGGCGTAGTCGACCGGGTGGTCGTCGTACCGGCCGACGAACCGGACGTGTCGGTCGGCGGCGTGCACCTCGCGCAACCAGTCCAGCCGCAGCTCCAGCGGAATCGACTCCCGCCGGGACGGCGCCACCACCACCGTGACGGCGGCGCACCGGCGGGCCGCCTCGGCGATCAGCGCGTGGTGCCCGGCGTGCGGCGGATAGAACTTCCCCACCACCAGCCCGTGCCCGAACTCCGGCCGGCCGCCCCCCGCCAGCACCGGGTGCACCGCATCCCGCCCGGGCCGCACGAGGGGAAAACTGCCGGTGTTCCGTGCGGTCGGCGGAGCCGCCCGGCCGGGCCGTGGTGCGGCGGCGGGGCCGCCCGGGTCGCGCACGCTCACGGGGTGACCGGCGCCGGACCGGGTGCGATCGGCCGGGCGGCGGCCGAGAGCCGGCGCAGGTCGGCCCGCCAGTTCCGCAGCCCGAGCACGCAGAGCCCGAGGAAGACCAGGTAGAGCGCGGCGGTCAGGTGCAGGCCCTTGTAGGCGTAGAGCGGAATATAGACGAGATCGGCGGTGATCCAGATCCACCAGCTCTCCACCCGCTTGCGGCACTGGCCGTACGTCGCCATCAGGGAGAGCGCGGTGGTGACCGCGTCCGGCAGCGGCACGGTCGAGTCGGTCGCCCGGTCCAGTAGCAGCCAGAGCAGCAGCGTCAGCACCGCACCGGCGCCGACCAGCACCGTCCACTCCCGACGACCGGTCCGGCTGACCACCAGCCGGCTCCGCTGCGCACCGCCGAAGAGCCAGGCCCACCAGCCGTAGAGGCCGAGGGCGACGTAGACGATCTGGAGCCCGGCGTCCGCGTACAGGCCGGCGGTCCAGAAGAGCACCATCAGCAGCAGCACGTTGGCGATGCCGACCGGCCAGTTCCACATCTTCTGCCGGGCCAGTAACCAGACGTTGAGTACGCCGGTCGCGAAGCCGAGCAGTTCGGCCCGGCTGGTCGGCGTACCCGCCACGGTGAACGCCGTACCGGTCAGCCAGTCGAGCATGGCGCACCTCCCGCAAGATCCTTCGGAGTTCCTACCGTAGGTACCGGCGGGCGGGACGGGTATACCCCGATCGACCAGCCCCGGCCCGCCGTGCCATGCTGCGAATCATGGTGCTGGAGGTTGCCCTGATCGACGTGCTGGCCGGTCAGGAGGAGGCGTTCGCCGAGGCGTACGCCAAGGGTCACCCGACGTTGGCCGGTACCCCCGGCTGCCGGTCCGTCCGGATGACCCGGGGGATCGAGTCGCCGTCCCGGTTCGTGCTGCTGGTCGAGTGGGACTCGGTCGAGGCCCACCTGGAGAGCTTCCGGGCCACCGAGCGGTTCGACACCTGGCGCGCACTGATCGGCCCGTACTTCGCCGCCCCACCGGTGGTCGAGCACTTCACCGACGTACCGGCGCCGGGCTGACCCCCGACTTACGCAGACTGTCGTACGCCGTCGTCAAGTCGATGGCAAGCGGTCAGCCACTCCAGCCGGTCACCCCGACTGTTCCGGGCCGGGCCAGTCGCCAGGCTTGCCCCAGTCCCCCGGTTCGAGGACGAACTGCCCGTACGGCACCGTCCACACCACCTCGTGACCGAGCCGGTGACCGCTGTGCCCCTCCTCTCCGTACGCCGTGCCGTGGTCGGAGCAGAGCAGCACCAGGCAGGGCCGGTCCCGGGAGGTGGCGAGGGCGAAGAGCCGCCCGATGTGCCGGTCGACGTACTCCAACGCGGCGGCGTGACTCTCCCGGGAGTCCCGGTCGGCGCCGGGCAGGTAGTGCCGGTTCGGCTGGTGGATCGCCGCGACGTTGACGAAGAGGAAGAGCGGCCGCTCCTCCGGCACGGTCGGCAGCACGGTGGCGATCCGGTCGAGTTGCGCCTCGAAGCACCGGGGTGCGGAGACGCCGAACTGGGGCTCCCAGTGCGCCTCGGCGAAGAGGGCCGGCAGCACCCCACCCAGCGGGGACCTGCTGTTGAAGAAGCCGACACCGCCCACGCAGACGGTGTGGTAGCCGGCACCGGCGAGGGCCCGCACCACGTCCGGGGCGTCGAAGGTCCAGGTCTGTTCGCCGGTGCTCTCGCTGCCCGGGACGGCCGCCGCGAAGAGCCGGGTGTGCGGGCCGGGTGTGGTCGGCGTGGGCAGGAAGCCGGCGAAGAACGCCTGGTGCGCCGCGTAGGTGAAGCTGGCCGGACTGTGCCGTCGCTCCCAGACGCCGCCCGGCAACGCGCGCACCAGGTTCGGGGTGCGCCCGGCCGCGGCAAGCTCCTCGGCCACGTCGTAGCGGAGTGTGTCCAGGGTGACGAACAACAGGTCGTGGCTGCCGATCAGCTCCTTCATGCCGCCCTCCCCACCTCTCTGTCGCGTCCCGGATTCCCATGCTGCCCGGTGCCGCCGTCGCCCGCGCGCCCGGACCCCCTGCCCGCCCCGACCGCCGACGCCGACTCGGACTCCACTGTCGAGCGCAGTTCTACTCCCACCCCGGACCGCACTCTCGACCCGGGTCCCGCTGTCGGCTCGGGCCTCGGTGTCGGCTCCGGTGCCGGCCTGGTCGGGCCGCCTCGCCGAGCCGGCCCAGGGCGGCGGTGCATCCGAGCCGGCCCAGGGCGGCGGTGCATCCGGCGTACCAGGCGGCGAAGGACAGTCCCGCCGTGCCCGGCGGACCGGTCGGCACCGCGCAGCAACCGGTCGACCCCGGCGTCCTCGCCCGTGGGCGCCCGGAACAGCGTCACCCGACGGTTCTCCGGGTTGCCGACGACCACCAGCGGGGCCCTGCCAGTCATCCGTCGATCATGCCAGTCACTCGTCGACGGCCATCTACCGGTCGCCGCACCCCGGCCACTCCCACCGGCGATTCCCGCTGGCCCGGACAGGGCCGGATCGGGTTGACTCTGCGGCATGCTGGAACGGGTCGCACTGGTAACCGGAGTCAGCCGGCGGGCGGGAATCGCCGCCGCGGTCGCCCGGCGGTTCGCCGCCGCCGGCTACCGGCTACAGCTGACCGGGCTACCCGAGTACGACGACGCGCAGCCGTACGGCGGCGATCCCGAGGGCATCCCGGGGCTGCTCGCCGAACTGGAGCAGCTGACCGGCGACCCCGACCTGGCCCGGTACCGGGCCGCCGACCTGACCTCGCCGACCGCCCCCGCCGAACTGGTCGAGACGGCGGTACGCGTCCACGGCCGGCTCGACGTGCTGGTCGCGGCACACGCCTATTCGACGCCCACCCCGCTGGGCAAGCTCGACGCGGACGAGATCGACCGGCACCTCGTGGTCAACGTGCGGGCGAACCTGCTCCTCGCCGAGGCGTTCGCGGCGGCGTTCGACGCCGGCACCGGAGGGCGGCTGGTGCTCTTCTCCAGCGGTCAGCGGCTCGGCCCGATGCCCGGCGAGCTGGCGTACGCGGTCAGCAAGGCCGGGGTGGAGAACCTGACCCGGCAGTTGAGCCCACTGCTCATGCCCCGCGGCATCACGGTGAACTGCGTCAACCCGGGGCCGACCGACACCGGTTGGGCCCCGCCGGCGGAGATGGCCGCCAGCGGTTACCTCTTTCCGGGCGGCGAGTGGGGCCGGCCGGACGACGCCGCCCGGCTCGTCGAGTGGCTCTGCTCGGCGGACGGCCGCTGGATCACCGGCCAGGTGATCGACTCCGAGGGCGGCTTCAACCGGTACGCCTGACGGCCGCCGGCCACGCGGCCGGTGGTCAGCTGACCCCGGCCGCGTCCATCCCGCGCAGCTCCTTCTTCAGTTCGGCGACCTCGTCGCGGATCCGGGCGGCGAGTTCGAACTGCAACTCCCGGGCGGCGGCCAGCATCTGGTCGTTCAGTTCCTGGATGAGCTGGGCCAGCTCGGCCCGGGCCATCCCCTCCCGGGCCGGTGCGGCACCGACCCGGCCCCGGCTGCGGGTCTCCGGCGTCGGCGCCTTGCCCCGGGACATCTGCCGGACCGCGCCGCCGACCCGGGTGGTGGCGCTGTCGGTGTCCTCGGCCTCCCGGTAGATGTCGTCCAGGATGTCGTGGATCTTCTTGCGCAGCGGCTCCGGGCTGATCCCGTTCGCCTCGTTGTGCGCGACCTGCTTGGCCCGGCGCCGGTTGGTCTCCTCGATCGCCTCGGCCATCGACGGGGTCATCTTGTCCGCGTACATGTGCACCTGGCCGGAGACGTTCCGGGCGGCCCGGCCGATGGTCTGGATCAGCGACCTACCGCTGCGCAGGAAGCCCTCCTTGTCGGCGTCGAGGATCGCCACCAGCGACACCTCGGGCAGGTCCAGCCCCTCCCGGAGCAGGTTGATCCCGACCAGTACGTCGTAGTCGCCCTTGCGCAGCTCGCGCAGCAACTCCACCCGGCGCAGCGTGTCGACCTCGGAGTGCAGGTAGCGGACCCGGATGCCGTGCTCCAACAGATAGTCGGAGAGATCCTCCGCCATCTTCTTGGTCAGCGTGGTGACCAGCACCCGCTCGTCCCGCTCGGTACGCAGCTTGATCTCGTGCATCAGGTCGTCGATCTGCCCCTTGGTGGGCTTCACCACCACCTCGGGGTCGACCAGGCCGGTCGGCCGGATCACCTGCTCGACCACCTCGCCCTGGGCCTGCTCCAGCTCCCACGGGCCGGGGGTGGCGGAGAGGAAGACCATCTGGCCCACCCGGTCCAGGAACTCGTCGAAGCGCAGCGGCCGGTTGTCGGCGGCGCTGGGCAGCCGGAAGCCGTGGTCGATCAGCATCCGCTTCCGGGAGGCGTCGCCCTCGTACATGCCGCCGATCTGCGGGATGGTGACGTGCGACTCGTCGACCACGGTCAGGAAGTCGTCGGGGAAGTAGTCCAGCAGGCAGTGCGGCGCGCTGCCCGGCGACCGGCCGTCGATGTGCATCGAGTAGTTCTCGATGCCGGAGCAGAAGCCGACCTGGCGCATCATCTCCACGTCGTAGGTGGTGCGCATCCGCAGCCGCTGTGCCTCCAGCAGCTTGCCCTGCCGCTCCAGCTCGGCCAGCCGCTCGGCCAACTCGGCCTCGATGCCGGCGAGCGCCCGCTCCATCCGCTCCGGGCCGGCGGTGTAGTGCGTGGCCGGGAAGATCAGCAGATGGTCCACCTCCCGGACCACCTCGCCGGTCAGCGGGTGCAGGTAGTAGAGCTTCTCCACCTCGTCGCCGAAGAACTCGATCCGGAGCGCCAGCTCCTCGTACGCCGGGATGATCTCCAGCGTGTCGCCCCGGACCCGGAAGGTGCCCCGGTTGAACGCCATGTCGTTGCGGGTGTACTGCACGTCGACCAGCCGGCGGAGCAACTTGTCCCGCTCGACCTCCTGGCCCACCCGGATCCGCACCGACCGGTCCAGGTATTCCTGCGGGGTGCCCAGGCCGTAGATCGCCGAGACGGTGGCGACCACCACCACGTCCCGGCGGGTCAGCAGGGACATCGTGGTCGCGTGCCGGAGCCGCTCGACCTCCTCGTTGATCGAGGAGTCCTTCTCGATGTAGGTGTCGGTCTGCGGGATGTACGCCTCGGGCTGGTAGTAGTCGTAGTAGGAGACGAAGTATTCGACGGCGTTGTTGGGCAGCAGCTCGCTGAACTCCTTGGCGAGCTGGGCGCAGAGGGTCTTGTTCGGCGCCAGCACCAGGGTGGGACGCTGCAACCGCTCGATCAGCCACGCCGCGGTCGCGCTCTTGCCGGTGCCGGTGGCGCCGAGCAGCACGCTGTGCCGGTCGCCCCGACGGACCCTGCGCTCCAGGTCGTCGATGGCGGTCGGCTGGTCACCCGAGGGCCGGAACTCGGAGATCACCTGGAAGCGGCCGTCGAGCCGCGGAATGTCGAGCGCCATGACCTCAACCGTACGCCGACGGTGTGACAAGCCGCCGGGCCACGGTGGGTACACGATCGGCTTCGATATCGTCATTGTGTGTGTAAGATCACCGCGCTACCGTTCTAGGGTAGGCCGCTCGCGGCGGCCGACCGGGTCTGCGACAACAGCCGCCACACCGGCTGCGTCGCATCCGGCGCAGGAGTTGCAGCCCCGGCTCAGGCCGGCGAGCGCACCGATGCGGTCGCGCAGAGCGCAGACCGGCCGCCGCGAGCGCCCTTTACGTCCCTCCCCCGGTCGTTGTCCGCCCCACCGCGTCGTTCTGCGGCGCCCCGCCCGGGTCGCGGCCGTCCGCCGGCTCGGCGCCTCTCACGACCCCTCCTCGGGCGGCGCCGGTCGCCAGCCGACGGCCGCCGCCCACTCCTCGGCGTACCGGTGCTCCCGGTCGAACCACGGCTCCTTCGCCCCGGCGTAGGCGTCCAGGTCCGGGCCGGCCGCCGCCAGCCGCCGCTTCACCGCCAGATAGTCGGCCCGGCGCTCCGGGTCGGCCCGCAGGTGGTCGCGCATCAACAGGGCGAACCGCCAGCCCGGCGAGCCGATCTCCCGGACGTGCAGGTTGACCGGCCGGCCCGGATCCGCGCCGCCGTGCAGCCGCTTCTCCCACCGGGAACTGTCGTCGCCGGGATGGCGCGGGTTGTCCCACCACTGTCCGGGACAGCGCGGGAAGCCGGCCTCGGCGAGCCGGTCGGCCAGCGCGTCCGCCTCGGCCAGCGAGGTGACTCCGAGCTGGAGGTCGACGACGTCCTTGGCGGCCAGCCCGGGCACCGAGGTCGACCCGATGTGGTCGACGCGGACCTCGGCCGGGGCGACGGCGTGCCGGATCCGGGCGGCCAGCCGCCGGTACTGGGCCGGCCAGCCCGGGTCGGGTTCGACCAGTCGCGCCTCGGTCGCCCGTACCGGTCGGCGCTGCCGGACGTTGCGCTCGTACGGCGTCAACCGGTCCCGCCAGAGCACGTCCAGCGCGGCGTGCAACTCGGTCAGCTCACCATCGTTGTCCAGCAGTACGTCGGCGGCAGCGGCCCGCCGCTCGTCGTCGGCCTGGGCCCGGATCCGCTGCGTCGCCTGCTCGGCGGTCATGCCACGGTCCCGGACCAGCCGCTGCACCCGGGTCGCCTCGGCGGCCCGCACCACCAGCACCAGGTGGTACGTCGGGGCGAGCCCCACCTCGACCAGCAGCGGTACGTCGTTGACCACGATCGCGTCCGGGGCCGCCCCGTGCACCAGTTCGGCGCTGCGTCGGCGTACCCGGGGGTGGATGATCGCCTCCAGTCTGGCCCGCGCCGACGGGTCGGCGAAGACGATCTCGCCGAGCACCGCCCGGTCCAGGGTGCCGTCCTCGGCACAGACCCGGGCGCCGAACGCGGCCACCACCTCCCGCAGCCCCTCGGTACCGGGTTCGACCACTTCCCGGGCGATCCGGTCGGAGTCGACCACCACCGCCCCGAGGCGGGCCAGTCGGGCCGCGACGACGCTCTTGCCCGACCCGATTCCACCGGTGAGTCCGACCTTCAGCACCGGTCCAGTCAACCCGATCGGCGCCCACCCGCCAAGATCTTCGGATTTCGCGACCCGTCCGGGCACCCGCTACCGCAGAGCCGGCCGGGGAAGGGCACGGGTAGGGAGAAGGGGGAGGAATTAGCAGGAGCAAAGGGGAAGGCCCGCTTCCCGGACCGGTCGACCGATCCTGGAAGCGGGCCTTCGCCGCGTGTTACCCCGCGTCGGCTACTTGCCGCCGGCGAGCTTCTCCCGCAGTGCGGCGAGCGCCTCGTCGGTGGCCAGCGTGCCGGCCGGCTCCTCCGCCTGGCGGGCCGGAGTGGTGCTGCTGGACGAGGTGCCGCCACCGCCGCCGCCACCGCCGGTGCCACTGGTCGCGGCGGCCGGGTTGGCCGCTGCCTCGGCGTCGGCCGCCCGGGAGTTCTGCACCTGCTTGGTGTGCGCCTCCCAGCGGTTGCGGGCCTCGGCGTACTGCTGCTCCCAGGCCTCCCGCTGCTTGTCGAAGCCCTCGAGCCACTCCCCGGTCTCCGGGTCGAAGCCCTCCGGGTAGATGTAGTTGCCCTCGTTGTCGTAGGTCGCGGTCATGCCGTAGAGGGTCGGGTCGAAGTGCTCCTCGCCCTCGACGAAGCCCTCGTTGGCCTGCTTGAGCGAGAGCGAGATCCGCCGCCGCTCCAGGTCGATGTCGATGACCTTGACCATGACATCCGAGCCGACCTGGACGACCTGCTCCGGGATCTCCACGTGGCGCTCGGCCAGCTCGGAGATGTGCACCAGGCCCTCGATGCCGTCGTCGACCCGGACGAACGCGCCGAACGGCACCAGCTTGGTGACCTTACCCGGCACGATCTGCTGGATCGCGTGGGTACGGGCGAACTGGCGCCACGGGTCCTCCTGGGTCGCCTTCAGCGACAGCGAGACCCGCTCGCGGTCGAGGTCGACGTCCAGCACCTCGACCTCGACCTCCTGGCCGACCTCGACGACCTCGGAGGGGTGGTCGATGTGCTTCCAGGAGAGTTCGGAGACGTGCACGAGGCCGTCCACGCCGCCAAGGTCGACGAAGGCGCCGAAGTTGACGATCGAGGAGACGACGCCCTTGCGGACCTGGCCCTTCTGGAGCTTGTTGAGGAACTCGGTGCGCACCTCGGACTGGGTCTGCTCGAGCCAGGCCCGGCGGGACAGCACCACGTTGTTGCGGTTCTTGTCCAGCTCGATGATCTTGGCTTCGAGCTCCCGGCCGACGTACGGCTGGAGGTCCCGCACCCGACGCATCTCGACCAGGGACGCGGGCAGGAAGCCGCGCAGCCCGATGTCCAGGATGAGGCCGCCCTTGACCACCTCGATGACGGAGCCGCGGACGACGCCGTCCTCGTCCTTGATCTTCTCGATCGTGCCCCAGGCGCGCTCGTACTGGGCCCGCTTCTTCGAGAGGATCAGCCGCCCCTCCTTGTCCTCCTTCTGGAGGACGAGGGCCTCGATGTGATCACCGACCGACACCACCTCGGCGGGGTCGACGTCGTGCTTGATCGACAACTCGCGCGAGGGGATGACGCCCTCGGTCTTGTAGCCGATGTCGAGCAGGACCTCGTCCCGATCGACCTTGACGACGGTGCCTTCGACAATGTCGCCGTCGTTGAAGTACTTGATGGTCTCGTCGATCGCGGCGAGGAATGCTTCCTCGGAACCGAGGTCGTCGACGGTGACCTTGGTGGCGCTCGAGGGGGCCTCGATGCTGCTCGTCATGTGGGCGGTTGCTCCGGTCGGATGGATGTCACAGCAGGTTTGTGTCGCGGTGACCCTTTACGCTCTGCGGATCCGTCGTCAGGTGCACCGGGCGGTCGCTGCTCCGACCGCTGGGATTATCCGACGACCGCGGACCTGCTCCCTGCCGAGGCACACGATCCGCGAGCGCATCGAACAGCTTACCGTGCGCATTACCACAGCATGCAAGCCCTCCCCGCACGTGATGAGATCCGCTGTCCACTGCTCGGGAAGAGGTCGCCAGGGCGCCGTGCCCGCACCTTACCCCGCACCGGTACCGGCGCACCGCGACCGACCGCGCGGCGCGCGGGCGGACGGCGTGGCCGCCGACCCGATCCGTGCCCGCGCCCGCCCCGGGCACTAGCGTTGCGGGGTGCCCGAGAACACCCTGGCCGAGCTGCCCGAGGACGACCTGCCCGGAGTACTCCGCCGCCCGGTCAGCGACGGCGAGAGCCGGTGGGCCAACCGTCGCTGGTGGGACGCGGACGCCGACGACTACCAGGCCGAACACGGCGCGTTCCTGGGCCAGGTGGACTTCGTCTGGTGCCCGGAGGGGCTGCGCGAGGCCGACGCCCGGCTGCTCGGCGAGCTGACCGGCCGGCGGGTGCTCGAACTCGGCTGCGGCGCGGCCTCGGCGGCCCGCTGGCTCGCCGCCGAGGGTGCCCGGCCGGTCGGGCTCGACCTCTCCGCCGGCATGTTGCGGCACGCCGCGCTCGGGGCCGCCAGCTCCGGGGTACGCGTGCCGCTGGTCCAGGCCGACGCCCTGGCGCTGCCCTTCCGGGCGGCCAGCTTCGACGTCGTCTGCACGGCGTTCGGCGCGATCCCGTTCGTGGCCGACTCGGCGGCGGCGCTCCGCGAGGTGTACCGGGTACTCCGCCCGGGCGGCCGGTGGGTGTTCTCGGTCACCCACCCGATGCGGTGGATCTTCCTCGACGACCCGGGCGAGGGCGGACTGGTCGCCACGCACTCCTACTTCGACCGCCGGCCGTACGTCGAGCAGGACGCCACCGGCACCCCGAG
Source organism: Plantactinospora veratri (assembly GCF_036421995.1). NCBI lineage: Bacteria > Bacillati > Actinomycetota > Actinomycetes > Micromonosporales > Micromonosporaceae > Plantactinospora > Plantactinospora veratri. The sequence goes on from NZ_JAZGQL010000039.1 coordinate 46,870, forward strand.
CTACGTCGAGCAGCACCGCACCCTCGGCGACCGGGTACGCGAGATCGTCGGCGCCGGCTTCGTCCTGCGCGACGTGGTGGAGCCGGAGTGGCCGGCCGGACACGAGCAGGTCTGGGGGCAGTGGAGCCCACTGCGCGGCCGGCTCTTCCCCGGCACCGCCATCTTCGTCTGCGACAAGCCCGCCGGCACGACCGCCTGACATCACCCCGTAAGTCCCTTTCCCGCTCCCGGCGGCGCAGCGGTTACCGCTCCGAGCCACCGGGTAGACCCCGGTATGCCAGAGCGAAGGAAGCTGCACAAGGGCGACCGGGTCAGTTGGCGCAGCCACGGCTCCAGTGCGCACGGCACCGTCCAGGAGGAGATCACCGAACGGACGTACGCCGGGAAGCGCACCGTCGCCGCCTCGAAGGAGAACCCGCAGTACCGGGTCCGCACCGACGAGGGGCGGGACGCGGTGCACAAGCCGGAGGCGTTGTTCGATGAGTAGCCGGGACGACGACGGCCGGGACACCGTCCGGGAGTTCCGGGACGCGGTGAACATGAACCCGGGCGAGCTGGGCAAGTGGCTGGCCACCGACGAGGCGAAGGCGGTGGGTTGGCGCAGGCGCGGCAGCGGCGGCGAGTCGGTCGGGCACGAGTCCGGCCGGCGCATCATCGACCTGCTGCGCAAGAGGGCGAACCAGTTCACCGACCGCGACTTCGCGCACATGCGCAAGGTCGTCGGGTACGTACGGCGGCACATGGCCCAGCGCCCGGCCGGGGACGTCCGCAACACGAAGTGGCGCTACTCCCTGATGAACTGGGGCCACGATCCGCTGAAGGCGCCGCTGCCGGCGGTGGGCGGACCCTCCCGGAAGGCGCTGCAACGGCACCGGGAGGCGGAGCGCTCCTCGGACCGGAACCGGCGCCGCTGACGCCGGCCCGGCCCACGCGGTCAGTGGTCGGCGCTGTTCCAGTCGGAACCGACGCCGACCGACACCTCGAGCGGTACGGCCAGCGGATAGGCGCCGCCCATCTCGCGCCGGACCAGCGCCTCAAGGTCGGCCCGCTCGCCGGGGGCCACCTCGAAGACGAGCTCGTCGTGCACCTGGAGCAGCATGCGGGAACGCAGGCCGGAATCGCGCAGCGCGGTGTCGACGTGCAGCATCGCCACCTTGATGATGTCGGCCGCCGAACCCTGGATCGGGGCGTTGAGCGCCATCCGCTCGGCCATGTCCCGGCGCTGCCGGTTGTCGCTGACCAGGTCGGGCAGGTAGCGCCGACGGCCGAGGATGGTCTCGGTGTAGCCGTCCTTGACCGCCTTCTTCACCACCGTCTGGAGGTAGTCCCGGACCCCGCCGAAGCGGCTGAAGTATTCCTCCATCAGCGCGCGTGCCTCGTCGGCGGCGATTCCGAGCTGTTGGCCGAGGCCGAACGCGCTCAGCCCGTACGCCAGGCCGTAGTTCATCGCCTTGATCTTGCGTCGCTGGTCCGGCGTGACCTCGGCCACCGCCACCCCGAAGACCGAGGAGGCGGTCGCGGCGTGGAAGTCGGCGCCGGAGTTGAACGCCTCGATCAGCGCGGCGTCGCAGGAGAGGTGCGCCATGATCCGCATCTCGATCTGGCTGTAGTCGGCGGTGAGCAGGGACTCGTAGCCCGGCCCCACCACGAAGGCCCGGCGGATCCGCCGGCCCTCCTCGGTGCGGATCGGGATGTTCTGCAGGTTGGGGTCGGTGGAGGAGAGCCGGCCGGTCGCCGCCACCGTCTGGTGGAACGTGGTGTGGATCCGGCCGTCGTCGGAGACCGACTTGAGCAGGCCGTCGACCGTGGACTTGAGCCGGGCCACGTCGCGGTGCCGGAGCAGGTGCTCCAGCAGCGGGTGCGGCTGCTGTGCGTAGAGCCACTGGAGGGCGTCGGCGTCGGTGGTGTAACCGGTCTTGATCTTCTTGGTCTTGGGCAGGCCCAGCTCGGTGAAGAGGATCTCCTGCAACTGCTTGGGCGAGCCGAGGTTGAACTCCCGCCCGATCACCCCGTACGCCGCCTGGGCCACCGCCTTCACCTCGCCGGCGAAGTGCGCCTCCAGCTCCGACAGGTAGTCGGTGTCGGCGGCGATGCCGGTCCGCTCCATCGCGGCGAGCACCTCGATCAGCGGCTGCTCCACCTCGTCGAGGAGGCGGGCGGACTGCTCGCCGTCCCGGGACAGCTCGGCGCCGATCGCGTCGGCCAGATCCAGGGTGGCCCGGGCCCGGAGCATCAGGTTCTGCTCGACCTCGCCGTCGTTGCCGAGGCCGTCGAAGGCGAGCTGGCCGGTCTCCGGCGCGTCGACCTTCAGCTCCCGGTGCAGGTAACGCAGGGCGAGGTCGGTCAGGTCGTAGGACCGCTGGTCGGGGCGGGCCAGATAGGCGGCGAGCGCGGTGTCCCGGGCCACCCCGCGCAGCGTCCAGCCGTGCGCGGCGAAGGCGAGCCGGGCCGGCTTGCTGTCGTGCAGCACCTTGGGCCGCTCCGGGTCGGCGAGCCAGTCGGCCACCGCCGCCTCGTCGGCCGGGGCCAGGCCGGCCGGGTCGAACCAGCCGGCCGCCCCGGTCGCGGTGGCCAGCGCGACGCCGGTCAGCGCGCCGGTGCCCCGGCCGAACGAACCGGCGACGGCGACCCCGACCGGAGTGCCGGGCGACACGTGCTCGGCGAGCCAGCCGGTCACCTCACCGGTCGGCAGGACCCTGCCGGAGAGGTCGAACCCGGACTCGGCCTCCGGCTCCACGGCGTCCAGGTACTGGTAGAGCCGGTCCCGCAGGATGCGGAACTCCAGGGTGTCGAAGACCTGGTGCACCGCCTCCCGGTCCCAGCCCTGCCAGCGGGTCTCCTCGGCGCGCAGCGGCAGCTCCAGGTCGGAGACCAGGCAGTTGATCTCGTAGTTCCGGATCACGTCGGCGAGCCGCTCACGCAGGTTGTCGCCGGCCTTGCCCTTGATCTCGTCGGCCCGGGCGACCACACCCTCGACCCCGCCGTACTGGAGGATCCACTTCGCGGCCGTCTTCGGGCCCACCCCCGGCACGCCGGGGAGGTTGTCGCTGGTCTCGCCGACCAGCGCGGCCAGGTCCCGGTATTGCTCGGGGCCGACACCGTAGCGCTCGGTGACCGCCGCCCGGTCCATCCGGGCCAGGTCGGAGACGCCCTTGCGGGGGTAGAGCACGGTGACCCGGTCGTCGATGAGCTGGAACGCGTCCCGGTCGCCGGTGCAGATCAGCACATCCATGCCGGCGTCCCGGCCCTGGCAGGCGAGAGTGGCGAGCACGTCGTCAGCCTCGTAGCCCGGCTTCTCCACCGTCGGCACCCGGAGCGCGGCCAGCACCTCCTTGACCAGGCTGACCTGGCCGGCGAACTCGCCCGGCGTCTCGGCGCGGCCGGCCTTGTATTCGGCGTAGCGCTCGGTGCGGAACGACCGCCGGGAGACGTCGAACGCCACCACGATGTGCGTGGGACGCTCGTCGCGGAGCACGTTGATCAGCATCGAGGTGAAGCCGTAGACCGCGTTGGTCGGCTGCCCGGTCGTGGTGGAGAAGTTTTCCACCGGCAGGGCGAAGAACGCCCGGTATGCGAGCGAATGACCGTCGAGCAGCAGCAGGCGCGGCGTGGAGGCTGTCACGATAGGCGACTCTAGTCCGCACCCCCGACACCGTAACCACCCGCCGGGCCGCCCGGCGGGCCTGCGGGTACCCCCCGGGCAGACGCGGCAGGCCCCGGTCCGGAGAACCGGACCGGGGCCTGCTGGCTACGGGATCAGGCGACCCCGAGATATGCCTCCTTGACCGACGGGTCGTGCAGGAGTTCCTGGCCGCTGCCCTCCTTGACGATCCGGCCGGTCTCCAGCACGTAACCCCGGTGTGCCCGGGAGAGCGCCTGCTGGGCGTTCTGCTCCACCAGCAGGACCGTGGTGCCCTGCTGGTTGATCTCCGTGATGATCTCGAAGATCTGCTGGATCACCATCGGGGCCAGCCCCATGGACGGCTCGTCCAGCAGCAGCAGCTTGGGTCGGCTCATCAACGCCCGCCCCACGGCCAGCATCTGCTGCTCACCGCCGGAGAGCGTGCCGCCGGCCTGCTTGCGCCGTTCGGCCAGCCGGGGGAAGAGCCCGAACACCCGCTCCAGGTCGGCGGCGATCCCCGCGCTGTCCCTTCGGGTGTACGCCCCCATGTCGAGGTTCTCCAGCACCGTCATGCCGGGGAAGATGCCCCGACCCTCCGGCGACTGGCAGATGCCCCGGCCCACCCGCAGGTCGGCGCGGAGGTTCGTGATGTCCTCACCGGCGAACCGGACCCGGCCCCGGGCCACCGGCCGCAGCCCGGAGATGGCCCGCATCGTGGTGGTCTTGCCGGCGCCGTTGGCGCCGATCAGAGCCACGATCTCGCCCTCGTCCACGTGCAGGCTGATGCCGTGCAGTGCCTCGATGCGGCCGTACAGCAGGGTCAGGTCCTCGATCTCAAGCAGCATCTGCCGGCACCCCCAGGTAGGCCGCGATCACCTTCGGGTTCTCCCGCACCTCGGCGGGGAGCCCTTCGGCGATCTTCTTGCCGAACTCCAGCACGACGATCCGGTCGGTGACACCCATCACCAGCCGCATGTCGTGCTCGATGAGCAGCACGGTGTAGCCGAGGTCGCGGATGCGCCGGATGAGCTGGAGCAGTTCCTCCTTCTCCGCCGGGTTGAAGCCGGCGGCCGGCTCGTCCAGGCAGAGCAGTTTCGGCTCGGTGGCCAGCGCCCGGGCGATCTCCAGCCGCCGCTGGTAGCCGTACGGCAGGTTGCGGGCCAGTTCGTTGGCCCGGTCCCCGATGCCGACGAACCGGAGCAGTGCCAGCGCCTTGCGCTCACCGGCCCGCTCCTCCAGGGTGTGCCGGGAGATGCCGAAGATCTTGGCGCAGGTGAGCCGGATCCGCTGCCACGCCCGGTAGAGCGGAACCTCCGAGTCCACCACCGGAAGCTCCTCCGGCTTCGGCCGGACCCGGTAGAGCCGGAACAACGCCCCCGGCACGCTGGTGAAGTGCTGTGAGTCGGTGCCCACCATCACGTTCTCCAGCGCGGTCATCTCCGGGAAGAGCCGGATGTTCTGGAAGGTCCGCGCGATGCCCATCCGGTTGATCTGGTGCGGCTTGCGACCGCTGACACGGGTGCCGTCGAACCGCACCTCGCCCTCACTGGGTCGGTAGACCCCGGTCATGGCGTTGAAGCAGGTGGTCTTGCCGGCGCCGTTCGGTCCGATCAGCCCGATGATCTCACCCTTGTAGATCTGGAAGCTGACGTCGTCGAGCGCGACGACCCCACCGAACCGGAGGGTGAGGTGGTCGACGTCGACCAGTACCTCCCGTTGGCGGGGGATCGCCCCGCCGACCTTGATCTCGTCCTTGAGCTCGTCCTCGGACAGCGACTGGATCTCTTCCCTGATCTCGTCGTCAGGCATTGGCGGACACCTCCTTCGCCCGATCCTGCAACTCGCGGGCGCGGCGCCGGCTCGGAATCAGACCCTGCGGCCGGAGCAGCATGATCAACACCAGGGCAACACCGAAGACCAGGTACCGGTACTCGGCGAAGTCCCGGAACCGCTCCGGCAGGTACGCCACCAGGAAGGCGCCGAGCGCCACCCCGGCCATGTTGCCCGCGCCGCCGACGACCACCATCGCGACGAACAGGATGGAGAGCAGGGCATTGAACTGGTTGGGCTCGATGAACGCGTTCCGGCTGGCGAAGAGGAAGCCGGACATCCCGCCGAGTGCGGCACCGATGGCGAAGGCCCAGAGCTTGAACTTGAAGCCGTACACCCCCATCACCGCGGCGGCGTCCTCGTCCTCCCGGATCGCCAGCCAGGCCCGGCCGACGCGGCTGCGCTCCAGTCCCCGCACCGCGAAGATCAGGACGATGCCGACGGTGAGCGCCAGGTAGTACCACGGCTTCATGTCGATCAGGCCGAAGAGGTCGTTGTCCGGTGAGGGCACGCCCTGCGGTCCCGGGATCCCCGCGATGCCGGAGGGGCCGCCCGTCCAGGCGACGTTCCGGGCGACGATGCGGATGATCTCGCCGAAGCCGAGGGTCACGATCGCCAGGTAGTCGCCACGCAGCCGCAGCGTCGGCCAGCCGAGGATCACCCCGGAGATCATCGTCAGGGCGATCGCCAGTGGGATGCAGATCGCCCAGGCCACCGACCAGTTCTCGGAGAGGCCGAACTGGCTCTGCAACGCCTTCACCACCGGCGACTGCTTCGAGCCGAAGAGCGCCACCGAGTACGCGCCGATGGCGTAGAAGCCGACGTACCCCAGGTCGAGCAGGCCGGCGAGCCCGACCACCACGTTCAGGCCGATCGCGATCAGCACGTAGATGGCGCAGGTGAAGAGCACGCCGGCCCAGTTGTTGCCGCCCGGGACCGAGTCGGTGCGCAGCCAGGTGAGCCCCGGGATGCCGAGGTAGGGAAGGTAGTAGAGGAAGGCCAGGAAGGCGAGGAAGGCCAGCGCCCGCTGCCACTTCGGCAGCGCGCGGAACCGCGCGCCGATCTCGCCGGTCACCCCGCTCACCCGACCGGTCACGTTCCGGATGGTGTCGGTCATGCCCGTGCCCTCCCCAACGACTCTCCCAGCAGGCCGGTCGGCCGGAACAGCAGCACGACCACCAGCACGACGAACGCGGCCACGTCCTCCCAGTTCGACGAGGTGAGGGTCGCCGCGTAGACCTCGACGACGCCGAGCAGCAATCCGCCGAGCAGGGCGCCCCGCAGGTTGCCGATACCGCCGAGCACAGCCGCGGTGAACGCCTTGAGCCCGAGCAGGAATCCGACGTTGAACCGGGTGTTGCCGTACCGGATGTTGTAGAGCAGCGCCGCGGCGCCGGCCAGCAAGCCGCCGAGGAGGAAGATCAGCAGGATCACCCGGTCCTTGTTCACGCCCATCAGCGCGGCGGTGTCCGGGTTCTGCGCGACCGCGCGCACGCCCCGGCCGTACCGCGTCCGGTTGATGAACTGGTCCAGCGCGGCCATCATCAGCAACGCGGCGCCGATCGTGATCACCTGGGTGTTGGTGATCTGGGTGTTGCCGATCGTCAGCCAGACGTCCCGCTCGATCACGTTCGGCATGCCTTTGATCAGCCGGCCCTGCCAGACGCCGAACGCCTCGGAGATGGCCAGCGACAGCCCGATCGCGGTGATCAGGAAGATCAGCGGTGGAGCGTTCATCCGGCGGAGTCGTCGATAGGCCACCAGTTCCACCGCGACGGCGGTGGCACCGGAGGCCAGCGCCCCGGCGAGCAGGCCCGCGACGAGCAGCAGCAGCAACATGCCGATCGACGCGCCGTCGGTCGCACCGAGCATGCCCCACACGCCGAGGACCGCGAAGGTCCCCACCATGAAGACCTCGGAGTGCGCGAAGTTGATCAGCCGGAGTACGCCGTAGACCAGGGTGTAACCGAGTGCCACGAGCGCGTAGATCGAGCCCTTTGCCAAACCGTCAATGGTGTGCTGGCCGAGATGCCCGAAGAGTTCATCGAAGTTCACGAAGTCTCCCTTTTACACCGCGTGGGGGCGGGGGGTCCCCCCGGGCGCACGTCGGGTGTGTTGGTCTCCTTTTCTTTTTATCCTGCTGG
>NZ_JAZGQL010000040.1:0-61937 GCF_036421995.1 Plantactinospora veratri
TTAGCCCCTATGAGTACAGCCAGTTCCACTACGCCCCCCCCGCCCCCGGGGGGGGGGGGGGGGCCCCCCCCGCCCCCACGTCGGTTGTCTGGCTCAGCTGAGCTTGATCTCCTGCTGGGCCACGAACTGCTTGGCCTTGACCTCGTACGCCCAGATGACCACGCGAGAGCGGTCGACGTCGCCGTTCGCGTCGAACTTCAGGTACTTCGAGACACCCTGCTTGTCGTAGCTGCGGACCCACTCGAGCAGCTCCTCGCGGCTGGTCTTGCCAGCGGCGTAGCCCTCCAGCAGGATCTTCGCCCCGTCGTAGCCCTCCGCGCCGTAGGAGCCCGGCGCGAGCCCGTACTCCTTCTGGAAGTCGGCGGCGAAGGTGCCGCCGGCCTTGTCGGCGGGCAGGCAGGGGCAGGTCACGATCGCGCCCTCGGCGGCACCCTCGCCGGCACCGTTCGGGAAGCCGGGGTCGTAGAGGCCGTCGAAGCCGAGGAACTTGGCGGTCACACCGGCAGCCCGGGCCTGCTTGAGCAGCGGGGCGGCCTCGTTGGTGTAGCCGGCGTAGGCGATGACGTCCGGCGCGGCGGACTTGATCTTCGAGATGGTCGCGTCGAAGTTCTGCTGGTCGGCCTGGACCTTGTCCTCCGCCACCACGATCGGACCGAGGCCGGCCTTCACCTCGGCGATGATGCCCGCGCCGTAGGTCTGGCTGTCGTCGATCGCGAAGACCTTCTGGGCCTTGAGTACGTCCTTGATGTAGGTGACCGCGGCGCCGCCCTGGGTCTTGTCGTTGCCGACGACCCGGAAGAAGTTCTTGTTGCCGAGAGTGGTCAGCTCGGCGGCCGTCGCCGACGGGCTCACCATGACGAGGCCGGCGGCCTGGTAGGTGCCCATCGTCGCCTTGGTCTCAGCCGAGAAGTGGCCGCCGATCACCGAGGTGAAGCTGGCGTCCTGGGCGACCTGGCTCGCGACCGGGGTGGCCTGGTCGGCGTTGCCCTGGGTGTCGAAGTCCTGCAGGGTGACCTTGCAGTTCGGGTTGGCGGCGTTGTGCTCCTTGACGGCCAGCTTCGCGCCGTTCAGCGACGGGGTCACCAGACCGGCGTTCGGACCGGTGAAAGCGCCGAAGATGGCGATCTTGCCACCACACTCCTTGTCGCCCTCCGCGGTGCCGCCGCCGGAATCCTGGCAACCGGCTGCGGCGAGCATCGCCATCACCGCCAGCGCGGCGGTGCCGACGGCCCGTACATTCTTTCGCCTCACGGCTTTTGACCTCCTCCAGATGCAGGGTGCGGCATCGGTGACGGCATGACCTCCGCGTCGCCGTCCCGAACCTGAACCGCACACCTGCGCTACGGCTCGTGATGGCGCAGCGTAGCGGAGGCGTAATCCGTCCCGGAAGAGCTAATGGGCGGGCTTGCCAAACCGTTACGAACACGAGTGCAACAGGCCCCTCGTCCGTAACATATGACCCATCCACAGGTCCCTATTCACCGCTGGACAGGGCATCTGTGATCCACAGTCCGCCGCGTTCCCCGTCGTCCACGGCCAGCAGTATCCGCGCTTCGTCGGCGCGCACCACGACGTCCTGATAGACCCCGGCGGGCATCCGAACCGGGGCGGTGACCACCCGCCATGTTGACCCTGCGTCATCAGATGACCACAGGCCGTGTTCGCTCCCGTTGGACGTCGCGGCCAGCAGCCGGTTTCCGGCGGTGGTGAGCGCGCGCACCCGGGGCACACCGCCCTGGCCGGCGGTCCCGAACCGCCCGACCGCGCTCCAGCCGGCGGACGGCGGGGCGGCGGACGTCACACCCGCCGACGACGCGGCGCCACGCCAGGCGCCGAAGGCGCCGCCCCGCAACCCGACCGCGACCGGGGTGCCGCCGAGCAGGACGACCCGCTGGAGTTCCTCGTACTCGTCGGTGAACGGAAGGTCGAGCCGTTGCCACCGCCGCCCGTCCGGCGAGGTCCAGGCGAGCGGATCCCGATCGGTCCGGCCGGCCCGGACGATGCCACCGACCAGCAGCCAGCCGGGTGCGGTGGCGATCCCCTCGAAGGCCCACGTCTCGCCGCCGCCGTCGTTGGCCAGGCCCGGCGCGGCCTCCAGGATCTCGAACCGGGCGGCGTCCGGCGACAGCCAGACAGCGGCCCCGCTCATCCGGTTGCCGGCGATCAGCCAGCCCTGCGGACCCGCGCCGATCCGGGCCACGTCCATCGCCTGCGGACCGCCGTACAGCTCGAACGGCGCCGACACCTCGACCAGCGACCCGTCCGGAACCTGCCGCCAGGTGCTGACCCGGGGGTTGGCGTGCGCACCACCGCGCTTCGCCCCGATCACCGCCGCGCCGCCGTCGGCACAGGCCACCGAGTAGAGGACGCTGCGCTCGCCGTAGTACGTCCGTGGGGTCAGCCGGAGTGAGGTCCAGGAACGCCCGTCCGGGCTGGTCCAGGCGACGGGGCGGGTGTCGGCGTCCCGGACACCGTCCTCGGCGTTGGCGAGCGCGCCGACGACGTACCACCGACCGGCACACGTCGCGATGTCGCGGATCATCAACCGGCCCGACATACCGGACGGTGCGGGCAGGGTCACCGGCTGCCAGCGGGCTGTCAGGGCGGCGTCCGGTTCCTCCTGGGGGCGGTCGCAGCCGGCCGCGACCAGCACCAGGCAGAGCAGGGCGGCGGCACCCGGGCGGCGGAGGCGGCCGGGCCGACGACGGGCGCGCGGACGCCGGATCCACATGTGGCGAATCCTAGGTGCCGGTGAGCGCGGGATGCCATCCCGCGAATCCGGTACTCCCGGCCGGTCCCCTCCGGCGCTCGACTTCCCGGCCGGCGCCGGACCCGCACCGGGCGGCCCGGTCGCCAGCACCGGGCGGCCGCTCTCGCGAGGCGTCGGCCTCAGCCCGCCTCGGCCGGCTCGGTGCCGGTGCCCTCGGCGAGGATCCGCTCGGCCACCTCACGCATCGTCATCCGGTGGTCCATGGCGGTGCGCTGGATCCACTTGAACGCCTGCGGCTCGGTCATCCCGTAGGTCGTCATCAGCGCGCCCTTGGCCCGCTCGACCGTCTTGCGGATCTCCAGGCGATCGGTCAGGCCGGCCACCTCGGCCTCCAGGGCGGCGATCTCCGAGTAGCGCGACAACGCGATCTCGATCGCCGGCACCAGGTCGCTCTTCTGGAACGGCTTGACCAGGTACGCCATCGCGCCGGCCGCCCGCGCCCGCTCCACCAGGTCCCGCTGGCTGAACGCGGTCAGGATGACCACCGGGGCGATCCGGCCACCGGCGATCCGTTCCGCCGCGGCCAGCCCGTCCATGATGGGCATCTTGATGTCGAGGATGACGAGGTCGGGCTTCAGCTCCTCGGCGAGGCGCACCGCGGTCTCGCCGTCGCCCGCCTCCCCCACGACGTCGTAGCCCTCCTCGACCAGCATCTCGGCCAGGTCCAGCCGGATGAGCGCCTCGTCCTCGGCGATCAACACCCGCCTACGCTCGGTACCAGCCTGAATGTCGGCCACGAGCCCCTACCCCCAACTACGTTTCCGACACCTGCCCAGCCGGGTGTCGCCGCCCTCAGCGTAGTGGGTAGTCTTATCGACGCCAGGCCCCTGTAGCCCAACGGCAGAGGCGCGATTCTCAAAAGATCGACAGTGTGGGTTCGAATCCCACCGGGGGCACTCAGAAGATCCCACCCGACTTCCCGCCGGGCGCACGGGCCAGTTGGCCCACTGCGCCCGGCTTCTGCGTTTCTGCTGGTGGGAGCCTGTTCGACGGATGACTCCCCGTACCGAGGATGTCGACGGGCGCGGCCGTGGTCTCGGCGTCGAGGGCAACCCGGAGGGTGACCCTGTGGGTGGCGACGTGGTAGCGGATCTCCGGGTGGAAGGCGTCATGGCGGCGGCGGTGCCGTTCCTTCGGGTAGCGGAGTGATGTCGATCGCAGCCATGGGCAGGTAGTCGATCAGGTCGGCGTCGCGGGCCCAACCTGAAGGTGAGCCTCTGAGAAATTGGTACGTTTCGGCCACTTTGCCCCGTAAAACCTGATTCGATGGACGTCGCCGACCGGGCCGTCAGAGGTGCCGCCCGAGTTGGGAAGTGCTGAAACGACGCGTCCCTGCCGACACGGATTCCCACCATGCTGTCGAAAGGCACCGGCCTGTTACGCGTGAAAGGCGTCTTGGTTGATCCCAGCCCGACCCAGGGGTTATGGACAGTCATTGGGAGTTCGTCTATTCCTCGACATCTCAGTCCACAGGAAGGATCCATGACGAGCCTCGGTCCGGCGGTCCCTCGCCGTAGCCTCACCGCGATCGGCCGGGCCGCTATGGCGCTGACCCTGGCCTGCGCGACCGCTCTGCTGGTCGATGTGATCGCGCCCAGCAGCGCGAGGGCGGAAACCGTGCCGGTGCCGCTGGGCACCGCCGCCGACTTCGCGGTCCTCGCCGGCACGACGGTCACGAACACCGGCCTCTCGGTGGTCACCGGCGACATCGGAGTGAGCCCAGGTAGCGCCGTGACGGGATTCCCTCCTGGCCAGGTCAACGGCTCGATCCACTCGAACGACGGCCCCGCCGTGCAGGCGCAGGCTGACCTGGCCATCGCCTACAACAACGCCGTGTCGCGGACCAGCACGGACACCATCTCGGGCGACCTGGGTGGAACCACCCGGACCACCGGCGTGTACAGCTCCGTCAGCGGCACCTTCGGGATCGCCGGCACGCTCACTCTCGACGCCGAGGGTGACCCGAACGCGGTCTTCATCTTCAAGGCCGTCTCCACCCTGATCACTGCCGCCGACAGCACCGTGAACCTGATCAACGGTGCGCAATCGTGCAACGTCTTCTGGCAGGTCGGCAGTTCCGCAACGTTCGGCGCCAACTCCACCCTGCGGGGGAACGTCCTGGCCTTCACCTCGATCACCGTCGGGGCGGGGCTGGTGGTCGACGGCCGGACGATGGCGATCAACGGCGCGGTCACCATGGACACCGACACGATCACCCGGTCGACCTGCGCCGAACCGGGGGAGCTGTCGATCAGCGCACCGACGGCGGCCGAGCTCGGCAGCGCCGCTCCCGGCGGTACCGTCTCCGGCAATCTCGGACCGGTGACGGTGACCGACGAGCGTGGACTCGCAGACGCGAGCTGGACCGCGACGGTGGTCGCGACGGACTTTGTCACCACCGGCAGCCCCGTCTGGACCGTGGCCAGTGTCAACGTGTCGTACTGGTCCGGGCCGGCCACCTCGACCACCGGGACCGGCACCTTCACCTCGGGCCAACCCACCCCGCAGGACGCTCAGACCCTCGACGTGGAACGTACCGCCTACACACTCACCGACGGTAGCGGCGTCACCTCCGCCACCTGGGATCCAGTCGTCTCCGTCGAAATCCCGCTCGCGGCCGTGGCCGGTGAATACACCGGCACGGTGACCTTCTCCGTCGCGTGACGCGCCTGCATGGCCGCCGCATCCGTCGATCCTGCCCCCCACCTCCGCCGGCCGTCGAACGAAACCACCGTTCCCCGCACTGCGCCGTCGGCCCAGCAGAGGGTGGCATCCACCGCCGGCCCCGCCGCTACGGATCTCGCCGCCGGTTCCCGCGTATTCATCGACACCCGCCGAGCGCGCCACCTGGCCACCTGAGCCTGGTCGAAGGCCCACCTGAGCCCGGTCGAAGGATTGCACCAGAGGCGGCGCCGGAGCGCGGTGTCCCGGACATGCAAGTACTTGACTTGATCAGCGGAGCCGACGAAGGGTTTCTTCAGAGCTGCCGTCGCGCCACCCCCGCACTGCCCGGCACCGCCCAGGCCGCCACCTGGAAGAAGCGCCTGACCGGGGCGGACCTGGACACCAACAGCCAATGGCGGGTGGCCGGCACCGACCGTCATCCCCAACGACGGGATCAGCTTCCCGGAAACCGGCCGGCAACTGATCTCCTACCTGAGCATCGAGAACTGGAACGCGCCACACTGGCGGACCCGCTATGCCGGCCGCGCCTGCTCCGACAACGGCAACGACTTCGTCCGTACGCCGCTGAAGTGGTGGAACAACGGCGGCAACACCGACCCGTTCCAGATGTGGACGATGCAGCGCGACGGTGACTGGGGCTACGTCTTCTCGGTGCGGTCCGGCCGCCAGGACGGCCCGATGATGTCGCACCGGGTCCCCTGGGACCGGATGTCCCACCCCGAGTCGTACCAGGGCTGGGGCTGGAACGGCAGCGACTGGGGCTGGGGCCGGCCCTGCTCGCCGATCCTGAACGGCCGCTTCGGGGAGCCCTCGGTTCGTGGCAGGAGCCGGCGCTGTACGGCGGATTCATCCACCCCTGGTCCAGCCGGGACCGGGCTGTCGGCCCTTCAGGGGGTCGCCGTGAAGCCCCGGTACCCGTCGGCGGCGACACCGTCGCAGATCCTGCGGTACGCGCCCACCCCGCCGACGTACGGCATGAAGACCCGGGCCTTGCCGGGCACGTTCGCGCCGAGATACCAGGAGTCGGTCCTCGGGTAGAGAGTGCCGCGGGCGACGGCGTCGACGTGGTCGACCCAGTCGTCCTCGGCCGACCGGGTGGCCTCGATCGTGGTCAGGCCGTGCTCGCGAAGCCACCGGACGCAGTCGGCGATCCATTCCACGTGCTGCTCGATGGAGACGATCATGTTACTGAGCGCCGAAGGGCTACCCGGCCCGGTGATCATGAACAGGTTGGGGAAGCCCGACGTGGCGAGCCCGAGGTAGGTACGGGGTCCGGCGGCCCACTTCTCCCGGAGCGACCGCCCCGACCGACCCCGGATGTCGATGGCGGTCAGGGCGCCGGTCATCGCGTCGAAGCCGGTGGCGAGGACGAGGGCGTCGCACTCGTACTCGTGGACCGACGTCCGGACACCCCGCGCGGTGACCGCCACCAGCGGGGTCCGGCGCAGGTTGACCAGGCGTACGTTGTCGCGGTTGAAGGTGGCGTAGTAGTCGGTGTCGAGGCAGGGCCGCTTCGTACCGAACGGGTAGCGGGGGCAGAGGTCCTCGGCGACCACGGGGTCCCGGACGATCTGGCGGATCTTCGACCGGACGAACTCGGCCGCGGTGTCGTTGGCGTACTCGTCGACCGCCAGGTCGGTGTAGGCGCTCATCAGGGCGGTGACACTGCCGAACTCCCACCTCTGCTGGTACGTCCGGTTCCGTTCGTCGGCCCCGACCTGGAGCGCCGACCGCGTCGCCGGTGGATGCGGGCTCGGCACGCCGAAGCCCGACTCGCGTTGCTGCCGGCGGAACACCCGGTACCGGGCCTTGAGCTGATCGCGTTCCGCGTCGGTCAGCGGCCGGTTCTGCGCCGGCATGCTGTACGCCGGGGTCCGCTGGAAGACCGTGAGCTCGGCGGCCTGCCGGGCGATGACCGGGATCGACTGCACCCCTGAGGACCCGGTGCCGACGAGCCCGACCCGCAGCCCGGTGAAGTCGACCCCGTCGTGCGGCCACCGCGCGGTGTGGTGCACCGGCCCGGCGAACGAGTCGAGGCCGGGGATCTCCGGTGCCTTGGCGACCGACAGGCAGCCGGTGGCCAGCACGCAGAACCGCGCCGTGACCGGCTGGCCGTGGTCGGTGCGCACCCGCCAGGTGCGGGTCAGCTCGTCGTGGTGCGCGGCGACGACCCTGGTCCCGAACCGCACGTGCCGGCGGAGGTCGAACCGGTCGGCCACATGCCGGATGTACCGCAGCAGCTCCGGCTGGCCCGGATAGCGCTCCGACCAGTTCCACTCCTGCTCCAGTTCGGGCGAGAAGGAGTACGAGTAGTGCATGCTCTCCACGTCGCAGCGCGCTCCGGGGTACCGGTTCCAGTACCACGTGCCGCCGACGTCGTCGCCGGCCTCGAAGGCGCGGACGACGAGGCCGAGCTGCCGCAGCCGGTACAGCATGTACAGGCCGGCGAGGCCGGCCCCGACGACGACGGCGTCGACGTGGTCGCCGGGCCCGCTCGTGGTGTCGGAGGTATTCGTCGTCATGGGCATCCTCGGTCGGTGCGCTGCGGGGTGCGGCAGGTCGCCGGACGGTACGGGCTCAGCGGGCCTGGTAGCCGCCGTCGACGTACAGTTCGGAACCGGTCATGAACGAGGCGTCGTCGCTGGCCAGGAAGGCCACGCAGGCGGCCACCTCGGCGGGGCGGCCCAGCCGGCCCATCGGGGTGAGCGAGACCATCCCGGCCTCGGCGTCGGTACCCCGGACGAAGTCCAGCAGCGGTGTGTCGATGAACCCGGGGTGTACGGAGTTGACCCGCACCCCGTGCTGCGCCCAGCGCAGCGCCAGGTTCTTCGTCATGACCCGGACCGCGCCCTTGCTGGCGTGGTAGGCCGGTGAGGTGCCGAAGCCACCCGAGGCGCCGAAGATGGAACTCACGTTGACCACCACACCGTGCCCGGAGGCCTTCAACGCCGGCGCGGCGGCCTTCAGCCCCAGGAAGACACCGGTCTGGTTCACCGCGATCGTCCGCTCGTAATCGTCCAGGGTGGTCTCCTCGATTCCGACGAGGTCCAGCACACCGGCGTTGTTCACCAGGATGTCGAGCCCGCCGAAGAGGTCGACGGCCCGCGCGACGGCGGCCTGCCAGGAGGGCTCCGCGGTGACGTCGTGGTGCAGGAAGGCCGCCCGGCCACCGCTGTCGCGGATCGCGGCGGCCACGGCCTCCCCCGGCTCGTCGTGGATGTCGGTGACCAGCACCGCCGCGCCCTCGTCGGCCAACCGCAGCGCGGTGGCCCGGCCGATGCCGCCGGCCGCGCCCGTCACCAGCGCCACCCGGTCAACGAGTCGTGCCACGGGTACTCCGCCCAGGTTCTCCGTCGGTCGCCTTCCGCCACGGCCGGGCGGACCCGACGATCCACGGGCGCGACGCGGACCGGCCCCGGTGCGGGCGTACGGCGACGGGCAGCCGGAGGAAGCCGCGGATGGTCGCGCTCCGGCGCCGGCTGACCGGACCGGCGGGGACGAGGTCCAGCCGCTCGGCGATGGTCGCGAGCGCCACCTCGCCCTCCAGCCGGGCCAGCGAGGCGCCCAGGCAGTAGTGGATGCCGCTGGAAAAGGCCAGGTGGTCGGTGCCGTGCCCCCGGGTGATGTCGAACCGGTCCGGGTGCGGGTAGACCTCCGGGTCGCGGTTGGCGGCACCCAGCAGGGTGATGACCCAGTCGTTCGGCCGTACCAGGGCACCGGCGATCTCGACCTCCTCGTGGGCGACCCGCGCCGCGCGCTGCACCGGGGCGTCGTAGCGCAGTGTCTCCTCGACGACGGCGGCGGCCAGCGACGGATCCTCGCGGAGCAGCGCCCACTGCTCCGGATGGCCGAGCAGTGCGTGCACGGCGTTGCCGATCAGGTTCACCGTCGTCTCGAAGCCCGCGATGAGCAGCAGGGTGCACATCGCGAGCAGCTCGGCGGAGGTGATCTCCCGGCCCTCGGCCGCGACGAGCCGGCTGACCAGGTCGTCGCCCGGCTCACGGCGACGCCGCGCCACCAGTTCGGTGAAGATGGCGTCGACCTCGGCCCTCGCCGCCACCAGACGCCGGCCCTGGCGTACCGAGCGGACGCCGTCCAGTGCGCCGCCGATCGCGAGTCCGTAGCGGGCGAAGGCGGCCTCGTCGACCCCCGCGACGCCGAGCAGATCGGCGATCACGGTGATCGGCAGGGGCGCCGCGATCGCGCTGACCAAGTCGAAGGTGCCACGGCCGGCGGCCCGGTCGACGAGCCGGGCGGCGGTCTCCTCGATCCGGGGACGGTACCCGGCGACCCGCCGCTGGCTGAAGTCCGGCGCGGCGAGCCGGCGCAGCCGGGTGTGGTCCGGCGGGTCGCGGTCCACGAACGACAGGTCGGTCGGGCTGGTACCGACCGTGGCGCCGAGCCCCTGCACGCCGAACCGGCGGTCGCGCAGGACCTGGTTGCAGACCCGGTGGCCGGTCGCCGCCCAGTTGCCCAGCACGGTGGGGATGATCGGCCCCACCGCCCGCATCCGGTCGTAGAGGCGGTAGGGCTCGACCCGCCCGGGGCGGGTTTCCAGCAGGGCCATCGGGTCGCGGCGGGCGAAGCCGTGGAAGGCGACCACCGCCCGCCGTCGATACAACCGCAGCGCGAACGCCGCGGAGTCAACCGGTGTGCCCACGGCTCCCCCAATCCGACGACCTCGGCACCCGCACGGTCTCCCGCCAGGCGACCCGGCACGGATCCGCGCCGCGTACCGCCACGGCCGCCGTACCCGGCAGCGGCGGGTGCAGGTCGGCGACCCACCAGGGTCCGGGCAGGCCGGCCGGACCACCCGCTACGACGGTGCCGCTGGTCGGTGCCGCCGTCCCGGTGCCGTCGACCCGCAGCCCGAGCCCGTGCCGCAGCCGCGCGCCGTCCGCCTTGACACAGGCTTCCTTGCGGGTCCACATCCGCAGGAATCTCCGTCGCCGGTCGGCCGCGTCCGGCACCCGCAGGGCGTCGACCTCGTCGGGGGCGAAGAACCGCCGCGCGAACGCCTCCGGCGACCGGGGGCGGGGGCCGTCGGCGACGTCCACCCCCACCGGCCGGTACGCCGTCACCGCCAGCAGCGCCACGTCACCGTGGTGCGAGACGTTGTGCTCCAGCCCGTCCAGTCCGGGCTTGCCGTGCCGGCCGCGCCGCAGCACGACCAGGTGCGGGGCGCGGCCGAGGTAGCCACCGAGCACGGTCCGGGTCAGTCCGTGCGCGACGACGAAGCGCCGCCGGAGCGGCCCGGCCAGTCGGGCGGCCCGATCCCGCTCGACGGCGTCGAGCAGCGCGGTCAGCCGCCACACGTCGTCGGCACCCGCCGTCAGGTCGAGCGCCCACAGGTCGACGCGATCCCCGTCGCAGCCGAGCGGGCCCATCAGCGGTCCCGCCCGCCGGGCCCGGAGGTCGCGCAGAGGTCCACCGCGGCGAGCGACAGGTGGCGCAGCCGGGACTCGTACTCGACGAGGACGAGCCGGGCCGGGTCGGCCGTACCGGCCGGGTCGCCGCCGCCCGGGGTCGCGGTCGACCGGCTGGCCTGGGACAGGTACGCCCAGCCCGAGGTGCAGAGCAGGCCCGCCGGTGCCGCCACCACCGGCACGTCCAGCCCGGTCAGCTGCCCCGGCGGCACCCCCGACCCGGCGACCACGCGTACCGGCCCCGGATGCGCGGTCAGGGCGGGAAGCCGGGCCCGGAGGAGTTCGCCGACCTGTCCCGGGTCGACCTCGGCATGCTGCTGGAGCAGCACCCCGCAGTCCCGCCGCGCGGGCACCCGGTCCAGGACCAGCGCGACCCCGAGGTCCCTGTTCGGCAGATCCGCCCGATCGTCGACCTCCCAGGGCACGGTGCCCTGGTCCAGGACCAGCACCAGGACGCGGCGCAGCGGCACACTGCCGAGGTACGCCCCGGCGACCCGCAGCGCGCTGAACGGCGCGACCCGCCCCTGGTCGCAGACGGTGAAGGCGACCGGCGTGCCGGGGGCGGCGTCAACCAGCGAGCAGGCCGGGGACGTCCCGGGATTGATCTCGGGTACGGCGTGGCAGAGCACGATCAGGTCGACCGAGGGCCATTCCGGGCCGATCTCGGCCACCAGGCCGTGGGCCATCGCCGTGAACGACGTGCCGGCGCCGGCCCGCAGCGCCTCGGGTCGGAAGGTACCGCCCCGGCTCGCCACGAGATCGCGCAGGTAGCGCTCGACGGAGGGCGGCACACCGGTTCCGGCACCGCCGTCGGCACCGGCGTCCGGCCCGAAGGCGCGGTGGCGGGCCGAGACGAGCCGCAGCGGCAGCCGGACGGTGGGGTCGACCCGGACCGCCCGGGCCATCGGCGGCGCGACGGTGACCAGCACGCTAGCCGTCCAGCTGGCACCGCACGTAGCCGGCCAGGGCCCGTACGCTGGTGAAGTGGTGTTGTTCGAGGGTGTCCATGTCGAACTCGACACCCGAGTCGGCCTCGATCTCCATCAGCAGTTCGAGGGCACTGGTCGAGTCCAGGCCGAGGTCGTCGAAGAGCCGGGAGTCCGGCCCGATCTCCGCCGGGTCCCGCTCGAGCACCTGGGCGATGGCCCGGCGGACCAGGTCGAGAAGCTCCTCACCCGGTTCGACGTACGAGGTCGGGATACTGTGCGTCATCCTGGTACTCCCTGATCGGACCCGGCGCCGGCCGGCTCGGTGTACAGAACTTGCGGGTTCAGCAGGTCGTCCACGGTGTCCCGGCGGCGGACCAGGTGGGCCCGGCCGGCGTCCACCAGTACCTCCGCCGGATGGCCGTGGCTGAGGAACAGCACGGGTGACGCGGACGGCCCGTACGCACCGGACCGGAGGACCCCGACGAGGTCGCCCACCCGCACCGGCGGCAGCCGTACCGCCTTGCCGAGGGTGTCGTTGGGCGTGCAGAGCGGCCCGGTGACGTGCCAGGACTCCGAGGCCGGCTCCTTGACCCGGTTGAGCAGGGCCAGCGGGTAGTTGCGCTTGACGAAGGAGCCGATCCCCACCGCCGCCATGTGGTGGTTGGTCCCGCCGTCCACGATCGCGAAGTTCTCGCCCATGGACGACTTGACGTAGTTGACCCTGGTGACGTAGACGCCGGCCGGTGCGGTGAGGTATCTGCCGACCTCCAGCAGCACCCTCGTCCGGGGGTGTCGCCGGACGAAGTCCGCCACCACCGGGTTGAGCAGCCCGGCGAGCACATCCAGGTCGAGGTCGTCCTCGCCGTCGAAGTAGGCGACCCCCAGCCCGCCGCCGACGTCGACGATCTCCAACGGGAAGTCGCAGTGCCGGCTGATCCGCTCGGCCAGCTCGAAGATCCGACGGGTGTTCTCGACGATCACCTGCTCGCTGAGGATCCGGGTACCGACGTACACCTGGATTCCGATCACCCGGATGCCGGGCCTGCGCAGCCGGCCGGGGTCACCGTCGCGCAGCTGGGTCTCGTCGATGCCGAACTGGCGCGGCCGGCCGCCCATGGTGAGTCCGGAGCCCTTCACCGAGAAGCTGGGGTTGACCCGCAGCACCACCGGCGCGACGACACCGTGCGCCCGGGCCCGCCGGTCGATCAGGTCCAGCTCGCCGTACGACTCGCAGACGATCGCCCCGACGCCGCCGCGTACGCAGGCGTCCACCTCCTCGGCGGTCTTGCCCGGCCCGAGGAAGATGACGTCCGAGGCGGCGACGCCGGCCCGGTCCGCCGTGACCAGCTCGGCCAGCGACGACACCTCCGCTCCGGAGCCGAGCGAGCGGAGCAGCGCGCAGACCGACACGTTCGGGTTCGCCTTGAGCGAGTAGAAGACCTCCAGGGCGGGGTGCAGGCCGGCGCGGAGTTCGGTGAACCGCCGGCGGAGTTCGGCGCCGTCGTAGAGGTACATCGGCGTGCCGAACCGCTCCGCCAGCTCGCTGACGGTGAACCCCTGGATCTCGAACTCGACACTCACCCGGTCACCTCCGCGAGGGTGCGCAGCCGCCGGGCGACCTCGGCGTCGACGGCGCCGAGCCGGTCCGTGGAGTCGGCCATCAGCAGCGTGTAGAGCCGGCCGTCGAAGGTCTCCGCCCCCGACCGCCCGGCGGCGGCGTTCACCGTCGCGAAGTTGGTCACCAGAACTCCGGTACCGCCGGCACCGGAGAGCAGAAGGTCGTCCAGCCGGTCGTGGAAGGTCTTGAACGGCACCCGGGTACGCAGCCGCACCGGGTAGTGCCGGGCCATGGCCCGCTGGCCCGGTGCCAGCAACAGTTCCTGCACCCGGGCCTGGTACGTCGACATGTTGTGCCGGGCGTTGATCTCGATGACCGGGAGGATCCGGCCGTCGTCCCGGACGATCGCGTCGATCCCGACCACCCCCCGGTAGCCCTCCGCCGCCAGCCGCCGCCCGATCAGTTCGCCCGCGTCCCGCACCTGGTCGTGCTCCGCCGCGGTGAGCCGGGCCGGGAAGCGGTGTCCCTGGTGCACGCCCCCCTCGGTGATCGCCTCCTTGACGAAGTCGAAGTGGACGGTGCCGGTACGGCCGACGGTCAGCTGGTAGTTCAGGTCGGTACGCTTGCCGACCCACTCCTCGACGACCAGCGCCAACCGGTCGTCGCCGGTGCGTTCCGCCCGCCGGTGCAGCATCCGGTCGAGATGGTCGAGCCGGGCTTCGTCCCGGAGCACCAGGATGCCCCGGCCGGAGACCCCGAAGGCGTCCTTCACCGCGACCGTTCCGCCGGCCGCCAGGAGCTGCCGGGCCCGCCCGACCGCCGCCGCCCACTCGGAGAGCGTCTCGCTGGTCCAACCGGCCGGCTGCGGCAGGCCGAGTTCGTCGGCGAGCCTCCGGCTGTAGATCTTGCTGTTCACCTGCTTGCAGAGCGTCGCCGGGCTGCCGGCGACGGGCAGGCCGCCGGCTCGGGCGAGCCGCTCCTCCAGCACCGAGACGCCGTGCGGCAGCAGGTGCGCGCCGGTCGCGGCCAGCGCCCGCAGCCGGGCCAGCGCCGGCTCGTCGTCGAGCACGTCCGCGGTCACGACCCGCTCGGGATCCTGGCGCTCCGGGTGCAGCAGACCGGGCAGCGCCACACCGAGCGCGGAAAGATAGCCGAGGAAGTCGGGGTCGGGCGCCTCCTTGAGTACGACGTGGTCGTCCGGGCCGGCCAGCAGCAGCGTGAACTCGTCCATCCGGTTCACCACCGCGCCGGCCGTGCTGAACCTGGCCCTCGGCAGGCCGTGCTCGCCGTCGGCCCAGCACTGCTCGACCTCGAAGTTCCCCAGTACGACGAACGGCGTGCGGCGCTGGCCCACCAGGGACACCTTCAGCCTGCTCAGGAAGTCGTCACTCGACCGATGCACGTCAACCAAGAGCCCGAACCACCGTTTCAGTGTTGGAAGACCATTGCGGAAAATGTGGCGCCGAGACCGACCGAGGCCATCAGATAGCGGTTCCCGGGCTGGAGGCGGCCCGTCTCGACGGCGGTGGTGTAGTTGATGAACGGGTCGGCGGAGTAGCAGTGCCCGAGGCTCGCCACGTTGGCCAGCAGCACCCGGTCCTCCGGGAAACCCAGGTGCCGGCACACCCGGGCCCACGAGTAGCGGTTGACGTTGTGCGGCAGCACGAGGTCGAGGTCGGGCAGCCCCATCCCGGCCTCGTGCAGGGCGGCCAGGATGACCTCGGCCAGGTACTCGAAGTACCGGAGCCGGAACTCCTCGGCCAGCTCCCCCGCCAGGTACAGCCCGCTGTGGAACTGCCCGTGGGTGCGGGTGGCGTACGACAGCATCCGGTCGCCGGGACCGCCGTGCCGGACGAGCACCGCGGCCGAGCCCTCTCCCATGACCGACGTCTCCGGGATGAGCTGTACGCCCGGGGTGAAGGCCTTCTCCCCGGCGAAGACCAGCGCCAGAGCGTCGGGGTCGCCGTCCTCGGCGAGCAGCCGGCCGGCCAGGTCGACCGCGAGCAGCCCGGAGGCGCAGCCGTGCTGGGTCACCGTGAACGCCGTCGCGTGGCCCAGCCCCAGTGCGTCGCAGACCTCCCGCAGCGCGGAGACCGGGTACGGCTCCACCGCCTCGATGGTGCGGGCCTGCACCACGTACCGCACCCGGTCCTCGGCGCCGCGCAGCGCGTCGAGCTTTCCGGCCGCCGCGAGCATCAGGTCGGCCAGCGTGCCGGTCGGGTGCAGGCAGACCTCGCCGAGGCCGTAGAACCTCCGGAACACCCGGAGTTGCCGGTCGTCGATTCCCAGCCACTGCGCCAGCTCGCCGATCGGTGCCCGCTTCGACGGCGTGAACGTCGACACCGCCGCCAGGGCGGTCACGGCGGACCCTCGCCCCGGCCGACCACGGTCGACAGGTGCGCGACCAGCGCGTCGACGCTCGGGTGGTCCCAGACCAGCGTCGGTTCCAGCCGGACGTGCAGGTGGTCCTCGAGATCCGCGCAGAGCGAGAGGGCCAGCACCGAGTGCAGGCCGTAGTCCGCCAGCGACCGGGCCGGGTCGACCTGGGCGGGTCCGCACTCGAGGTAGCTGGCGACCCGCTCGATCAGCCAGGCGCGGAGGGTATCGGTGTCGTCACTGGTGGCAAAGCTGGTCACTGCGCTCCCTCGGTTCTCTGCTGTGGTCATGTCCGCAACGGCCGGTCGGCCAGGTCGAACGAGCGTCCGTCGGCGAACCGGGCGGCCAGTTCGGCGTAGAGCAGCGGGCGGCGGGCCGCGGCCGGCGCCGGATCGGCCGCGACCGGCAGCCCGGCGTCGCGGGCCAGCCGGTGCAGGGCCACCACCACCCAGCCGGGGTCGCCGAGAAACCGGTCGTCCCGCTCGTGCGACCAGACGTTGAGGCACGCCGCCGCGGCGAGCACGGTGGCGTAGCGCGCCGCCAGCTCCAACGCCTCGGGACGGGCACCGGGGCCGAGGTCACCCGGACGGAGCTGGCCGCACTGCGTCGCCACGTCGGCCAGTTCGGCGCCGAACGCCTCGGTGAGCCGGCGCAGTGCCGGGTCACCGGACTCGACCACCGCCTCCCGGGCCCGCCCGAGTGCCCCGGCGAGGGTGTCCCGACCCCCGGTCCGGACGGTCAGCCGGTCGAAGGAGAGCGGCGGCAGCGGGGCACCGCGCCGGTACAGCTGCCCGGGTACCGTCGGCGGCTCCTGGACCCAGGCCCGGCGGGCCAGGATCGGTAGCTGCGGCAGCATCGTCATCAGGCAGGCGACCCGCGCGGCGTGGCCGAACCCGGCCGGCGGTACGTCGCGGAGCAGCTTCTGGAAGATCCCGTACTCGCCGTCCCGGACGTAGAAGTGCGCCCCGAGCAGCAGGGAGAGCCGGTTCATGGCGTCGATCGCCCGCCCGCCGACGAAGAACTTGGACGCCGACGCCGCCACGCTCGTCTCCTCGGGTACGAGGTGGATCGCCCGGGCGGTCACCAGCCCCATCGCGTCGGCGACGAGCAGGTCCGTGAAGACGTCCACCAGCGTGGCGCGCACGGTGGGCAGGGCGTCAACCGTCCGGCCGTAGAGCGTGCGGCCGGTGGCGAACCGCAGCGCCGTCCGGATCGCGGTGTCGAGGGCTCCGATGAGCATCGCCGGCAGGCAGGCCCGGGTGATCTGGAACGAGCGCAGTGCCACCTCGACGCCGTGCCCGGCGCTGCCGAGCACCGCCGTCTCGTCGACCGGGCAGTCGCGGAACTCCACGCCGCCGAGTTGCACGCCGCGCATCCCGACGCTGGGGTACCGGCCCAGATCCTTCATGGTGTCGGCCGGCACCACCGCCCGGTCCACCAGCACCTGCGACAGGCTCCGGCTGCCGCGCTCCGTCGCGGTCCGGGCCAGCACCACCAGGGCGCTGGCCCGGGCGACGTTCGTCACGATCTCCTTGCGGCCGTTGACCAGCAGCCGCCCGTCGCCGTCGGGCAGTGCGGTCAGTTCGATCCGGGAGAAGTCGTTCCCGTGCTCGAGTTCGTGATAGACCGAGGCGACCCGGCGGTTGCCGAGCAGCAACTCCGCCACCCGCCGGCACTGGTCGGGCCGCCCCGCCGCCCAGACGTTCGCACCGGCGATGAACGAACTCAGCCCGTACCCCAGGGCCAGCCCGGGGTCGCGGCGGCAGATGACCCTGGTCAGCTCGATGAGATCGTCCAGCCGGGCCAGGCGGCCACCGTGGGCCGTCGGGACGAACTCGGCGTTGAACCCGTAGTCGTCGAGGATCCGCTCGCCCTCGGCGCAGGTCTCCGCCCGCTCGTCGGCCCGCAGCACGGTGGCGTGCGGAAGTGGCGAATCCGGCGCCCACGGATCGCCGAACAGCTCCTCCAGCCCCTCGACCCGGGATTTCCCGTTCCCCGTCATGCCAGTTCGCCTTCCACGTCGGCGACGCTGAGCAGGGTCGGCAGGCCGGCGTCGCGGACCGCACCGGCCACCTCGTCGAAGACCGCCCCGGCCGGTGCCGGCGGGCGGTGCCCGAGCCGGGACAGCGCGAGCGTCAGCGCGGCACGCAGCCACCGTGCCTCGTGCCACCAGTCCCCGGCGACGTCCCGCTGGGGTGCCCGGCTCGCCCGGTTGGCCAGCCAGAGCTGGATCGCCGCCGCACCGGCGAAGCACCACTCGTACCGCTCGACCAGCTCGAACGCCTCCGCCGAGTGGCCGTACACCCGCTGCCGCTGGCGGGCCATCTCCTGGTGGAGCTGGTCGGCCAGCCGGAGCAGCGCGGTACCGAGCGGCCGCAGCGGCTCGTCGAGTTCGGCGACGGCGGCCGGCAGGGACTGCACCACGGAGCATCCGGTACGGGAGGTCAGGACCAGTTCACGGATCTCGCCCAGCCCGGGGCGCAACGTCGCCGCCGTTCGCAGCGCCTGCGACTCGACGGTGCCGGCCCGCCACGCCTGGACCAGTACCGGGAAGTGGTTCACCACCGCGCTGCGGTTGACGGCGGTGTTCCCGTCGAAGATGCCGACGATCCGGTGGTCCCGCTCCAGCTTCGCGAAGGCACCGTGCGCGTAGACGTTGGTCATGAAAGCCCGGGCCCCGAGCAACTCGGCACAGCCGGCGACGAGTTCGTCCACCACGGTCGGCACGAACGCCTTCACCAGCGCCGACACCACCGGCATCTCCCCGGTCGCGGTGTGGGTCAACCGGGCCGCCAGGATGCTCGCCGACTCGACCAGGAAGGCTCGGGCACAGAGCTCGCCCAGGGTGCGCCGGACGTGCGGCATGTCGACCAGCAGGTGTTCGTAGAGCCGGCGCCGGGTCACGAAATCCCAGGTGAGTCGGAGCGCGTGGTCGGCCGCGCCGAGCGAGAGGCCGGTGCAGACCACCCGGGTCAGTTGCAGCGCACGCAGTACCGTCTCCAGCCCGGTGCCGCGCCGCCCGATCAGGGCCTCCGGCCCGACGGGCGCCGCGACCAGGTCGATACCGCTGATGTCCGCGCCCCGGATGCCGTGGGTGCGGACCTTCGGCAGACAGCGGAAGCTCCCGTCCGGCAGCCCCCGCTTGTCGACCAGCAGCACGCTCAGTCCGCGCGGATCCCGCTGCGCACCCGTGCGGGCGAGGACACAGACCAGTTCGCTGCGGGTCGCGTTGTTGACCGGGCGCTTCCGGCCGGTCAACCGGAAACCCTCCGGGGTGGGCTCGGCGGTCATCTCGGTGGCCATCAGGTCGCTGCCGTGGCCGGGCTCGGTCAGGCCCCAGGCGACCGGCGCCCCGGCGAGCACCCGGCCGGCGAGCCGCCGGCACTGTTCCGGATCGCCGCCGACCCAGACGCTGGCCGCGCCGAGGAACGTCTTCGCGTGCGCCACCGACACCGTCAGGTCGCGCCGGCTCATCGCCCTGACCAGGTGCACGAGTTCGTCGTGGTCGCGCCAGGCGCCGCCGTACCGGGCCGGTACGTAGTGTGCCGGTACCGCCAGACTGTCGAGCCAGCGACAGGCGTCGACCGGGAAGGTCTCCCGCTCGTCGAGCGCGGTGGCGGTGGCCCGGGAGAACCGGCCCGTGTCGTCGGCGAAGGCACCGAGTTCCGACACGATGCCGGCCACCCCCGGGTACAGCGGCTCGGCCCGGGTCGGCACCGGTGCGGTCATCCCGCCGCTCCGCCCGTCGGGGCCGCCGCCAACGGTTCCGCCGGATACCTGCTGCCGACGTCGCAGCGCCGGGCCAGGGTGGTGAGGTTCGCCGCGACGGGTCGTACCGCACCGTCGAGGAACAACTGCCGGGCCCGGTGGCGCTGCACCTTTCCGCTCGTCGTGCGCGGGATCGTCCGGGGCGGTACCAGTACGACGCTGACGGCGGCGCCGAAGGCCCTGGACAGGTGCAGTTGGAGGGCGTCGGCGAGGCGTCGCGGGGCTTCGTCGTCACGGTCGCCGTCGACCTTGCCGTGCCGGTACTCGTGCAGCAGGACCACCTCCTCGTGCGGCACCGGGATCGTGAAGGCGGCGCCGACGAGCCCGACGAGGGACTCGTGGTACGCCCGGGCTTCGGCCTCGATGTCCTGCGGGTACAGGTTGCGGCCGAAGACCACCAGCACTTCCTTGATCCGTCCGGTCACGTACAGCTCGTCGCCGTGCAGTACGCCGAGGTCACCGGTCCGCAGGAAGCCGGACTCCCCGTCGGCGGTCACCGCCGCGAACGTCGCCGTGCTGTCCTCGGGGGCCGCCCAGTAGCCCTCCGCGACGCTCGGGCCCCGCACCCAGATCTCGCCGACGGTCCGTTCCGGCATCACCTCCCGGGTCTGCGGGTCGACGATCCGCACCTCCGGGCCGGCCGCCTGGCCACTGCCGACGAGCCGGGGCAGGTACGTCCCGGCGTCGGGGCGGGCGTCGGCGAGCGGGCGCAGCACGTGCCGGGTGAGCGGCTCCGCCTCCACCGGGGTCACCGTGGGTCGGTTGGCGTGCCACTCCAGGCTCACCGCGAGCGTGGCCTCGGCGAGGCCGTACCCCGGGCACACCGTCTCCGGGCGGAGCCCGGCGGCCGCGAAACGCCGGGTGAACTCCTCGACGGTGTGTGCCTGCACCGGCTCCGAGCCGTTGATCGCCACGATCCACCTGGAGAGGTCGAGCTGCCGGATCTCCTCGTCGGACACCCGGGCGACGCACATGTCGTAGGCGAAGTTCGGCGCCGCCGACATGTACAGCCCGTACCGGTCCACCAGGTTGAGCCAGGCGCCGGGCCGGCGCAGGAACGACGTCGGGGACATCAGCACGCTGGTGCCGCCGGAGAAGAGCGGGGTGACGACGTGACCGACGAGCCCCATGTCGTGGAACATCGGCAACCAGCCGCCGATCGACACCGGTCCGGTGACCCCGAGCATCGCCAGGAACATCCGGGAGTGCTGTGCCAGGTTGCGTTGGCTGACCATCGTGCCGCGCGGCGCCGCCGTCGAACCCGAGGTGTACTGGAGGAAGGAGAGCGCCTCGGCGCGCGGCTCCTCCGGCGTCCGGTCGGCGGCGTCGTGCCCCGTCGACTCCGGGCTCCCGGCCTGCCGGTCCGGGACCTCCCGGTCCGTCGTGACGACGGGCAGGCTCGCCCCGACCGCCTCCATCCAGTCCCGCACCTCGTACGCCCGGGCGTCGGTCGTCAACACCGCGGCGCTGGTGCTGTTCTCCAGGATGCCCAGCAGCCGCTGCCGCCGGTAGGGATGGCGGTCCGGCTCGGGGGCCGGTACGGCGACCAGTCCCGCGTACTGGCAGGCGACGAAGGCCACCACGAACTCCAGCCCCGACGGGTAGAGCAGCAGCATCCGGGAACCGGGCCGATGATCCGCGCGCAGCCGCCCCGCCAGCCTCGTCGCGGCGTCGTGCAGCTGCCCGTAACTGAGCAGGGACTCGGCGTCCGGTGAGCGCGGATCCTCGGTGTAGACCACCGCCGGGTGGTGCGGCCGGTCCCGGACATGGCGCAGCAGTTGGCCGGTGAACGTCTCGGCCAGCTCCATCACGGCTCCTCCAATCCTCGGGCGCTCCCTCGACGTGGTTCACGCATCGAGAATCGACCGCACGGTCGCCGAGACCAGGTCCCGGCAGTCCTCCGCCGAGAGCAGGTGCACTCCGGCGCGCAACTCGACGGTCAGGGTCGACTCCGAGACCGCCAGGTGGAAGTTCGTGCCCAGGCAGGGCCGGTCCAGGGTGTGCACGGCGACGGTCGGGAAGGCGTCCGCCGTGGCCGGTACGAGTCCCGGATCGCCGACCGCCGCCGCCTGCATGACGTTCACGCCCGGCGGCGTGACGACGAAGCCGTGCTCACCGACCTGGGCCGGGGTCATCCGCTCGGTGAGCTCGTCGTGGTCGCAGTACCCGTACGCCTGCGCCCGGACCAGCCCCGACCAGGCGCGCCCGACCACGGCGTGCAGCGAGTCGTGCGGGCGTACCTCGACGACGCAGAGGCCGGCCTGGGCGAGCGCGCAGACCGAGTGCTTGACGCCGGGCAGGTGCCGGTTGGGCACCAGCAGCATCATCGGGACCTGGGCACAGCCGAGGAACCGGGCCAGTGAGATCGCCACCGCGCCCAGCAGTACGGCGCCGCGACCCCGCCCCCGGGCGATCGTGTCCAGCTGTTCCCCGCCGATGTCGGCCGTCGCCCGGGCCACGTGCATGGCGTCGGCCGGCTGCCCGGCGCCCCGGGTGATGGTCGAGATCACCTTTGCCATCTCGCCCGCGTGCCGCTGCCAGTACGCGATCGTCCTGGCGCTGGTCGCGACTCCCTGCGGTGAACTCTCGTACGCGGCGATGTCCACGGCGTGCCGGCCGACCGGCGGCAGGCTCGGCTCGCCGCCGGCCAGATAGGCCCGGACGGCGGTCTGGAGTTCGGTGCAGAGCAGGTTGAAGCCGTAGAGATCCGTCGCGATGTGGTGCACCGCCACGCCCAGCCAGGTCGCGCCCGGTGCGGATCCCGCGAGCGCGGCCCGGATCGGCCAGCCGGCCTCGATGTCGATGTCGCCGGCCAGCCAGCTCTCGCACCCGGTCTGGCCGGGGAACTCCCGGAACTCCCAGCGCGCGCCGTCGGCGGACCACACCTGCTGGCAGGGCTGCCCGTCCTGCACCGAGAAGGTGCTGCGCAACGACGAGTGGCGGGCGACGGAGAGGGCGACGGCCCGGCGGGCCAGTTCCGGACCGACACCGTCGGGTATCCGGATCATCCGCCGGAAGAGCAGGGTCGGGGCTCTGCGCCCGGGTGGGAGCTGTTGTTGGTGCCAGCTCCAGCGCTGG
Organism: Plantactinospora veratri; assembly: GCF_036421995.1. NCBI lineage: Bacteria > Bacillati > Actinomycetota > Actinomycetes > Micromonosporales > Micromonosporaceae > Plantactinospora > Plantactinospora veratri. The sequence goes on from NZ_JAZGQL010000040.1 coordinate 22,591, forward strand.
CCCCAGCAGAGTCCGGCCCGGGAGACGAGGCCCGGCGCCGGGGGCGGCACCCGGTCCGGGGTACCCGCCGGCAGTTCCGGAAGGAGGGCACGCAGCCGCCGACGGTCCGCCTTGCCGGCGGCGTTCCTCGGCACCTCGGCGACGGCGACGACGCGGATCCGTCCGGCGTCGGCTCCGAACCGCTGCGCCAGCAGCGTGGACAGGGTCGCGGGAAGCCCGCCGGGCTCCGACCCGGTCCCGGCGACCTCCGGTACGCGGCCGGCCCGGTCCGGCCCGGCCGGGACCACCGCGGCCACCATTACCGGCTCCCGGCCCGGGTCGCAACCGTCGGCCTCGACCAGCACCGCGACGTCGTCGACCGGGTGCTCGGCCGCCAGCACCGCCTCGACCTGGCGAGCGGTCACCTGACCGCCGGGCAGCGTCAGCACGTCGTCGGCCCGGCCAGCGAGGAGGAGGCGTCCGGTGTCGTCGACGAGGCCGAGGTCGTCGGTGCGGACCCAGCCGTCGGCGAAGACGTCGGGCCGGCCCTCGCCGTCGCAGTAGCCGAGCGAACTGGGCAGCCCGGGACGCAGCCAGATCCTTCCCACCGATCCGGCGTCCGCCGGCCTTCCGGCGGCATCGGTGATCCGGACCTCGGTGCCGAAGATGGGGCTTCCGACGGGTACGGGGTCGCCGGGCGCGTACCGGGGCTCCGCCGCGTCGTCGGACGACTCCCGCAGCGGCGGGTAGCGCTGCCAGACCTGCCCGCGCCCGGCCTCCGCCACCGAGTAGACGTTGGTCACGGCCGCCCGGGGAAAGCGGGCCCGCAGCGAACGGATCGTCCCGCTGTCGGAGAAGTCGGACGTCAGGTAGATGGAGAGGACCGCTGCCGCAGCCTCCCGGTCGGGTCTCGGCACGGTGCCGTCGACGAGCGCCCGCGCGCTGGCGGCCACGAGCAGCAGGTCCGCCGGCCGGTACCGGTTCAGCAGCTCGACGAGTGCCGCCGGCTCTCCGGGTCGGCTCCGTACCCCGGGATAGCGCAGCAGGGTGCGGACCAGGCGCCCCAGCGCGTCCCCGGTGTCCGGCGGGAACTCGTGCAGGTGCGGCCGCCGGGCCGGGGCACCGGTCCAGCCGGTGAGCCAGCTGAGCAGGTCGGAGTGGGTCCAGCGGATCGCCGCGGGCCGGTCGGTCGTGCCGAGGGTGTAGGTGACGGCCCCGCCCGGCGGAGCCGGCGTCGTGCCCGGCTGCCGTACCTCGGCACCCACGGTGGAGTCGTCGACGCTCGTGGCGGAGCCGTCGGAGCTCGTCGAGGAACCGTCGAAACAGAGGGTTTCCGCGCCGGGTCGGGACGCCTTCCACGCCCGGGTCTCGTCGTCGACCAGCACCAGGCCGACCCGGTGCCGCTCGACCGCGCGCTCCAGGTCGCTGTCGGAGAATCGCCCGGACATCGGCAACAGGAAGCGGCCGGCCCGGATCGCGGCGAAGAGGGCGACGGCGCCGAGCGCGTCGGAGCGCTCGCCGAGGCGTGCGATGACCGTACCGCCGACGGGCGTACGCGCACTGATCAGGCCCGCCAGGACGTCTGCCTGACGGTCCCACTCACCGTAGCTGAGCGTGGAACCGTCGCGGCCGATGAGCGCCACCTCGTCCCCGGCGGTCCTCGCGCAGATGTCCAGGGCACCGCTCAGGGTCTGCGGCGTGCCCATCACGGTGTCCCGCCGCCGATACGGCATCCGGACCGTTGCGCGGAACCTGGCGGTAAAGCCCGCGACCCAACTCCCCGACATTCACCGGTCGGCATTTTCCGAACGGCCCCTGGCCCCCGCAATGGCCACCCCCGTGATGAACGCACCCACGGACACGAAAAGCACCGCGACGCCCGGTCCCACCTTTCACACAATGGGTGAGGCTGCCAGGGTGACGCCGGTGTCGTGTCAGGAATTCGCTGCCGTGATTCTTTCGAGACCTCCGGTCCGTACTCCTGTCCGATGTACTCGCCGCCTCATGCTACCCACGCCGGTGGTGCGGGCAAGAGCAGCTTTGTACGCCGGCGTCGCGGCTGTGCCGAATGCCCACGGCAACGCGGTCGCGACCGTACGGCGCTGCTGCGCTAGCCTCGGAGAAATGACCGCTGCCGATGTCGTACGCGCTCGTGACCTGCGTCGACGGCGTCCGGCCGCCACGGTCCGACTGAAGAGTCGCACGACGGGCCACCGGAACCGCCACGCCGGCTCGATGGCGCCCCGTCTCCGTACGGCCGACAGCCACCACACGAGAAGGGTACGAGATGACGGGTGTCCGCACCGGTCCCCTGACCTGGGGACAGCACATCTTCTGGTTCTACAACCACCCGTGGCGGGAGAAGAGTCACCAGCCACCGGAGTTCAGCCGGAGTCTGGAGATTCCCGAGGGCACCACCGTGTCCGCACTCCAGGATGCGCTCAACAGGTGCGTACAGAAATTCGAATCCCTCCGCACGACATATTCCAGACCGGACACCGCACCGCCACGGCAGCACGTGCTGGCGTCGTACGAGCCACCCGTGCTGAGCTTCGAGCAGGCGCGCCGCGAAGAATTCTCCATCTTCGACCGGCCGGCCGTCCGGGTGGCGGTGCCCGACCCGCACCGTGAGGTCGGCAGGGCCTATCTGGTGGTGAACCAACTGGACCTCGACTGGCTCTCCTTCGCCATCGTGAAACGACTTGTCGAGTGCGACCTGGCGCGCGGGCGGCAGGGGCCGGCGCCCGAGTTCAACGCCAGCTTCCACAACATCGACCTGGCCCGGTGGGAATCCGGGCAGGTCGCGCAGAGCACACGCCGGATCGAGTGGATGCGGGACCTCCGCCGCCGCATACCGCGCAACGTCATGCCGGTACGGCAGCACGGGTACCCGGCGGGCGACGCCGGGCGCTCGGTCGTCGCGGTGGCGCGGGTGCCGGACATCCTTCCCCGGGTCGAGGCGCTGGCCCGCAGGTGCCGGGTCACCGTGCCGACCGTCGTGCACGCGGTCATCGGGCTGCTGCTGGCGGGGTGGTTGCGCCGGAACGACGTGTACCTCTACTCCGAGGTGGCGAACCGCTGGCAGCCGGAGACCCTGCACATGGTCGGTCGGGCAGCCACGGTAGTCATCTGCGAGGTCCGGGCGGACCCGGCGCAGACGGCGCGGCGGCTGCTGGTGGAGACGCACAAGGGCCTGTTGAAGGCCTACTGGCACAGCCAGCGCGACTTCGGCGCGTGGCGGATGGACGGGGTCCGGGAGGATGCCGAGTTCGGCAGCAGCTTCGCACTACCCGTCGTGGTCGACTACGCCGACGGGCTCGGCGGGCCCCCGGAGCGCGCTCAGCACGTCGACCAGGAGACGGTGACGGTGCAGACCCGCGACGGCGGCGCCAACGAGTCGAACTTCCATCTGACCCCGCAGGGGGCGGGGCTGCGGATCGAACTCACCGCCGACACGTCCGCCTTCTCGCCCGAGGAGGCGGCCAGCGCGCTGCGGCTGCTGGCGCAACTGCTGCGTACCGTCAGCGACGAGCCGGAGATGCCGGTGGCCGACCTCCTCCGCCTGGTCACCCTCGGGCCGCCGCGCGGCGTCGAGGGTCTGGCCCGGCTCGGCGAGTCGCGGTTCGACGCCGAACTGATCCGGCGGCGGATGGCCGAGTTCCACGGCGTCGAGCAGGCCGGGGTCTTCGTCGACGGCTCGGCCGGCTCGCCGGTCCGGGCGCACCTGGCCGGGTCCGCCGTCGACCTGACCGGACTGCACGAACACATGATGCTCGCCGCCGCCGGCAGCCCGCTGATCCACCTCCCCACCTCCTACCGGCTGGTCCGGACCGCCCCGGACGAGGCGGCGGGCGAGGCCGGCTGGCTCGCCCGGGAGGCCACCGCGGAGCTGCGCCCGAGCGACGGGTACCGACCGACGGTCGACGACGACGAGCGGATCCGCGCGCTGGTGCGGGTCTTCGAGAGCCGGCACCCGGGCTCGGCCTGCGACCCGGCACGGTGTTACGCCCAGGCGGGCGGCGAGTACCTGCTGGTTCCGTCGATGATGGTCGGGCTCCGGGAGGCCGGATTCGAGGGCGCCGAGCCGGCCGACTTCGTCAGCCTGGCCTCGCTCGCGACGGTCGCCCGGAAACTGCGCCGTCGCCCGGACGCGGCGGTCGGCGGCGACGGGTCCGCTGCACCGGTCGTTCAACCGGGTGGCCCGCCCAGTTGCACACCCGGCCGCCGGGCCGATCCGGCCGGTGGCGTGCCCGGTATGGTGGCGACGGGCGGGTCGGTGTGAGCGCGCCGGCCCGGGCTGCCCGTCCCGAGGAGGTCGAACCGACGAAGCCGCCGGCCAGCGCCCCGCCCCGGGCCGCCATCCCCCGCCTGCCCGACACCCCCGGCGTCTACCGGTTCCGCGACGGCCGTAACCGGGTGCTCTACATCGGGCGTGCCGTCAATCTCCGGCGCCGCGTCGCCTCGTACTGGTCCGATCTGCGGGACCGCCCCCACCTGAGCACGATGGTCGGTCGGATCGCCCGGATCGAGGCGGTGAGCTGCGCGTCGGAGCACGAGGCCGCCTGGCTGGAACGCAACCTGCTCGAGGCGCACCTGCCGACCGCCAACCGCACCCGGGGCGGACAGGAGGTTCCGGTCCACCTCCGGCTGGACCCGGGGCCCGAGACCCCCGGTCTCAAGGTCGTGCACCACCTCGGGCCGGCGTCGCAGCTGCGGCACTTCGGTCCCTACCTCGGCGGCACCAGGGTACGGCTGGCCGCCTCCGCACTGCACCGGGTGCTGCCGCTGGCGTACGCCGGGACCGGCATCACGGGCCTCGACCTCGACCTCGCCGGCAAGCTGGGCATCGACCCGAGCCATCGGGCGCGGCTCGTCGACTCGCTGGTCGCCGTCCTGTCCCGCGAGCCGGGCGCGGTGCGGGAGGCACGCGACCGGCTGTGCCAACGGCGGGACGACGCCGCCGGCCGGTTGGCGTTCGAGCTGGCCGGCCGGCTACAGGCCGAGATCGAGGCCGTGGACTGGATCACCTGCACCCAGCGCGTCACCCTGGCCCGTCCCGACGACCTCGACGCGTACGGGTGGGCCGACGACCTGCTGGTGCGTTTCCAGGTCCGGGCCGGACGGCTCCGCGACTGGAGCCAGCGGTCGTGCACTCTGGAGCGGGCCCGCCGGTACCTCGACGCCACCCCGCCCGACTGGGCCGAGTTCGCCGGCAGCACCGCCGAACTGGCCGCCCGGCTGGCCCGGTAACCGGGTTCGCCGGCGGTTTTCGCACCGTTCACCGTGGCGCTGCCTCGCCGTACCCTTCGGTCATGTCGATCGATCATGCAGCCCAGTCCGTACCGGACCCGGACGATCGTCGTTCAAACCCGTCGACCAGCAGGCCGTTCCGGGACCTCCTGAACGCCCGGGTCTCGCGACGCGCCCTCGTTCGCGGCGGCACCGTGGTCGCCGCGACGAGTTTCCTCGCCGTCGCCGACAGCGCACCGCTGGTGCGTAGCCTCGGCGTCCCGGCGGCCGGCGCTTCCGGCCGGAGCCTGCTCGGCTTCGCCCCGGTGGCCGCGAACGCCGACGACGCCGTCACGCTGCCGGCCGGCTACCGGGCTGACGTGATCATTCCGTGGGGGACGCCGATCCGCTCCACCGGCCCGGCCTGGCGTCCCGACGGCACCAACAGCGCGGCCGAGCAGGCCGAACAGGTCGGCATGCAGCACGACGGCATGCACTTCTTCCCGCACGGCCCCGGCCCGGCCGGCAACCGGCGCGGTCTCCTGGTGGTCAACCACGAGTACACCGACCGGACGCTGCTGCACGCCGACGGCGACGCGGTGATGACCCGGGAGAAGTCGGACAAGACGCTGGCCGCCCTGGGCGTGACCGTGCTGGAGATCGCGCAGCGCGACGGCGCCTGGCGGCCCGTGGACTCACCGTTCAACCGGCGGATCAACGGTACGACCCCGATGACGTACTCGGGGCCGGTCCCGCGGCGCCATCCCGCGCTGCGTGCCGTCGGGATCCCCCGGGGAACGCTCAACAACTGCTCGCACGGGGTCACCCCGTGGGGCACCTACCTGGCCTGCGAGGAGAACTTCAACATCTACTTCGGCACCGCCGACCCGGACTGGGCACCGGGCCCCGAGCAGGACCGTTACGGGATCTCACGTACCGGCCTGGACTACCGGCTGCACCTGGCGGACCCCCGGTTCGACCTGGCGCGCAACCCGAACGAGCCGAACCGGTTCGGCTGGGTCGTGGAGATCGACCCGTTCCGGCCGGACTCGACCCCGGTGAAGCGTACGGCGCTGGGCCGGTTCAAGCACGAGGGCGCCACCGTCACCGAGTCACGCGGCCACCTCGTCGTCTACAGCGGCGACGACCAGGACGGCGAATACATCTACAAGTACGTCAGCGCGGCCCCCTGGGCGGCGATGCGGGCCCGGGGTCGCAGCCCGCTGGACGAGGGCACCCTCTACGTCGCCCGGTTCGACGACGACGGCACCGGCCGCTGGCTGCCGCTGCGTTTCGGGCACGGGCCGCTCACCCCGGCGCAGGGCTGGTCGGACCAGGCCGACGTGCTGCTGCGGACCAGGCGGGCCGCCGACGCGCTCGGCGCGACCCCGCTGGACCGACCGGAGTGGATCAGCGTGCACCCGGAGAACGGGGCGGTCTACGCCAGCCTCTCCAACGGTTCCGGCTGGCCGCACGCGGTGACGCCACGGACGCCCAACCCGTACGGGCACATCATCCGGTGGCGGGAGGACGGTGACGACAACACCGCCACGGCGTTCGAGTGGGACGTCTTCGTACTCGGCGGCGACCCCGCGTACGACGACCGGGTCCGGTTGGACGACGCCGGCATCTTCGGCTCGCCGGACGGGCTGTGGTTCGACCCCGACGGCCGGCTGTGGATCCAGACCGACGTGTCGAACTACGTGCTGAACTCCCCCGGCTGGGGGTACGACCGGATCGGGAACAACGCGATGCTGGCGTGTGACCCGGAGACGGGCGAGATCCGCCGGTTCCTGGTCGGCCCGCGCGGTTGCGAGATCACCGGGATCACCGTGACGCCGGACCGGCGGACGATGTTCGTCAACGTGCAGCACCCCGGCGAGCTGACCCCGGCGTGGGGCAGCCCGACACCCGAGAACCCCCGCGCGGTCAGCAACTGGCCCGACTTCGACCCCGCCGGGCGGCCCCGCTCCGCCACCCTGGTGATCCGCAAGGAGGACGGCGGCGTCATCGGGACCTGACCGCCCGGCGCGGCCCGGCGCCGGGCCGACCGGTTCGCCCGTGGCGACCGCGCCCCGGTCACAGCCCGGCGCGGACGGCGGAGACCACCGTCTCGACCTGCTCGGCCGGCAGGTGCGGGCCGATCGGCAGGCTGAGCACCTCGTCGGCGAGGCGTTCGGCGACCGGATATCCGCCGGCCGGGAGGTCGGGGCCGGCGTAGGCCGGCGCGAGATGCGGCGGCACCGGGTAGTGGATGATCGTCTCCACGCCGGACCGGTGCAGTGCCGCACGTAACCGGTCGCGGGCCGCCGTCCGGACCACGAAGAGGTGCCACACCGGGTCGGCCCAGGACGACACCCGGGGCAGTGCCAGCCCGGGCAGGTCGGCGAGTTCCGTCAGGTACCGGGCCGCCACCTCGGCGCGGCGGCGGTTCCACTCCGGCAGGCGGGCCAGTTTGACCCGCAGGAACGCCGCCTGGAGTTCGTCGAGCCGCGAGTTCGTGCCCCGCAGTTCGTGCTGGTACTTGACCCGCGAGCCGTAGTTGCGCAGCAGTCGTACCCGCTCGGCCAGGCCGGCGTCGGCGGTGACCACCGCTCCGCCGTCGCCCATCGCGCCGAGGTTCTTGCCGGGGTAGAAGCTGAACGCCGCCGCGGTCGAGCCCTCGCCCACCCGACGGCCTCGGTACCGGGCACCGTGGGCCTGCGCCGCGTCCTCGACCACCGCCAGGCCCCGCCGGGCGGCCACCTCGGTGATCCCGTCCAGGTCGGCCGGGTGGCCGTAGAGGTGTACCGGGATGACGGCCCTGGTGCGATCGGTGACCGCGGCTTCGATCCGGGCCGGGTCCATGGTCCCGGTCCGCTCGTCCGGCTCGACCGGGACCGGCCGGGCGCCGACCGCCGACACCGCGAGCCAGGTCGCGACGAAGGTGTGCGACGGCACGATGACCTCGTGCCCGTCGCCGACGTCCAGTGCCCGCAGCGCCAGTTCCAGCGCGTCGCATCCGCTGCCCACGGTGACGCAGTGCGGTGCGCCGCAGAAGGCGGCGAACTCGGCCTCGAACGCCTCCGTCTCCGGTCCGAGCACGTACCGCCCGGAGGCCAGCACCCGGGCGTAGGCGGCGTCCAGTTCGGTGCGCAGTTCGGCGTACCCGGCACGCAGGTCCAGGAAGGGCACCGTCATCGCAGCGCTCCCTGCCGGTGCCGGGCGCCGCCGTTCGGGGCCGGCGCCGGGCGGGCCCCGGTGAGCAGCGACCGCAGCAGGGCGTGCAGCACCTGCTCGGCCGGGGCTTCGGCGGGCGGGGTGACGGTCCCGTCCGGGCCGGTGTCGCCGTCCGGGCCGGACGCCGTCTCGATGAGGTCGGCGTGCGACCAGGTGCCGGTCGGCACCGCCGGGAAGCCGTGCCAGGTCGTCAGGGCGGGATCGGAGGGCCGGCAGCGGGCCGGCCAGGAGGCGGGCGGCAGGGCCAGGTTCTCCGGGGGTACGGCCGGCACGTCGCGGTGCCGGAAGTGCTCCTCGTCGACGATGTCCCCCGGGTCGCAGACCTGTAGTGCCGCACCGAGGTCGAGCGCGATCCGGTCCCGGCGTCGATGGTCCGGTTCGGCGGCGTAGGCGACCTGGTGCCCGGCCCACCACGCGCCGAGGGTGAGCGCCACGATCTCCGCCGGCCGCCGCAGGGCGATCAGCACCAGCGACCCGTCCGGATAGCCCTGCTCGGCGAAGCCCCGCCCGTACCCGCGCGCGGTCTGCTCGTACCGGCCGGCCGGTCCGTCCGGCACCGACGCCCCGGGGCCGGCCGTCCCCCGCCACAGCAGATCGCAGACGGTGCCCGGCGCACCGGCCAGTTGGCCGGTCGATCCGGCGGTCAGCGACGACGACATTCGGGTCTCCCCCTTCGACACGTCCTCCCTCGGGCTCGCCGAGGCGTTGCGTTGCCCGCCGGCCCCGGCCCGGTCACCGGCATCGGCGTCACGGCCGGGTCCGGCGGTCAACCGGGCCGTACCGCGACCACCTGGCCGGCGCCGTGTCGGTCGCCCGCCCGGCGCAGCGCCCCCGCCAGCGTCTCGACGCCGCGCCGCAGCTCCGCGTCGGTCACCGTCAGCGGCGGGCAGAGCTTCAACACCTCGCCGTCCCGACCGCAGGTCTCCAGCAGCAGGCCCTGCTCGAACGCGTACCGGGCGACCTGGTCCGCCACCGCGCGACTGCGGCAGGGCAGTCCCAGCAGCAGTCCGCGCCCCCGCACCGGCCCGGCCAGGCACCCGCCCCCGGCGTCCAGCATGGACAGTTCCTTCGCCAGCAGCGCCGACTTGCGCTCCACCTCCCGGCGCAGGTGCTCGGTGCGCCACCACCGCCTGAGCGCCAGCGCGCCGGTGACGAAGGCGAGCTGGTTGCCCCGGAACGTTCCGGAGTGTTCGCCGGGGGCCCACACGTCCAGCTCCGGACCGATCAGCACCAGGCTGAGCGGAAGCCCGAGGCCACTGATCGACTTCGACAGGCAGACGACGTCGGGCCGCAGGCCGGCGGACTCGAACGAGAAGAACGGCCCGGTACGCCCGCCGCCCGCCTGGATGTCGTCCACGATCAGGACCGTCCCGGTACGCCGGCACAGCGCCTGTGCCTCGCTCAGGTAGCGCGCCGACAGCGGCCGGACCCCGCCCTCGCCCTGGAGGGTCTCCACGATGAACGCCGCCGGTGCGCCGTCCGGGCCGTCGAGCGCGGTCGCCAGGGCGGCCAGCGCGTGGTCGGTGCCGGGCGTGTCCATCTCGTGCGGCACCCGGGTCACCCCGGCCGGGTCCAGGGTGGGCAGGCCGGCCGGCCCGGGGATGTCGGAGACCGTGATCGAGTCGACCGTCATCCCGTGGTAGGCGCCGGTGAGGCAGACCACCCGGCGCCGCCCGGTGGCTTTCCGGGCCACCCGGAGCGCCGCCTCGACCGCGCTGGTGCCGGTCGGCCCGGTGAACTGGATCCGGTAGTCGAGCCCGCGCGGCGCCAGCACCACGTCGGAGAGTGCCCGGACGAACTCGCGCTTGGCCACCGTGGCCGTGTCCAGACCGTGCACCAGCCCGCCGGAGCGCAGATAGTCGATCACCGCCTCGACCAGTTCCGGTGGGTTGTGCCCGTAGTTGAGGGTCGCCGCGCCGGCGAAGAAGTCCAGATATTCCCGGCCGTCCTCGTCGTACAGCCGGGCACCCTCGGCCCGGGCGAAGACCGCCGGCCACCGCCGGCAGTAGTACCGGACCCTCGACTCGTACGTCTCCAGCACGTCCACGCTGCCCCCGTCCTCGTCGACCCGACCACCCGTCGTCGTCACCCGCACCGGCTCACCAGGCACGCGGATCCTCCGCCACCAGCCGGGCGAGGGCGGCGCACAGCTCGTCGGTGACCTGCCGCGCCGCCGCCTCCGCCACCGCCAGCGGGTCGAACCGGACCCGCAGCCCGAGCCGGGCGTCCGGGTGCACCTCCACGGTGAGCGGATAGTTGTTCCGGCCGGCTCCCGGCCCCCGGCGCACCGACAGGGTCTCCCCGGCCGGATACCGTCCGCCCTTGAACAGCGGGAAGTTCTGCACCCCGACAGTGGTGTCGAAGAGCGGCCGGCCCGGCGGTGACCCGGCCGCCCGCTGCGCCTCGGCCACCGACATGTACTCGAACCGGCCCAGGCCGATCAGGGTCGACTGGACCTCCTTGAGGAAGGTCGCCACGTCGTCGTGCCGGGGCAGCCGTACCCGCATCGGCAGGGTGGTCGAGAGGAGCCCGGCCATCCGCTCGATGCCCGGGAGCGGTGCCGACCGGCCGGAGAGGATCACCCCGAAGACGAGGTCATCCTCGCCGGTGACCCGGCCGAGCGCGACCGCCCAGGCGCCGTAGACCAGCGCGCCGAGGGTCAGCCGGCGGCGCTTGCAGAACAGCTCCACCTCGGTCGTGAACTCGGCGGACAGCTCCCGCCGCAGCACCCGCTCCGCCGTCGGACCGGCACCGCCCGGGCCGGTCCGGGCCGGCGGGGCGGATTCGGCGACGGGTTTCGGCAGGCCGGCCGGGTGCGGGAGATCGGCCAGCAGGTCGCGCCAGAACCGTCGCTCCGGCCCGGGGGTCCGGGTCTGGATCCACCGTACGTAGTCCCGGTACGGTGCCGCGGGTTCGTCGTCCACCGGTCGGCCGGCCAGCAGGTTCGCGTACGCCTGGAAGCACTCCGTGAACACCAGACTGCTGCTCCAGCCGTCCATGATCGCGTGGTGGTTGGTCCAGACCACGTGATGCAGGTCGTCGGCGAGCCGGACGGCGGTGACCCGGTACAGCGGCGCGGTCGAGAACTCCAGGTCGAGCCGCCCCTCCTCGGCGAGGATGTCGGCGATCCGGAACGACGCCGCCGCCCCGGACCGGTCGACGACGGTCAGCGGCGGCGCCACCTCGGCGTGTACGACCTGGTGCGGTTCGGCCAGCCGCCGCCAGCGGATCGCCGTACGCAGCACGTCGTGCCGGCGGGCCACGGCCGTCAACGCGGCCCGGAACAGTTCCGGGTGGAACTCTCCGGTCAGGGTGAAGCTGGTCTGGTTGAGGTACATGCCCTCGCCGGGGCTGTAGAGGGAGTGGAAGAGCATCCCGTGCTGGGCGGGCGTGAGCGGGTACACCTCACGTACGCCGGGCTCGGCGCAGACGTCGTCGAGCTGGTTGCCGGTCAGGGTCGCCAGCGGGTGCCGCGCCGGTACGGCGGGCCCGTCGACGCGACCGGCCAGCCCCAGGGCCAGGGCGGCCCGCAGCCGGTCGACGAGATTCGCACAGAGCCGCCGGATCGTCTTCTCCCGGTGCCGGCCCGCCGGGTACGCCCAGGTGATCCGCAGGCGACCGGCGGCCAGCTCGCACCGGACGTCGAGCCCCGGTACCGGCTCGGCCGGGCCGAGCGGCAGCATCCGGACACCGGCGTCGAGCGGTACGCCGTCGAACGCGAACCCGACCGTGTCGGCACCGGCCCGGGCCAGCCGAGCCCGCAGGTCCGGATCGGGTGACAGGTGCCGCAGCACCCCGTACGCCAGCCCGGCGTGGGGAACCCGGCGCAGCTCCTGCGCCACCGCCCGCGCCGTCGCGGTGATGTCACCGGCGACCGCCGGCAGCCGTACGGGATAGCCGCTGGTCAACCGCCCCACCGTACGGGTGAGGTCGACCTCGGGGAACGGCGAGTCGCGTCCGTCGTGTCGCAGGCGTACCGCGAGCGCGCTGCCCCGGGTCTCCGCCGTCACCGTCAGGACCAGCGCGGCGAGTACCAGTTCCGGTGCGCTCACCCCGAACCACTCGGCCGCGACACCGGTCAGCCCGGCGGTTTCAGCCGCGCTCAGCTCCGCCACCACCGACCGGGCGGGGACGGTCTCCGGGTGGGCCGTGACGTCGGGGCCGTCCGGGGGCAGCGTCGGGGCGGGCTCGTCCGCCATCAGCCAGTAGTCGGCCTCGGCCCGGGCCGCGCCGGATTCCGCGTAGCGGCTGATCCGCTCGGCCCAGTACCGGTAGGAGGTGGTCGGTTCCGGCAGCCGGGCCGGCCGACCGGCGGCGATCCGTGCGCACAGCGCGCCGATGTCCGCCGTGACGATCCGCCACGAGGCCCGGTCGAGCAGCCGGCGGAGTGCCACGAGCACGAGGTGGCGCTCTCCGGCGGGCCCGCTGACGAGGGCGGCCCGGACCAGTGGACCGGCCGGGGTGCCGTCGGGCAGTGCCGCCGCGGTGGTCTCGACGATCGCCGTGGCGAGCGTCTCGGCGGCGTCGCGCAGCGCCGACGGCACGGCCGCCGACCCGCCCTCGACCTGTCGGACCGAGAGCGGCACCGGCCCGGCGGCCGGCACCGACAGTCGCCGGCCCTGCGCGTCGGCGAGCAGCCGGGCCCGGAGCACGTCGTGCTGCTCGGCGAGTTCGGCCAGGGCCTCCGCCACGGCCCGCTCGCCGAGGCCGGGCGGCAGTTCGACGGCGACGGCCCGGACCATCGGCGCCCCGGTCGGGTCGACCAGGTCGCGCTGCCCCGGCGTGGGCGGGACCGGACCGGCCGCCGCGCCGCGTACGACGGTCGGCGCCGCGTCGCCGTCGACGATCCTGGCCAGCTCGGCCACGGTCTGGAACTCGAAGACCTGCGCGGGGACGAGCCACAGTCCCGCGTCGCGGGCCCGGGAGACGACCTGGATGCCGAGGATCGAGTCGCCGCCCAGCTCGAAGAAGTTGTCCTCGGCCCCGACGTCGTCCAGTCCCAGCACGTCCGCCCAGATCCCGGCCAGGAGTTCCTGGGTCGGGGTGGACGGCGGGGTGTATCCGGCGGGCTGCCCGACGCTCTGGTCGGGCGCCGGCAGCGCCGCCCGGTCGAGCTTGCCGTTCGGGGTCAACGGCAGCGCCGGCAGGCCGACGAAGGCGGCCGGCACCATGTAGTCGGGCAGCCGGTGCCGCAGATGGTCGCGCAGGGCCGGCGGGTCGGGCAGCCGGCCGCCGTCGGCGACGAGGTACGCCACCAGCCGTACGCCGCCCGCGTCGTCGGTCCGGCCCAGCACCACGGCCTGGCGTACCGCCGGGTGCCCGAGCAGCGCCAGCTCGATCTCGGCCGGCTCCACCCGGTGCCCACGGATCTTGATCTGCTGGTCCACCCGGCCGAGGAACTCGACCGTCCCGTCCGGGCGCCGCCGGCCCAGGTCGCCGGTGCGGTACATCCGCCGGCCCGGTGCACCGGCGAACGGGTCGGGCCGGAAGCGCGCCGCGGTCAGCCCGGGCTGGCCGTGATAGCCACGCGCCACGCCGGCGCCGCCGAGGTAGATCTCGCCGACCACTCCGACGGGCGTCGGGGCCAGCCGCGAGTCCAGTACGTAGAGCCCGGTGTTCGCGATCGGGGCGCCGATGGTGATCGGTGCCGCCGTACCGTCCACCACGCCCGCCGTGGACCACACCGTGGTCTCGGTCGGCCCGTACACGTTCCAGAGCGTGCTCCCCGGGGCGAGCAGCTCGCGGGCCAGGTCCGTCGGCAGCCGCTCGCCGCCGCAGAGCCGGATCCGCAGCCCCGCCGGCACCCCGACCGAATCGGTCAGCATCCGCCAGGTCGCCGGGGTGGCCTGCATGACGGTGCCGCCCTCGTTGCACACCAGGGCGTGCAGCGCCAGCGGGTCGGTGGTCTGGGCGCGCTGCGCGACGATCACCCGACCTCCGGTGACCAGCGGCAGCAGCAGTTCCAGCACGGAGATGTCGAAGGAGAGGGTGGTCACCGCGACCAGACCGTCCCGGGGTCCCGGTCGGAGCAGCTCCGCGAAGGACGTCAGCAGGTTCACCACCGCCGCGTGACCGACCTGCACCCCCTTCGGTCGCCCGGTCGAGCCCGACGTGAAGATCACGTAGGCGAGGTCGGTGGGGCCAGCCGGACCGACGGCAATGACGGCGTCGGCGTCGGCGTCATCGAGCAGCAGCGGCGCGGGGCCGCCGTCGGGCAGGGCCCCGGCCAGGGCACGCTGGGTCACCACGATCGGCGCCAGGGTGTCCGCCAGCACCTGGGCCACCCGTTCCGCCGGTACCCCGGGGTCCAGCGGAACGTACGCACCACCGGCCTTCCAGACTCCGAGCAGGGCCACCACGAGATCCAGTCCGCGCTCCAGATAGATCCCGACCAGGCTTCCGGGCCCGACGCCCCGCCGAGCCAGCCGGGCGGCCAGCGCAGCGGCCCGACGTTCCAGTTCCGCGTACGTCAACGACCGGCCGCCGGAGGTGACCGCCGTGGAATCCGGGGTACGGGCCGCCTGCTCGGCCACCAGCTCGTGCGCGCACCGGGGCGTGATCTCGACGACCGGGCCGTACACCGCCGGTCCGCTCGGTGACTCCTCGGCGACGGGCAGGGCACCGACCGGCTGCCCGGGGTCACGTACCACCGCCCGCAGGATCGCCTGGTAGTACGCCGACAACCGCCGGACCATCGCCTCGTCGAACAGCTCGGTGCTGTACTCCCAACTGCCCCGGAGCCCGGCGGCGGACTCGGTGACCGCCAGGGTGAGTTCGAACTTCGCGGTACGCTGCTCGACCCGGAACGGCAGCACCGCCAGGTCGTGGAACTCCTCCTCCGTCACCGGGCGCTCCAGCTGGTGGCTGAAGGAGACCTGGAACAGCGGCGGCCGGCTGGTGTCCCGGTCCACCACCACCTCGTCGACGACCAGCTCGAACGGGACGTCGGCGTTCTCGATCGCCGTCGCGGTGGTCTCGCGGACCCGCCGCAGCAACTCGGTGAAGGTCGGCTCCGCCGAGACGTCGACCCGCAGCGTCACCATGTTGAGGAAGCAGCCGACGAGATTGTCCACCCCGGATTCCGCCCGGCGCACCACCGGCGAGCCGATCCCGATGTCGTCCTGCCCGGCCAGGCGGTGCAGCAGCACCGCGAACGCCGCCAGCGCGACGATGTTCGTCGTCACCCCGGCGGTCCGGGTCAACGTCCGGAGGCCCTCGACCACCCGGGGTTCGACGGCGAAGCTCAGCGCCGCCCCCGCCCCGGAGCGGATCCGGCTGCGCGCACCGGTACCGGGCAGGTCGAGGACGGGTAGTCCGGCGAGCCGCTGGTGCCAGTGGTCGAGCTGGCCGCGCAGCGCGCCGGAGTGCACCATCTGGCGCTGCCACACCGTGTAGTCGACGTACTGCACCGGCAGCTCCGGCAGGTCGGCCGGACGCCCCAGGCAGGCCGCGGAGTACGCCCGGGCCAGCTCCGTACGCAGCAGCTCGATCGATCGCGCGTCCACCGCGATGTGGTGCAGGGTCAGCACCAGTACGTGGTCGGTGGGCCCGACCCGCAGCAGCCGGGCCCGCAGCGGCGGCTCCTCGGCCAGGTCGAACGGCCGGGCCACCTCGTCCGAGACCAGTCGGCGGAGGGTGTCCTCGTCGGCGGGTACGTCGACCGCCGACAGGGTGCTCGCGGTCGCCGGACGCACCACCTGCCGGGGGTGGCCGTCGGTGACCGGGAAGACGCTGCGCAGCACCGAGTGCCGCTCGATCACGGTGTCCAGTGCGGTGCGGAGCTGGGCGACCCGTAACGGCCCGCCCAGCCGCATGACCAGCGGCACGTTGTAGTCCGCCGACTCCGGCTGGAGCTGGGCCAGGAACCACAGCCGCTGCTGGGCGAAGGAGAGCGGGAAGGGCCCCGGCGATCCGGTGGGCCGCACCTGGTGGGCGGTGGTCGGCCGACCGGCCCGGTCCAGCTCGGCGGCGAAGGCGGCCAGCGTCGGGTGCTCGAAAAGGGTACCGAACGGGACCCGCAACCCGAGCGTGCGCCGCAACAGCCCGGCCAGCCGGGCCGCCGTGAGGGAGTGTCCACCCAGCTCGAAGAAGTTGTCGTCCCGGCCCACCCGGGACACCCCCAGCACTTCGGCCCAGAGTCCGGCCACCGTCCGTTCGGTCCGGGTCGCCAGCTCGGGCGGCTCCTCGGCCTGCCCGGACTGCCCGGCGTCCGGTTCCGGCAGCGCCCGCCGGTCCACCTTGCCGTTGTCGGTCAGCGGCAACGCGGCGAGCGGCACGAACGCGGCCGGCAGCAGGTATTCCGGCAGCAGCCGGAGCAGATGAGCGCGCAGCGCGGCCGGCTCCGGCACCCGGTCGGCGGCGGGCACGAAGTAGCCGACCAGGCGGCGGTCGCCGTGCCGGTCCTGCCCCGCGACGACCACGGCCTCGGCCAGGTCCGGATGGGTGAGCATCGCCGCCTCGATCTCGCCCGGCTCCACCCGCCAGCCCCGGATCTTGACCTGGTCGTCGGAGCGGCCCACGAACTCCAGCTCGCCGTCCGGGCGGCGGCGTGCCAGGTCGCCGGTCCGGTAGAGCCGGCCCCCGGGCAGGGCGGCGAACGGGTCCGGCAGGAAGCACCGCGCGGTCAAACCCGGCCGCCCCAGGTAACCCCGGGCCACCCCGACGCCGCCGATGAAGATCTCTCCGACCGCACCCTCCGGTACCGGGTTCAGCTCCTCGTCCAGGAGATGGAGCGCGGTGTTCGCGATCGGCCGCCCGATCGGCACCGCCGCTCCGGTCACGTCCCGCACGTCGGCCCGGTGCACGCAGCATCCGACGGTCGCCTCGGTGGGGCCGTACTCGTTGACCACCACGACCGGCTCCGGCGACTCCCGCCACGGAGCCAGCGTGTCGGCGAGCAGCGCCTCACCGCCGACCACGAGCTGGCGGGTCAGCGCGGCCAGCCGGTCCGGCGGCAGCTCCCGGCCGATCACGGCCAGGTGCGCGGGGGTCAGCTTGACGAAGGTGTACGGCCGGTCCGGCCCGACCTCGTCGGAGAGCAGCCGCCGGTAGTCGGCGACCACCTCGACGGTGCCACCGGCGGCCAACGGCAGCAGCAGGTTGGTGACGGTGAAGTCGAAGGCCAGTGGCGAGTGCAGCGGCACCGTGCCGATCCCGTCCGGGCCGTACGCGCGGCTCGCCCAGTCCAGGTAGTTCAGCAGCGACCGGTGTTCGATCTGGACACCCTTGGGCCGGCCGGTCGAGCCGGAGGTGTAGATGACGTACGCCAGGTTGCCCGGACCGGCCGACCCCACCTCGGCACCGCCCTGCTCGGCACCGTCGCCCTGCTCGGCACCGGGGTCGGCCTGCTCCAGGGTCACCGCGAGCGCCGGTACGCCGAGGGAGTCGGCGAGCTGCCGGCGGTCCGGCTGGGTCAGCACCAGCCGGGCGCCGCAGTCGTCGAGCATCGTCCGCAGCCGGGCCACCGGGTGCCCGGGTTCCAGCGGGACGTACCCGGCTCCGGCCTTGAGCACGGCCAGGCAGCTCACGACCAGCTCGGCCGAGCGGTCCATCAGCAGCCCGACGAGCTGTTCCGGGCCGAGGCCGCGCCGACGCAGCTCGGCGGCCCAGCGGTCGGCCCGGGCGTCCAGTTCGGCGTAGGTCAGGGTCCGGTGCCCGTCCCGGACCGCGACCCGGTCCGGGACCAGCGCCGCCCGGGCCGAGATGAGCTGACCGGCGGACCGGAACCCCGGGTCCGTCATCGACGTACACCCCCCACCCTGGTGTCGTCGGCGGACATCCGCAGCAGCCGCTGCGCGAGGTCGGTGCCGAGGGCCCTGATCCCGTCCCGACGCCACAGGTCGGCCCGATAAGTGATCTTGAATCGCAGCGGCAGGTCCGGCGGACTCGCCAGGACCTCCAGGTGCAGATCGTCGATACAGCGGCTCTCGGCGTCCCAGACCAGGCACGGCCCGTCGCGACGGGCGTCGGCGGGAGCGCTGCGCAGCACCACCCCGAGCCGGAGCCGGCTGCCGATGTCCTGGTTGAAGGCGATCGTCACCTTGGGCGAGAGGTTGAGGACGCGGCCGCTCTCGGTGTGCCGGCCGTCCCGCTGGAACGGGCCGCTCTGCTGGCGCATCGCCCGGCTCAGCACCGCGGCGGCGCTCCGGATCGTGGCTTCCGGGTCCGGGCGGGCCGGCATCCGGATCCGCAGCACGCAGAGGTTGACCAGCGACCCCACCAGGTTCCGCCGGCTGGCGCTGCCGCGATCGGTGAGCGGCGTCTGCAGCAGCAGGTCCCGCTGCCCGGTGACCGCGCTGACCGCACCGGCGAAGCCGGCCAGGATGGCCGCCGACCCGTGCCCGCCGAGCGGGCGCGAGCAGGTGTCCAGCCCCGCCATGGTGCAGCCGTCGACCTCGAAGACCAGCGCCGGGAACCGTCCCGTCCGGACACCCGGCTGCCAGGGCCGGACCGGGTACGGCAGTTGGAGCGGTTCCGCGTCGCGCAGCTCCTCGGCCCAGAACGCGAGGTGGCCCGCCAGCCGCTCCCCGGTCATCGCCTGCCGGGACGCCCGGGCGTACGCCCCGAAGGAGCCGGCCGGCGGACCCGACGGGACGGGCCGGCCGGTGGAGAGCGCGGCGTGGTACCGGTAGAAGTCCTTGGCGATCAGCGACGCCGACCAGCCGTCCACGAAGACGTGGTGCAGGTGCATGATCAGCCTCGGCGGATCCGATCCCTCGTCGATGCCGAAGTAGAACGGGATCCGGCCGGCGGTCGTCGACGGGCCGACCGCCCCGTAGACCCGCGGGTCCGCGCCGGCCGGCAACTGCCGCACCGGTCGGGTGGGGTACGTCAGCTGCGTCTCCCGCTCCCCCGGCACCACCGACATCCGCAACGCGTCGCGGGCCCGGACGATCCGGGTCAGCGCGGCCAGCACCGGCTCGGGCCCGACGCCGTCCCGCAGCGGCAGGCGCAGCGGGTACACCAGGGTCTCCGGGTCACCCATCTGCTCGACCAGCCGCAGCTGTTCCTGGCCGAAGGTGAGCGGATCGCCGGCGGTGTCGAGTGACGCACCGGCACCGGGTCGCATCGGACGGACCACCTCCCAGGCGTCGGGCCAGCGCTACCAACCGGTACGGCTCCGGCAGCGCGACGCGGCGGCCCGTCGGCTCACCCGGAGACGGCCGTGCGCCCGCCGATTCTTTCGCATGGCGGTGCGGTGCAATAGGGGCGCGCCAACCGCCGCCAACTGGCGCTTTCCGCAGTTGAACGCGATCTCCGCGCACCTTGTCCCGCGCCGCGCCGGGGCGGAGACTGGCCGGCAGGACGAGCCGAGGGACCCCGCCATGCGTCACCGCCAAGCTCCGCCGCCGGTACGCCCCTGATGGCCGGCGCGACCGTCCTGTTCCTGCCCTACCCGTCGACGTCGGGCAGCTGGGGCTCGGTCATGAACCTGGTCGCCCTCGCCCAGGAGTGCCGCAGCCGGGGCGACCGGGCCGTGTTCAACGCCTGCCCGCCCACCGCCGAACTGCTCCGCCGGCAGGGCTTCGAGGTGCTTCCGGTCGAGGGGGCCCGGCCCCGCGAGACACCCCGGGCCGTCGACACCTTCTACGACGTGTGCACCGCCCTCGGCTTCGACGACCGGGCCTTCTGGGAGCGGGTACTGCGCTCCGAGGAGGAGGCCGTCAACGCGGTACGGCCGGACGCCCTGGTCTCACACATGCGGCTGACGGCGCCGATCTCGGCAGCCCGGCACGGAATCCCGCTCGCCTCGTGCGGCGGGTGGTCGACCGATCCCCGCGTCCAGGCGTCCGGTACGCATCCGCTCGACGAGATGGCCGGTCAGTTCGCCAGCGCCTGGTCGGAACTGACCGTACGGTCCATCAGCGAACTCGTCTTCTGGCGGGCCGACCTGCGGATGGTCACCTCGGTGCCGATCTTCGAGCCGGACTTCGCCGACCTGCCGAACGCGGTCTACACCGGATACCTGCGCCCGATGACGGATGCCGAGCCGCCGTGGAGCCGGCCGGTGCCGGACCGCCTCGTGCTGGCCTACGCCAGTAACGCGCCGTGGGGCGTGCCCCGGGTGGTCGAGGCGCTGGCCACCGCCGCCGAGCGGGCCGGGGCGGTGCTCTGGTGCGTGGCCCGGGCCGGTGGGCCCACCGGTCGCGTCTCGGAGCACTGCGAGGTCTTCTCCTACCTGCCGTTCGAGGCGCTGATGGCCCGGGCCGGCGCGGTCGTCTTCCACGGTGGGCAGGCCACGGCGCTGGCCTCGCTCTGCCACGGCGTACCGGCGCTGGCCGTGCCCGGCCGGCACTACGAGCGGCGGTACAACGCCACCCGGCTCGCCGAACTGGGCACCAGCGTCACCGGCGACCTGGCGGTACTCCGGCCCAGCCGGCTGGCCGCGATCCTCCAGCGGCTGCTCGACGACGACGACATCCGGTCCGCGGCCGCGTCGGCGCACCGGTCGACGTACGAGCACGGCGGGGTGGTGCCGACCGTGGACGCGATACACCGGCTGATCGGCTCCTCCAGCCGCGGCTACCGGTAGGCGCGCGCCTGGAGTTCGAACAACTCGGCGTAGACGCCGCCGAGGGCGAGCAGCTCCGGGTGGGAGCCCTGCTCGACGATCCGGCCCTGGTCGAAGACGAGGATCAGGTCGGCCATCCGGACCGTGGAGAACCGGTGCGACACCAGCAGGGTGATCGCCCCGCTCCCCTCGGTCCCGCGCCGGGTCGCCTCCCGGAAGCGCTCGAAGAGGGCGTGCTCGGCGTCCGGGTCCAACGACGCGGTCGGCTCGTCCAGCACCAGCAGCAGCGGCTGCTCGCGCATCATCCCGCGCGCGACCGCGAGCTGCTGCCACTGGCCGCCGGAGAGCTCCGCACCGTCCCACGCCCGGCCGAGCTGCTCGGAGAGCGGCATCGTCATCGTCGAGCCGGCGCGGGCGAGCGCCGCCCGGACCGCGCCGGCCTCGTCGCACCGGTCGAGGTCGCCGACGCCGACCGACTCGCCGAGGGTGAACTCGAACCTCGCGAAGTCCTGGAAGGCACCGGCCAGACTCCGTTGCCAGCGGTGGGTGTCCAGCTCGGCCAGGTCCACGCCGTCCACCGTGATCCGCCCGCTGCTCGGCTGGTAGAGGCCGAGCAGGAGTTTGACCGCGGTGGTCTTGCCGGCGCCGTTGTCGCCGACGATCCCGACGGTCGCACCGGCCGGCAGCCGCACGCTGATCTCGTGCAGCACCTCGTCGTCGGTGCCGGGGTAGGTGAACGAGACCCGGTCGAGTTCGATGCCCCGGGTCAGCCGGGCCGGCGGGGTGCCCGTTCCGGTGCGTCGGCCGCGGGCGAACTCCACCAGCCAGACGTACCGGCTGGCCATCGCCAGCGTCTGGGTCAGCTCCCGGACCAGTCCGACGGCGCCGGAGACGTACCCCTGGACGAGCCCGGCCACCGCGATCGCCAGCACCACGTCGCCCGGGGTGGCCTCGCCGCGCACGGCGCGGGCCGCGACCAGCACGATGCCGCCGGCCCAGGCCGAGGTGAAGAGCAGCCAGGCGCCGGCCGCCAGCAGCGCGGCGCGCAGGTCGGCGGCGAACAGCTCCCGGTTGGTGTCCTCGCTGACCCGGACGAACCGCGACACGATCTCGTCGCGCAGCCGGAAGATCCGGATCTCCTTGCCGAACTGCGGGGTCGTCGCCACCCGGAACAGGTGGGTGCTGGTGCGGGACGCCTCGGCGGTCCGCCCGATCGCCCCGTCCCGCAACCGTTCGGCCCGGGCCGAGGTGACGAAGAGCGGGATGCCGAAGAGCGGCAACAGCAGCAGCGCCGGGTCGGCACCGGCGAGCAGCGAGAGCGCGGAGGCGGCGCCGACGAAGAACGACACGTTGGACAGGGCCGTCCAGAGTGCACCGACCAGCAGCCGCGAGTTGTTCCGCAGCACCTCCAGGCGGTCGGCGAAGTCGGGCCGCTCGTGCGGTTCGACGGTGGGGATCGAGGTGACCAGCCGCATGACGTCCTGCTCGAAGAGCCGGGCGGCCCGCTCGGAGACGGTGGTCTGCAACGGTACGGAGATGCCGTACGCCGAGAACATCACGGCGATCATGGCGGCGAGGGTGCCGACGCCGATCCCGGCCCGGGTCCAGTCGCCGGCCAGCGCCCCGTCGGTGACCAGTTTCAACGCCAGCGCGTTGACCGACGGTTGCAGGGCCAGCGACAGGCTGCACAGCGCGATGACGCCGACCCGCCAGCCGCCGGCCCGGACGGCGAGGCGGGTGCCCAGCCAGATCACCTGGAGCCGCTCACCCATCGACGAACCTCTCCGCCTGTAGTCGGAACATCCGGGCGTACGTCCCGCCGAGCGCGATCAGCTCGTCGTGACTGCCGTCCTCGGTCACCCGGCCGCCGTCCAGCACGCAGATCCGGTCGGCCCGGCGCACGGTGGAGAAGCGGTGCGACACCAGGACGGTGGTCGTGCCCGAGGTCAGGTCCAGGAACCGGTCGTAGAACTCGGCCTCGGCCCGGACGTCCAGGTTGGCGGTGGGTTCGTCCAGTACCAGCACCCGGGCGCCGGCCCGCACCGCCAGCAGCGCCCGGGCCAGGGCGATCCGCTGCCACTGGCCGCCGGAGAGGTCCGCCCCGCCGGAGTAGTTGCGGGACAGCGGTGAATCCCAGCCCCGTGGCATGCCCCGGATCGCGGCCAGCACCCCGGCCCGGTCGGCCGCCTCCTCCAGCGCGGTCCGGTCGTCGAGGAGGTCGAGCGCGCCGAAGCCGACGTTGTCCCGGGCGCTCAGCTCGTACCGGGCGAAGTCCTGGAAGATGACGGCGAGCCGCCCCCGCCACTGCTCGGGATCGAGGTCGCGCAGGTCGGTGCCGCCGACCCGGATCGACCCGGTGGTCGGCTCGTAGAGCCGGGTCAGCAGCTTGATGATGGTGGTCTTGCCGGCGCCGTTCGCCCCGACCAGCGCGACGGTGCTGCCGTCGGCGATGGTCAGGTCCACCCCGTCGACGACCGGACGGTCGACGCCCGGGTAGTGGAAGCCGACGCGCTCGAACCGGATGTCGCCGACCGGCCCGGCCGGCCGGGCGGCCTCCGGCGGCACCGCCCCGGACCGCTGGCCGTCGACCGCCGGGAGGTTGCCGGCCGGAGCCGCGACGGCCGGCATCCGCTCCTCCAGCTCCAGCAGCGACGGCAGGGTCAGGCAGCCGTACCGGATCGGGAAGTCGGCGTCCGGCAGGAACCCGCCGAGCCCGACGATGGCGGTCAGCGCACCGCCGAGCACCACCGCCCGGGCGGCGTCGAGGTCCCCGCTGATCAGACCCAGTACGATCGGCACACCTGCCAGCGCGGCCAGCACCAGAACCGCGAGGTCGACCACGGTCATCCGCCAGCCGATGCTGCGGCGCCGCCGCCACACCGGACCCATCGCCGTCGTCCAGGCGGTGTCGTGCCGGCCCACCAGCCAGCCACCCAGGCCGAAGAGCCGGGTCTCCTTGGCGGTCTCCGGACGCAGCGCCAGGTCCCGCAGGTACTCCGAGCGCCGCAGCCCAGGCACGTCGCCGCTGAGCGCCTGCGCGGTCTGGAACCAGATCGCCAGGATGTGCCGGCGGATCAGCATCGCCCCGGCCGCCACGCCGAGCCCCAACCACCAGCGGTAGTGGGCGAGCAGCAGGATCGACCCGAACGCGCCGGCCTTGAGGGCGATCAGGTTCAGGTACCCGCGCGCCCCGCTGCCCGGCCCCTGGCCCGGGGAGGCGATCCCCTGCGCGGTGGAGATCAGGTCACGGGTGGCGGAGTCCTCCAGGTGTGCCACCCCGTACGGCCCGGTCAGGCAGGCCACCATGCGGTTGCGGAAGTTGAGGTCGATGCGGCGGACCAGTTCGCCGGTCAGCGGCTCGACGACGACGGGGAGCACGGTGCGGGCCGCCGCGACGACGATCAGGAAGGTCACCGCCGGCCAGAGCCCGACACCGTCGGCGGTCAGTCCGCCGACCACCGCTCCCATCGCGACGAACTGCACCGGGCCGGCGAATCCCAGCAGCAGGGTCAGGGTCAGCACCGTCCCGGTCAGCACCGGACCGACCCGCCACGACGCCCGCCACAGCTCCGGTACGGCCCGGGCCGTGGAATGTCGACCGGCGCCCAGCCACCGGAGCAGCGCACCCGCGGGGGCCGCACCCACTGCCGTCATGTGAACCCTCTCGACTCGGCTCGTAGCGGACCGGACCCCGTCGTCGCGGAAGCCCGTCCATCAAAGCCAATCGGTCGTGGCCGTGCAAGCAGCGCAAAGTCCGGACAGTTCGGGCAGGTTCCGGCGGAGCCGGAAGCGATCCGGTGGCTATGCCGCCGGCCACGCCGGGTCGCGGTTCGGCTTCCCGACCGGGGTGGTGGGCACGGTGTCGATCCACCGCACGGCCCGGGGCAGCCAGCCGTTGCGCAGCCCGTGCGCGCGGCAGGCCAGGATCACGTCCCGTTCCGTGAGGGCGCTGCCGGCCCGGCGTACCACCCGGGCCTCCAGCACGCTGCCCAGCATCGCGTGCGGTTTCGGCACCACCACGCAGTCGTGTACCGCCGGATGTGCGTTGATGCACGCCTCCACCACCTGCGGGTCGACCACCTCGGCACCGACGTGGATCCGGTCGTCGACCCGGCCGACCAGGCGCAGCGCGCCATCGTCGTCGAGGTAGCCGAGATCGCCGGTGCGGACCCCCTCGGAGGGGAACGGCAGCAGTACGCCCCGCTCGCGGTAGCCCAGGGCCACCAGGTCGCCGCCGATGCTCAGCCGGCCCGCGTCCGGCACTCCGGCGACGCCCGAGGCGTCCGGCTCGACCAGGACCCGTACCCCCGGCAGGGGGCGGCCGACCCCGGACCGGACGGTGTCGGGATCGTCGTCGTCGTTGAAGGTCACCGTGCCGACCTCGCTGCCGCAGTAGAAGCTGCGCACCACGGCACCCCAGCGTTCGCGCATCCGGTCGAAGCGGCCGGCGGAGAGCTGCGACGAGCTCGACAACCACCACCGCACCGACGGCGCCGATCCGGCGGCCGGGGACATCCGGCCCAGCACGTCGTAGAACTCGGGCACGGCGTACACGACCGACGGGGCCGCCGCGACCAGCGAGTCCGCCGCGACCAGCGGATCCTCCGGGGTGACCAGCAGCGCGGTGGCGTCGGCCACCGCGGCCGGCAGGGTCACCGTGCTCAGTACGCCGGGCAGGCCGTGCGGCAGCGACGTCCAGAGCCGGTCGGTACGGCCGATCCGCATGGCGGCGGCCAGCGCCCGGGCGTTCGCCACCATCGCCGCGTGACCGAAGACCACACACTTCGGCGTGCCCGTGCTGCCCGAGGTGAGCAGGTCCAGCGCCGGGTCTTCCGGGCGGCAGCGCGGCGCCCAGTCGACCGGCGGGCCGAGCAGCTCCCCCGGGGTCAGCCGGGTCCCTGCCCCGGCGCACTCGGCGCCGGGGTCGACGACCTGCACCAGGGCGTCCACGATCCGGGCCTGGGCGGCCGGATCGTGCGGGCTGTCGGTGCGGGTGAAGGCGACCCGGAGCCCCGACCACCACGCTCCGGCGGCGACGGCCAGCGCCTCGGCCGGGTCGGTGAGCCCGATCGACACCCCGGCGCCGCGCGGACAGCGGGCGAGGCCGGCGGCGTACCGGCGTGCCGTCCCGGCCAGCTCCGGGCCGGTGACGGCGCCGCGTTCGGTCTCCAGCACGAACCCGCTGCCGCAGATCAGCTCGGCGAGGGTGCCGGCCGGCTCCGGTGCGGCCGACATCAGCCGGCGGTGTTGTGGTCGGACGGTCCGGCGATCCGGGGGCAGATCCGGATCGGCCGGGCGCCGACGAAGCTGGCCCGGAACTGTGGCATCCAGGCGTGCACGCTGAACCTGTTGTTGGGGTCGAATCCGGCGATCATGAAGCCCGAACGGTCGTACCGGCCCCGCATGATCCACACCCACCAGCGGAAGTCCGGGGCCTGGCCGGTAAGGTGCCGCAGCCGCGCGGTGAGGATGATGTACCGCTGGAGGCTCAGCCCGAGCGAACCGTCCTTGTCGTACCGCTGCCGCAGCTCCCGCGCGGAGACGTTGGCGTCCTGCGGCACGAGGTCGCCGGGGGTGAGGAACCAGAGGTCCTCCTCCTCGGCCGGCGCGGTCACCAGCGGGTCCGAGGTGGCCCAGGTGTCACAGTGGAAGGTCCGGGCGGTCTCGGTCAGCGACAGACCCTTGGGCGAGACCACCGGGATCCAGCCGTCGGCCTTGGCCTGCATCAGCTCCTCGGCGGTGTACGGGCAGGGCCCCAGCGAGAACTTGCGGCCGGTGACCGTCTCGATGCCGTTGGCCCGGAACCAGGTCTCGTAGTCCTGACGCAGGCTCTCCGGGTCGAACGGGTCGGCGACCTCGGGGACGTACGCCCGCAGGTCCGTCGGGCTGATGATCCCGTCGGCGAGCAGTCCCTGCACCAGACCGAGTGCCCGGTCCCGGGTCAGCGCCGACGGCGACCGGGCGGGCGCGTACGGGTCCCGGGCCGAGGCGCCGGTGGTGCTCCCACCGATCTGGTTGTCCGTCCGAGTGTCGGTCACTGTCCCTACCTCCGGGCCGAGAATGGGCGAGAATGGGCGGCGCACCGCGACCGCACGCGCTGCGATTGTTTCTTACGATTCCGCGAGGCGGTAGTGCCGCCGCGGGAGCGTTCAATTGCTCACTTCCGCAGTTGTTCACTCAGGTCGACCACTCGGTCGCGGTAACCGCTTCGACCTCGATCGCCCGGCCGCCGTCGCGCCAGGACCGGTCCGCGGCTTCCAGCGCGGCGACGACGCGGGTAGCGAACCAGCCATCCGAGATCGGGCGTTTACCGGCGGCGACGCATTCCGCGAAATGGGTTATCTGCTCCATGATGGGCTCCTGCACGGCGATGTGCGGCGCCACCGTGTCCCCGTACCGGTAGGTGAGCTGGTCCGCGCCGAAGTCCGGCGACGGCTCCAGCGCCATCCCCTTGTCGTAGACCTTCACCGGCTCGTCGGGCTCGATGTCGTCGTAGACGATCATGCTCTCGTCACCGACGATGACCAGGTTGCGGACCTTTCTCGGCGCCAGCCACGACACGGCCAGCGAGGCGATCACCCCGGACGGGAAGGTCAGGTCCACGAACGCGACGTCCGGGATGCCGGCGGTGACCACGCTGCGGGCGTTGGCGCTGACCGTCACCGGCGTCTCGCCGAGCAGCCGCAGCACGATCGCGACGTCGTGCGGCGCCAGGTCCCAGACCACGCTGGCGTCGTCGCGGTGCGGACCCAGGTTGAGCCGGGACGACATCAGGTAGTGCAGTTGGCCGATGCCGGTCGTGGTCAGCCGGCGGAAGATCCAGCGGACCCGGGGGCTGAACAGGAACGTGTGTCCGACCATCAGCACCCGACCGACCCGGTCGGCCAACTCGGCCAGCGCCACCGCCTCGGCCGTCGACGTCGCCAGGGGCTTCTCCACCAGGACGTGACAGCCGGCCTCCAGCGCGGTCCGGACGTACCCGGGGTGGGTGCGCACCGGTGTCGCCACGACCACCGCCTCGACGCCGCCCCCGGCCAGCGCGGCGGCCAGGCTCGCCCGGCGGGCCACCGACGGGTAGTGCCGGCGGACCCACTCCAACCGGGCCGGATCGGGATCGACGGCGGTCACCTGGTCGGCGCCGACCAGGCCGACCAGGTTGCGCAGGAGCTTGGCGCCCCAATAGCCCACCCCGAGCAGCGCCACCCTCATCATCACGGCTCCGTACGTCTTCGACGGTTGTCTCCACACATGTCAGCGCAGCATATTTGCGTGACCGTCCACCGACCACAGTTCGAGTCCGGGTCGCGCGGTACCCCGTTCACGCTGATGGTTGCCGGCCGGACGATTCGTGGATGAGACTGGCCGACATGGCACACAGAGGCGTCCATGAATTCAACGCGGGCTTTCAGTGGCGACGCCCGGACGGCCCCTTCCGCCGCATTACCGACGAGCAGGTCGACTCGTATTGCGAGCAGGGATTCTTCGTTATTCCGGGCGCGTACGACGCCGACGAGGTCAACCGGATGGCCGCCGAGATCGACCCGATCCAGGCGCGGATCAACGCGACGCTCGAACGCCGGGCCAGCGGCGACCGGCCGGGCTTCACCATCGCCTCGAACCTGGTGCTCCGGTCGCCCGTGCTGCGGCAGTTCTGCGCCACCGGCGTACTGCCCGACGTGGCCCGGGACCTGCTCGGCCCGAGGGTACGGCTCTTCTGGGAGCAGGCCGTCTACAAGCGCCCGGAGTACTCCCAGGCGTTCGCCTGGCACCAGGACAACGGGAAGGTCTTCGTCGACCCGCAGCAGTACATCACCTGCTGGGTAGCGCTGACCGACGCGACCGAGGAGAACGGCTGCCTGAGCGTGGCACCCGGTCTGCACCGGCTGGGTACGCTGCGGCACTGGCAGAGCGAGCAGGGCTGGGTCTGCCTGGACGAGGATCCGACCGACGCCGTCCCGGTGCCGCTGTCAGCCGGTGACATGGCCATCTTCTCGTCGGTGACGACGCACATGACGTACCCGAACCGGAGCGACTCGACCCGCAAGGCGTACGTGGTGCAGTACATCCCGGACGGTGCGGTCGCGGTCGACCGCGACGACGACGGCGGCACGGCCACCACCCCGCAGGATCTCGACGACCGCCAGTTCCTGGTCGGCTGACCGGCGGGCCGGATGCCAACCCGACCGACCGGTCCCGCGCCCGAGTTCGTGCTCAACCCCACCGCCGGTGAGCTGCCGGAACGGCCCTCCCGGGCCGTCTACGACTGGCACCGCGGCCTGCCCGGCTACGCCGCCACCCCGCTGCGGGAGCTGCCGGGCCTCGCCGGCCAGCTCGGTCTGGAACGGCTCTGGGTCAAGGACGAGACCAGTCGGTTCGGGCTGCCCGCCTTCAAGATCCTCGGGGCGTCCTGGGCCAGCGAGGTCGCGCTCGCCCAGCTCGCCGCGCGACCGGCCGAACCGGTCCTGGTCGCCGCCACCGACGGCAACCACGGACGCGCGGTGGCCCGGGTGGCCCGCCGGGCCGGCTGCCGCGCCCGCATCTTCGTCCCCGCCGACACGGCGCCGGCCCGGGTCGAGGCGATTCGGGCCGAGGGCGCCGAGATCGACGCACGGGAGCGGACGTACGACGACGCGGTGCGCGCCGCCGCCGACTTCGCCGACGCCTCGGCCGACGCCGTACTCGTCTCCGACACCGCGTTCCACCCGGCCGATCCGGTCCCCCGCGCCACCATCGACGGCTACGGCACGATCTTCTGGGAGATCGGTGACGCGTTCGCCCGGAGCGGAGATCCCTGGCCGGATCTGGTGACGGTGCAGATCGGGGTCGGCGGGCTGGCCGCCGCGACGGCCCGGTTCCTCCGGCACCACGCGCCGGGCCGGCCGTTCATCTGCGGAGTGGAACCAGTTGACGCCGGCTGCGCCGTGGCGTCGGTGGGTCGGGCCACTCCGGTGCAGATCGAATCCGCCTTCCGGTCGGTGATGGTGGGGCTGAACGCGGGCCGGTTGTCCTCGGCGGCCTGGCCCGACCTCTCGACCGCGCTCGACGGCTTCCTCACCGTCGCCGACGAGTGGGCGCTGATCGCCCGGGACGCCCTGCGGGCGCACGGAGTACCGGCCGGCGACACCGGTGCCGCCGGACTGGCCGGCCTGTTGGCGCTGCGCCAGCTCGCCGCCGAGGTGGACGATCCGGCGCTGGCCGCGGCGCGCGGCGCCCGCCGCGCGCTGGTGGTGGTCACCGAGGGCAGGACCGACGATCCCGTCGCGGTGCCCCGCCGGTAGACACCGCGCCGACGGGGCACCGCCGGCCTACCGGCCCTGGGACGCCTCGTCGAGCTGGCGCCGTACCGAGAGCGGCGTCATGTCCGTCCACACCTCGTCGATGTAGCCGAGGCACTCCTCCTCGGAGCCGGAGCGGCCGACCAGTTCCCAGCCGGGCGGTACCGGCCGACCCTGCGGAAAGATCGAGTACTGCCCCTCGTGGTTGCGGACCACCTCGTAGCGGCGCTGTCGCGGCGACTCGACCTCGCTCATGTCCTCTCCTCCCCCGGCCCGCCGGGCCGGTCAGCTTCGGTCCGGATCCGCACGTCGGATCCGGCACCGGGACCGAGCGGCAACCGGACCGCTCGGTGGATCAGTTGGAGCGCGGCCATCCGGGCGGCCAGCACGTCGGCGACCGGGTGCCGGGCCAGCAGCGACGCGACCGAACTCCAGTCCCCGCCGACCAACCGGGTCAGTGCGGCCGGGAGATCACTCTCCGCCGGGGCCGGCGGCGGGTACGCCGACAGCAGGTGTCGGGCCCACGCCCGGCCGTGCGACAGCCCGAGCCGGAAGTCCCGTTCCCGCCAGGGCTCGGTCAGCGGCCCGGCGTACGGCGCCGCGTACGCGTCGACGAGCACGTGTCCGGTCGGCCAGTACTCCCGGGAGAGCCGGTGCAACTGCGCGAAGATCGCGGCGATCTCCGCGACGGCACCGCCGTGCCTGGACCCCGGCGCTCCGGCGCCGGCTGGCGACGGGTCCGCCCGGCCGTCCCCTGGCGGTCCGCCGCGCTCCGCCCGCACGATCCGGCTCCGCCGGGCGAACGCGCCGGGCGCCTGCGGCGCCCCGGCGACCACCGGGGTCAGCCCGTGCCGGTCCAGCATGGCGCAGACGGCCGGCATCGTCGTGACGTCCGCCTCCACCACCACCGCGTCGATGAGCGGCCAGTGCGCCGGATCCACCCCGGCCAGCACCCGCACCTCGTCACCCTCGACGTCCACCTTCAGCAACGACAGGCGGCGGATCCCGTACTCCTCGATCAGCGTCGAGACGGTCGTCTGCGGCACCACGGACCGTGCCGGGGCGAAGAGCTGGTCGACCAGGTCCGTCGCCACCGCCTCGGCCACCTGCCGTCCCCACGGCCCGTGCCGCAGCATCCGCGGCAGTGACCGGGACAGCACCGCACCGGTTTCCGCCAGCGTCCGGGCATCCTCGCCGGCCGTGGTGGCGGCGAGCATGCTGCCGCCGCGACAGCCGACGATCTCGGCCCGGCCGGGCTGTTGGGCCAGTACGGCGCGCACCGCGACCGGCTCCGTCCGGCCCCGGTGCAGCACGAGGTTGCGGAGCAGGGCCGCGTGCGACGACCCGAACGGTTCGACCGCGACCACCCGGGCCTCGGGACGGCGGCGCAGGACGTCGAGCGAGAAGAGGCCGATGTGCGCACCGACGTCGAGGACCACGGGGCGGGTCGGCAGCGGGTTCATCCGGTGCAGATATCCACCGTCGGCGGCGAACTCGGCCAGTACGACTTCGGCCTCGTACGGTGTGCTGGCGAATACGGGGTGGTCGCCGATCAGCGACAGCGAGTTGCCGGCGACCCGATCGGCGATCAGGCCGATGAGTGTCGCCGCCCCGGCCGACAACCGATCCGGCGATATCCGGGCCGACAAGACCCGCAGACCGTCTTCTGTGGTGTGTGGACGGATCTCCGATAAATAGTCAGGCAACATGCCGTACACGTCGCCCTCCTCTCGGCGAGCAAGGTCGATGCTAGCTTTGGCGCCGCCGACCCGCACGACCGAAAATGCACATTCACGTTCGACATCCCACTTGCCCTCGCCGCGGTCGCGGTGTTGGCTCTCATCTGCTGGATCGTGCTGTCGGATCGCTCGTTCCCGGAAGGAAAAACCATGACGGACAAGATGGTTGGCGTGACGGAACAGGTCGACAACGCGTTGCGCGAGGTCCTCGGGTATTTGCCGCCGGACGACGAGGACCTGACCGGGTCGATCGATTCCATGCAGAAGCTGGAACTTCTCGTCCTGCTCGAGCAGAACCTCGCCATTCCATTCCAGGATGAGGCGCTGGGAGCCGAGTGGTGGGCCAGCCGGTCCGGCATCATCGGGTACGTCGAGTCCGCTCGCGCGCAGGTCGGCTCCTCCTGACCGGCGACCGGCGGACAGCCTCCGCCACCGACGCCGGCTGGCACCGGATGTCCGGCGGCACGATGTCGCTGGTGGAGCGGCGCGGTGACGTCGTACGGCGCCGGACGGGCTTCTGGAGTCCACCGGTGCACGCGCTGCTGTCCCACCTCGAGACGGTCGGGTTCGACCGGTCACCGCGACTGCTCGGCGTCGACGGGCAGGGCCGCGAGCTGCTCAGCTATCTGCCGGGTGAGGTTCCCCGGGCGTGGCGCTGGGTCGGCGACGACCGGGTACTGGTCGAGGCGGCCCGGCTGTTGCGCCGGTACCACGACGCGGTGGCCGGTACCGCGCTGCGCACGCTGGCGGGGTGGGACCCCTTCCTCCAGGAGCCTCCGGAACTGCGGGCGGATCCGGAGGCGGAGGTGGTCTGCCACAACGACTTCGCGGTGTACAACTGCGTCTTCGTCGACGGACTCCCCCAGGCGATGATCGACTTCGACGGTGCCGCCCCCGGGTCGCGCGGCTGGGACCTGGCCTGGACGGCCTTCAGTTTCGTCCCGCTCAACCCGGACGTGCCGGTGCCGGACCGGCCGCGCCGGCTACGGCTGATCTGCGACGCGTACGGGCTGGCGGACCGGTCCCGGCTGGTCGACCTGATCGAGGCGCGGCTGGAGCGGCTCCGTGACGGGATCCGTTCGCTCGCCGGCACCGACGCCCCGCAGGGGGCCACCCCACCGAGCCACCTGGCCTACTGCGAGCGGTCGCTGCGACTGGTCCGGCGGCTACGGCCGGACCTCGAGGCCGCCCTGCGCTGAGTCGGCCGGGTGCGGCTGCGGCGTCGCCGCCCGCAGCGGTGCACAGGGTCGCCATCCGACCGCCAGCAGTGCCAGCGGGCGCAACCGCACCGACGAGGTCAGCACGGCGTACGCGTCGGCGCCGAACCGGGCCGCCGTGGCGTCGGGTACCGGTCGCGGGGTGCACCCCCGCCACCGGGCGGCGAGCCGGGCCGCCTCGACCGCCCGCAGCGGCTCCCCGTCGGAGACCACGCACACCTCGGGCAGCTTCCCGGCCAGGGCCAACCGGACGGCGCCGGCGAGGTCGTCCCGGCGTACGAAGCTCAGCCAGTTCAGGCCCGGATCCACATAGGACGCCGAGACCCCGGTCCGCTCCGGGTCCTCGGCGTAGACCGGTCCGGCCCGCAGGAAGGTGCCGAGGGTCGGCCCGGCCGGGAGCCTTCGCCGCACGGTCTCCTCCATCCGCACCGTCGCCGCGCCGAGCGGATTCCGGGGATCGACCGGGGTGTCGTCGTCGACCCAGCCGTCGCCCGGACCGTAGACGCTGACGTTGCTCACCTGCACCCAGCGACGTACCCCGGCCCGGGCCGCCGCCGAGGCGAGCCGGCCGGCGGCCTCCACCATCCGCTCCCCGGCGGTACGGCGTGGCCCGGCCGGCGCGAGCGCGTAGACCACCGCGTCGGCACCCCGGAGCAGTTCCTCGCCCGACTCCGGGTCGGCGAGCAGGTCACGCTCGACCACCGGCACACCACGCGGACCCGCCGCGCCGCTGCCCGGCAGTCCGACGGCCACCACCCCGGGCTCCGGTCGACCGCCGGTGCCGAGCCGCCGGGCGATCGCACCGCCGACGAAACCCGTGCCGCCGAGCACGACCACCCGGATCACCGCCACCTCGCCGGAGCATCGCCGGGCCGGGCCGGAACCACCATGCTGAACACCACCGATGCGATTGTCGACAGTCGCGGTAACCCGCATTCTGCTCAGTGGCCGCTGCGACGGCCAGGGTTCGACGGTGGGGAGGGACCGATGGCGCTGGACCGGCGTACCGGACGGGCCGACGTAGCGGTGGTCGGCGCCGGCATCATCGGGGCGCTCACCGCCTGGCGGCTGCAGACCGCGGGCCACCGGGTGCTGCTGCTGGGCGAACGACTGGTCGGCGGCACCACCGCCGGGTCGGCCGCGGTGCTCCGGACGCTCTGCGACGAACCGGAGCTGGCCGCCGACGGGCTCTCCTGGTACCGGCGGTGGAGCGACCAGGTGCCGCCGGCCCTGGCCGCCGTGCTGCGCTGCGGCGTCGTCGTGGTCACCCCGCCGGAGGCCGCCGACGCGGCGGACCGGGCCGGGCGGGCCGCCGCCGGGCGCTCTGGGAGCCGGCCGCGCCGGTGCGAGCGGGCCCAGGTCCCCGGCGGGTACGACCCGGGGGCCGGCGTGGCCTGGTACGAGCCCGACTCCGGCTGCGCCGACCCGCGGGTCGTGCTGCTCTCCCTGGTCCGGGCCTTCCTGCGGGCGGGCGGCGCGCTCAGGCTGACCCGGGTACGCGCGCTGAGCCCGATCCCGGACGGCTGGCGGCTCCGCACCACCGACGGTCCCGCCTCGGACGCCTCGGTGGTCCTGCTGGCGGCGGGCGCGGCCACCCCGGCGCTGCTGCCCGATCCGGCCGCCCGACGCCGGATCCACCGGCAGCCGGTCAGCCTCGGCCTCTTCCCCGACCCGCCCGGCACTCCCCGCTCCGGCAGCCCGCACGGTGCCCTGCCGGCCGTCGTGGACCTGGTCCACGACGTGCTGCTGCGCCCGGTTCGCGGTGGCGTGCTGGGGACGCTCCGCACCGAGGCGCGCGGTCCGGCCTTCCTGGACGCGCTCCGGGCCGCCGCGGCCACCCGGCTGGACCGGGCCCTGCCCCGGCCCCGGATGGTCGTCGAGTCCGAGTTCGACCTCACCGGCGACGGCCAGCCGTACGTCGGGCCGGTCGGGGACGGACTGCTGGTCGCCTACGGTTTCGGCGGCCGGGGTTTCAAACTGGCACCGCCGCTGACCGAGGCGATCGCCCTGGCGATCTCCACGGGTCGGACCCCGGCTCCGCTGCGGCGCTTCGACCCGCTGCGTACCCGGGCCGCCTCCGCCGGACCGCTGGGCGTGCTGGCCTGACCGCCACGCGGCGGCGGTACCGGTCAGTCGGTCGCGAACTCCAGGCACACCAGGTCACGCCGGCAGGCCACGATCACCTGGTCGGGATCCTCGTCGAGGACGGTGCCCGGCGCGGCGGCGACACCGTTCCAGCGCAGCACATAGCAGGAGACCACCCGCCGGCCCCGGTACGTCGGCAGCTGTATCGGCGGGAAGATGAGCGAGCGGCACCAGTCCCGCACCTGCTCGGCGTCGCGGTCGAAGTCGCCCACCTCCAGGTCGGTGAAGTCGACCGAGCTGCGGTAGAACGTGGTCGCGGCGGAGTCGTCCTGGGCGGTGGCGGTGACCGTGCCGCGCAGCAGCGCCTCCAGATGCTCCTTGAGCAGCTCGAACCCGTACCGGTGATA
The DNA here is from genome assembly GCF_036421995.1 of Plantactinospora veratri. Lineage (NCBI taxonomy): Bacteria > Bacillati > Actinomycetota > Actinomycetes > Micromonosporales > Micromonosporaceae > Plantactinospora > Plantactinospora veratri. The sequence goes on from NZ_JAZGQL010000040.1 coordinate 58,252, forward strand.
GGTCTGGAACAGGTCGTACGCGGTGGTGAAGGGCGGCAGCTCGAAGGCGCGGGTCGCGATCACCGGCCCGGCGTCGACCGACGGCGCCAACACGTGCAGGGTGACACCCACCTGGCTCTCGCCCCGCCGGATCGGCAGCAGCGAGGTCAGGCTGCCCCGGTAGTGCGGCAGCAGCGCGAAGTGCAGGTTGTAGGCGGCGGCACCGCCGAGCCGGGCGCAGTCCACGATCACGTCGTGCTGCAACGACAGGAAGATGTCCCGTGGCCCGAGCCCGGCCGTCTCCGCGGTGTGGTGCACCCGCCAGCCGCGCCGCCGGGCGAGTGCCGCCAGGGAGGGCATCCAGGTGTCCTGTCCGGGGTCGCCGTCGTTGCGCACCACCTCAATCCGGGCCTGGAGCGCGCCGGCCGCCACCAGCGACCCGAGCAGCCGGGCGGCCCGTACGGGGAGCCAGCCACGGCCGCCGATCGCCACCCGCATCGGCGGTTCGGCGCTCACCACGACCGCGACCCGATCGTGCCGAGCACGAGTTCCTCGGCGACCTGTCCCGGATCGGGGTCCTCGGCGAGACGATCGGCGGCCGCTCGGGCCGCGACGTGGTACGCCTCGTCGCCCAGGATCTCCGTGACCGCCCGGCTCACCGCCGCCGGGCCCAGGTCCGGCGCCAGCACCCGGCCGACGCCGAGCCGCTCCGCCCGGCGGGCGTTCTCGAAACCGTCGAGCCAGTGCGGGATCATCAGCGCCGGCACGCCCGCGCGCATCCCGGTGAGCAGGCTGCCCCGGCCGGCGTGGTGCACGATCGCCCTCGCGTGCGGCAACAGCCGGGACAGCGGGGCGAACTGGTGGACCAGGCAATGCTCGCCATCGGCGTCGACCCGGCCCCGGCAGACGAGGTAGAGCACCCGGAACCGGTGCCGCTGCGCCAACCGGGCCAGTTCGGCACAGGTCGGCGGGTAGTCGTTGGCCCAGCTGTCACCGAGGGTGCAGATCACCAACGGCCCCAGGTCGGTACGGTCGACGAAGCGCTGCACCCGGGGCGGCACCGCGAGCTTGTCGCTGCCCTCGTACGCGGGATACCCGGCGACCCGGAAATGGCCGGGCCAGGAATCGGTTCCCTCCAGGAACAGCTCGGAGACGATCACCAGGACGGCGTCGTCGGAGAGGCTGCCGAGGGTGCTGGCGTAGGGCCGCTCCGGCAGGCCCAGCCCGCGCCGGATGGCGTTCAGCGGCGGTGTGCCGAGCCGGTCCACCAGCCGCAGCGTGCGCTCGGCGAGGGCACGCTCGTCGGCCGAGGCGCCGGTCGGCGGATAGTACAGCTCCACGATGTCGACCCCGGTCACCGAGATGAGCGGTACGCCCAGCAGTTCGGCGGCGAGCTGCCCGCCGTACTGGAAGTGGTTGGCGATCACGACGTCGAAGGGTCCCTCGGCGACGATCCGGCGGGCCGCCTCGGCCGCGGTCGGCAGCGCCACCCGGCGGATCAGCTGGGACAGTGCCTGGGACGTCTCGCCCGAGTTCTCGAAGACCTCCTGACACGCGCTGCCGGCACCCAGCGGAGCGAACCGCAGGTTGGTCCGGGCGACGTCGTCGGCATACTCCGAGTATTCGAAGACGGTGACCCGATGGCCCCGGTCGCGCAGCGACCGTCCGATGCCGAGCAGCGGAAAGAGGTCTCCGCGTGAGCCCAGGCTGGCCACGGCTATGTTGGCCACGACACCCCCAGATCCGTCAGTAGGTGCTGATGTCCCGGGCCATGCTTCCGCTGCGCACCGCGGCCGCGTCGATGGCGCGCAGTTGTGCGGCCATCGCCCCGGTGCGCGGGTCGTACTTGGCCGCCCACTCCTGGTAGCTCTCGATCCGACTGGAATCGCCGGCCGTCCGGCACAGGTATCCGCCCCTGGCCTTGCGGCGCATGGCCGGGCTGTCCGCACCGAACCGCACGTCCACCGTCCAACGCACGCCCTCGGACTCGTTCGGCAACGCCTGGTGGACCGTGCTCTCGGTGAAGATCACCACGTCTCCCGGCACGGTCGGCAGGGTGACCGGCTCGATGTGGCCGAGCCGCTCGACCGAGACGTTCTTGTTGCGGAACTCGTCGAACTCCGGCGGGATCACTCCGTGCCGGTGCGAGCCCGGCAGGATCTGCAGGCAACCGGCCCGGGCGTCGACCGGCACCAGCGGAATCCAGCAGGTCAGAATGTTGCCGTCGGCCGGCTCCCAGCCACGCAGGTAGTACGCGTCCTGATGCCAGCCGATCTTCTGGACCGGTGCCCACGGCTCGCGCGGACGCCCGTTCCAGGTGTCGTGCGCCCAGAGTTCGTCGCCGAGCCAGCTCCGCATCCGGCCGGTCAGCTCCGGGCGCCGCCACAGCCGGTACATCGCCTCGCTGACCAGCACCCGCCGCCAGGTCACCGGGCGCAGCGCCGGCAACTGCTGGCGGATCAGCCACCACCGGGTGGTGAACGGGGCGTCCTCGTGCAACTGGTCGATGAGCCCCTCGTCCCGCCACTGCCGTGCCATCCGGTCGACGACCGCGGCGAGCGCGTCCCGGACCGGTTGCAGTGCGTCGTCCGGGAGGACGCCACGCAGTACGAGATATCCGTCGTCGGCCAGCCGCGACCGCTCTTCGTCCGTTAGCGGTACCTCGGATGCGAATGCCGATTCCATGCCGGTGCTCCTCTCCATGCGCGTCCTCTCTCCGGACGCGACGGGCCGCCGGTGTGCCATAGGTATAGCGAACTTCCGCGAGGGCAGCCAGAGCGTGGAATTCACCCGGGGATCGGCGTGCAACCGCAGGAACTCCCCAGTTGTGCAGCACGGGATCTCCGCCCGCACGGTGGCGGATCGGCTCGCGTCGCCGGTCAGTCGGTCGGCCGCCCGGCCAGCATGGCCTGGTCGTCCAGGGCCGAGGCGAGTTCGGCCACCGTACTCGCCTCGAAGAGCAGTTCCAGTGGCACTTCGGCGCCGAACTGTTCCTGTAGGCGCCACAGCAACTGCATCATCAGCAGGGAGTGTCCGCCGAGTTCGAAGAAGTTGTCGTGCACCCCCACCCGGTCCACACCCAACAACTCCACCCACAACCCCGCCAACACCCGCTCCGTAACCGAACGCGGCGCCTCGAACGCCACCTCCAACTCCGGACGCTCCACCGGCACCGGCAACGCCCGCCGATCCAACTTCCCATTCGCCGTCAACGGCAACGCCGCCAACCACACAAACACCGACGGCACCATGTACTCCGGCAACACCCGAGACAACGCCGCCCGCAACACCGACACCCCCGGCGTCACCCCCACCACCGCCGGCACCACATAAGCCACCAACCGCCGCCCCGACACCCCATCATCCCGAACCACCACCACCGCCTCCGACACCTCCACCAACCCCACCAACACCGCCTCAACCTCACCCGGCTCCACCCGATAACCCCGCACCTTCACCTGCTCATCCACCCGACCCAAAAACTCCACCACACCATCAGCCCTGAACCGACCCACATCACCGGTCCGATACAACCGACCCCCCACCTCACCACCAAACGGATCCGGCACAAACCGCGACGCCGTCAAACCCGCCCGACCCAAATACCCCCGCGCCAAACCCACCCCACCCAAAAACACCTCACCCGCCACCCCCACCGGCACCGGCTCCCACCACTCATCCAAAATCAACACCCGCATATTCGCGAT
>NZ_JAZGQL010000041.1:0-9640 GCF_036421995.1 Plantactinospora veratri
CCGCCGCGAGGTCACCGGCCGGTCCACCTCCCCGGAAGGACCCCCGCAATGAGCTCTGTCGTCGGCGCGGCACCACCACGGCACGCTGCCACGCCACCCACCCCGGAACCGACGCACCGCCGGCGGTCGTACCGCCTGGGGCGCTGGGACATCAAGTACTCGCCGTACCTCTACGTCGCCCCGTTCTTCCTCCTCTTCGGGGTCTTCGGCCTCTTCCCGGTCCTCTACACGGTCTACGTCTCGCTCTTCGAGTACGACCTGCTCAGCGGTACCAAGGAGTTCGTCGGGCTGGAGAACTACCGGGTCCTGCTGGACGACGCGCAGTTCTGGAACGCCGCCTACAACACCTTCGGCATGTTCGTGCTCAGCACCGTGCCGCAGCTGGTGGTGGCGCTGATGATCGCCAACCTGCTGAACCGGCAGATGCGCGGCCGCACCCTGTTCCGGATGGGGATCCTGATCCCCAACATCACCTCGGTGGCCGCGGTCGGCATCATCTTCGCGCTGATCTTCGCCGACCGGTACGGCCTGGTGAACTGGCTGCTCGGCACCGTCGGGATCGACCCGATCGCCTGGCGGGACAACCGCTACGCCTCCTGGTTCGCGATCGCCTTCATGGTCGACTGGCGGTGGACCGGCTACAACGCGCTGATCTACCTCGGCGCGATGCAGGCCATCCCCAAGGACCTCTACGAGTCGGCGTCGCTGGACGGGGCCTCCACCTGGCGGCAGTTCTGGAAGATCACTGTCCCGCTGATCCGGCCGACCATCCTCTTCACGATCATCATCTCCACCATCGGCGGTCTGCAGATCTTCACCGAGCCCCTGATGTACGGCTTCGGGCTGATCCGCGGCGGCGCCTCGAACGAGTTCCAGACGCTGGCGATGTACATCTACGAACGGACCTTCACCGGCAACTTCGAGTACGGGTCCGGCGCCGCGATGTCCTGGCTGCTCTTCCTGATGATCGTCGTCTTCGCGTTGATCAACTTTGCGATGGTCCGCCGCTCGGTCAAGGGGGAGCAGAAGTGACCACCATCCAGACCCTGCCCCGCACCGTCAGCCCGACGCCGCAGCCGTCCCGCCGCCGCCGCGGCCGGGGCGCGCCCGGAGCCCGGCTCTGGCAGGCCAGCCCACTGACCTACCTGGCCCTGGTGATCGGCTCGGTGCTCTCGGTCTTCCCGATCGTCTGGTCGTTCATCATCGCCTCCCGGGACAACAGCGCGGTCTACGAGATGCCGCCGACCCCGGGCGGCCAGCTGTTCAGCAACATCGAACGGATGCTGGCCAACGAGGACGCCGCGTTCCTCTACGGCCTGGTCAACTCGGCCGTGGTCTCCTCCGTGGTGACCATCTCGGTGATCTTCTTCTCCACCCTGGCCGGCTTCGCCTTCGCCAAGCTCAAGTTCCGGGGCAGCAACGCGCTGCTGCTGGTGATCATCCTGACCATGATGGTCCCGACCCAGCTCGGCATCATCCCGCTCTACCTGATGATGGTGGAGCTGGGCTGGACCGGCACCCTCCAGGCGGTCATCGTGCCGTTCCTGGTCCAGGGCTTCGGGGTCTTCATGATGCGCCAGTACGCGATGTCGGCGATCAGCGACGAGCTGATCGAGGCGGCCCGGCTCGACGGCTGCTCCACCTGGCGGGTCTACTGGAACGTGGTGCTGCCGGCACTGCGCCCGGCGGCCGCCGTACTCGGCCTGCTGACCTTCATGCAGACCTGGAACGAGTTCCTCTGGCCGTTCGTCGTGCTCACCCCCGACACGCCGACGGTGCAGTACTCGTTGAAGATCCTTTCGTCCGGCCTCTACCAGACGGATTATGTAGCTCTGTTCGCCGGCACCGCGCTGGCGACCCTGCCGCTGCTGATCGTGTTCATCATCTTCGGCCGCCAGATCATCGGCGGCATCATGGAAGGCGCCGTCAAGTCGTGAGCAACTCCACGAGCCCACTGTCCACGCAACTGCTCGAGGAGGGCCAGGGCGCGATCTTTCCCCCCGGCTTCGTCTGGGGCGCGGCCACCGCGGCGTACCAGATCGAGGGGGCGGTGCGCGAGGGCGGTCGAAGCGCATCGATCTGGGACACCTTCAGCCACACCCCCGGGCGGGTCCTGCAGGGGCACACCGGTGACGTCGCCTGCGACCACTACCACCGGTACCGCGACGACGTGGCGCTGATGGCCGAGCTGGGGCTGAAGGCGTACCGGCTCTCGGTGGCCTGGCCCCGGATCCAGCCGGACGGGCACGGCCCGGGCAACCAGGCCGGGCTGGACTTCTACCGGCGGTTGACCGACGAGTTGCTGGAGCGCGGCATCGAACCGTGGATCACGCTCTACCACTGGGACCTGCCGCAGGCGATCGAGGACGCCGGCGGCTGGCCGAACCGGGACACCGCCGCCCGGTTCGCCGAGTACGCCGAGCTGACCGTCGCAGCCCTCGGCGACCGGGTCCGGAACTGGATCACCCTGAACGAGCCGTGGTGCTCGGCCTTCCTCGGCTACGGCTCCGGGGTGCACGCCCCGGGGCGTACCAATCCGGGCGAGGCGGTCCGGGCGGCGCACCACCTGATGCTCGGGCACGGCCTGGCCACCCAGGCCATCCGGGCGGCCCGGCCGGACACCGAGGTCGGGGTGACCCTCAACCTCTACGCCGTCTCCCCGCAGACCTCCTCGGACGGCGACGCCGACGCGGCCCGCCGGATCGACGGGCTGGCGAACCGGATCTTCCTGGACCCGGTGCTGCGCGGCAGCTACCCGGCGGACGTGGTCGCCGACCTGGCGGAGGTGACCGACTTCGGTCACGTCCAGGACGGTGACCTGGAGACCATCTCCACCCCGATGTCGTTCCTCGGCATCAACTACTACAGCCGGCACGTGGTGGCCGCCCCGGTCGAGGGTGTCGAGCCGGAGCCGTACTGGCGGGCCCAGTCCTGCTGGCCCGGCAGCGAACAGGTCCGGTTCGTCACCCGGGGCGTGCCGGTGACCGACATGAACTGGGAGATCGACGCCCCGGGGCTGGTGGAGACCCTGGAGCGGGTGAATCGGGAATATCCGGAACTGCCGCTCTACATCACCGAGAACGGCTCCGCCTTCGTCGACGAGGTGGTGGACGGCCGGATCGACGACACCGACCGGCTCGGCTACTTCGACGCGCACCTGCGGGCCTGCCACTCCGCGATCTCCGCCGGAGTGCCGCTGCGGGGCTACTTCGCCTGGTCACTGCTTGACAACTACGAGTGGGCGTGGGGCTACACCAAGCGCTTCGGCATGGTCTACGTCGACTACGAGAGCCAGCGCCGGATCCCGAAGTCGAGCGCCAGGTGGTATGCCGAGGTGATCCGACGTAACGGTTTGGCCGCACAATGAACCTTGTTCGACCTCTCCGTGCGGTCCGTCGTGCCCCAAGGTGAAGGTTGGGGCGCCGGTACCGCGCTGTCCAGGTTGAACAGGGGTTCAATAGGCGTGGTCAGCCAGTATTGGGGGTGCCCGGCACCGGCCCGTGGAGGGTCGGTGCCGGACATCCGACGTCGGAGGGACAGACGATGACAACCCAGCGCACCCGCTCACTCGGGCGGCCCACCCTGGACGCGGTCGCCGCCCGCGCCGGAGTGGGGCGGGGCACCGTGTCCCGCGTCGTCAACGGATCACCCCAGGTGAGCCCCGAGGCCCGGGCGGCGGTGCAGCGGGCCATCGCCGAGTTGGGCTACGTGCCGAACCGGGCGGCCCGGGCCCTGGTGACCCAGCGGACCGACTCGGTGGCCCTGGTGGTCTCCGAGTCGGAGGAGCGGGTCTTCGGCGAGCCGTTCTTCGCCGGCATCGTGCGGGGGATCAGCTCCGCACTGCTGGAGACCCCGATGCAGCTCTGGCTGGCGATGGCGCAGTCGCCGGCCGAGCGGGAGCGGGTCGAGCACCACCTGACCAACCAGCACGTGGACGGGGTGCTCCTGCTCTCGCTGCACGACGCCGACCCGCTGCCCACCCTGCTGGAGCAGCGCGGGCTGCCGACCGTGCTCGGCGGCCGGCCGGCCCGGATGCTCGGCGACCCGTCCGGGGCGTACTTCGTCGACGTGGACAACGCCGGAGGGGCCCGGCAGGCGGTCGAACACCTGGTCGGGCAGGGCCGCAAGCGGGTGGCGACCATCGCCGGCCCGCAGGACATGGGCGTCGGCGTGGCCCGGCTGGCCGGCTACCGGGACGCGGTACGGGAAAGCGGCGGGCTGGTCAGCGACGCCATGATCGCGTACGGCGACTTCAGCGAGACCAGCGGCGCGGCGGCGATGCGCCGGCTGCTGGACAGCTGCCCCGATCTCGACGCGGTCTTCGTCGCCTCCGACCTGATGGCCTGCGGGGCGTTGCGGGCACTGCGCGAGTCCGGCCGGCGGGTGCCGGAGGACGTGGCGGTGGTCGGCTTCGAGGACGCCCCGATCGCCCGGCAGACCGAGCCGCCGCTGACCACCGTCTTCCAGCCGATGGAGGAGATGGGGCGGCAGATGGCCCGGCTGCTCGTCTCGCGGATCCGCCGGGAGGAGCGCGAGGTGCCGTACGTGCTGCTCGACACCCATCTGGTGCACCGCACCTCGGCCTGACGACCGCCCCGCCCGGCGGGGCCGCCCGCCGGGACCCACGGCGGCGCCTCAGTCGACCGTCCAGCGCCGCAGCTCGCGGCGGGCCAGCGCGGCCCGGTGCACCTCGTCCGGGCCGTCGGCGAGCCGGAGGGTGCGGGCACCGGCCCAGAGGGCGGCCAGCGGGGTGTCCTGGCTGACCCCGGCCCCGCCGTGCGCCTGGATGGCCTTGTCGATCACCCACTCGGCCATCGCCGGTGTCACGATCTTGATCGCCTGGATCTCGGTGTGCGCGCCCTTGTTGCCGACCGTGTCCATCAGCCAGGCGGTCTTGAGCACCAGCAGCCGGGCCTGCTCGATCCGGACCCGGGACTCGGCGATCCACTCCTGCACCACACCCTGCTCGGCCAGCGGCCGGCCGAACGCGACCCGCCCGGCGGCCCGCCGGCAGAGGAGTTCCAGGGCGCGTTCGGCCATCCCGACCAGGCGCATGCAGTGGTGGATCCGGCCCGGACCGAGCCGCGCCTGGGCGATCGCGAAGCCGTCACCGGGCCCACCGATGAGCTGGTCCGCCGGCACGCGTACGCCGTCGAAGATCACCTCGGCGTGCCCGCCGTGCGCCCCGTCGGAATAGCCGAAGACGGTCAGGCCGCGCCGCACCGTCACGCCCGGGGCGTCCCGGGGCACCAGCACCATCGCATGCTGCCGGTGCCGGGGCGCCGCCGGATCGGTCTTGCCCAGCACGATGAAGATCCCGCAGCGCGGGTCCATCGCCCCGGTCGACCACCACTTCCGCCCGGTGACCACGTAGTCGTCGCCGTCCCGGACGATGCTCGTCTCGATGTTGGTCGCGTCGGAGGAGGCCACCTCCGGCTCCGTCATGCAGAACGCCGAGCGCAGTTCGCCGTCGAGCAGCGGGCGCAGCCAGCGCTCCCGCTGCGCCGGGCTGCCGAAGTCGGCCAGCAGCTCCATGTTGCCGGTGTCCGGGGCGGCGCAGTTGAGCGCCTCCGGGGCCAGCTGCGGGCTGCGGCCGGTCAGCTCGGCGAGCGGGGCGTACTGGAGGTTGCTGAGCCCGGCACCGTACTCGGGATGTGGCAGGAAGAGGTTCCACAGGCCCCGGCGGCGGGCCTCGGCCTTGAGCTCGGCCATGATCGGCGGCCGGCTCCACGCTCCGGCACCGGTCGCCGGGTCGGCAGCGGCGGCGACCTGCTCGGCGTAGACCGGCTCGGCCGGCAGGATCCGGTCGGTCAGGAAGTCGTGCAGCGCCTCGTGCAGCTCGGCGGTGCGCGCGTCGAATCCGAAGTCCATCGATACTCCTCGGCGGTTGCGCTCGGCGGGGTTTGCGGTGTGCCTGCGGCGTGTGCCTCTCAGGCGGCGGCGAAGGCGCCGGGTCAGTTCCGGCGGAAGGCGGCCAGGCCGTACCCGACCAGCGGGTCGACCAGGGCGCCGATCCGGTCGAAGCCCTCGCCGACGGTCTGCCCCAGGGTGTGCCGGTAGTGGATGCCCTCGCAGATGACGGCGAGCTTGAAGCAGCCCAGCGCCACGTGCCAGTCCAGCGGGCCGACGTCGACGTCGCTGCGGGTCGCGTACCGCTCGATCAGCTCGGCGCCGGACGGGAACCCGGCGCGCGGGCCGAGCCCGTCGGCGACCGGGTTGCCGTCGGCGGCGTCGGAGTCGCCGAGCACCTCCCAGTAGGTCAGCAGCAGACCGAGGTCGGCGAGCGGGTCGCCGAGGGTGGCCATCTCCCAGTCGAGCACCGCCCGGATCGTCACCGCCGGGCTCTGCGCGGCGTCGACCCCGACGGGACCGCAGTCGGCGATCAGGTTGTCGAGGCGGTAGTCGCCGTGCACGATCCGCCCGGCGTTCAAGCCGTCCGGCGCGGTCGCGGCCAGCCGCCGGCGCAGCTCGTCGATGCCGGGCAACGGCCGGCTGCGGGACCGGTCGAGCTGCCCGCCCCAGCGGCGTACCTGCCGGGCCAGGAAGCCCTCCGGCCGGCCGAAGTCGGCCAGCCCGACGGCAGCCGGGTCGACGGTGTGCAGCGTCGCCAGCACGTCCATCATGACCAGCGCCAGCTCCCGGCGCTGGGCCTGCGTCAGCGGGTCGGTCTGGCCCCGGCTGCGGTAGACCACCCCCGGCACCCGCTCCATCAGGTAGAACGGCGCGCCGAGTACCGCCTCGTCGGGGCAGAGCAGCAGGGCGGCCGGCACCGGTACCCCGGTCGGGGCGAGCGCCGAGATCACCCGGAACTCCCGGACCATGTCGTGCGCGGTGGCCAGCACGTGCCCGAGCGGCGGCCGGCGGAGTACGAACTCGTGCTCGCCGGCCCGGACCAGATAGGTGAGGTTCGAGCGGCCGCCGAGGACGAGTTCCGCCCGGAGCGGTCCGGTCAGCAGGTCGGGGCGGTGTGCCGCGAGGTGCCCGGCCAGGCGGTCCAGGTCGAGCCCGGACGGCGACCCGGCGGGTGGCTCCGGCCGGACGGCGGTGGCCGGCGGATCGGTCATCGAGAGCAGCCGGAGAAGTCGATGGTTGGAGCCCCGGGAAAAAATGAGCGGTCAGGTGGAGGGCTGGTTTTCGGCATGGCGTCGACTCCTCTGCGGGGCCAGGACTGTCGGATGCGGTTGGGATGGTTGCGGGTGTGGACGAGACGGTGCGGTACACCTTCCGGTTGCGTCCCGGCGCGACCGCGCGGGCCGCGCTGTTGGCCGAGTAGGGGCGGTGTCGCTGGTTGTGGAACGAGGCCGTCCACCAACAGAAGTCGGGCCCTAGGCCGACGCGACCGGCGGCGGCTGCCCGGCGGCGTCAGCGTTCCGGTCGTCTGGTCCCGCGAGCTGCCGTCCGATCCGACCAGCGTCCGGGTGTCCGGGTCTACCAGGTCACCTCCCTCCCGTGCGGTCCGAGCCACAAATCCCCCTGCTGCGAGCCGTGGGGAAGCGTTAACCGGACAGTTGATGGCACTTGGGCCGTCCAGTCAAGCCCGGGCCGGGCGTGTGCCCCGGGTCCCGGTCGGGCGGCGGGGGGCGGACCGGGGCCGGTGCCGCTTCCGGGTTGTTGCTGCCGGGACATGCCACGGCAACAGGGGCGAAACGCTCATCGGGCAGCCTGGTTGACAGCTCGCCGGCGAACGCGCGCCGGTCCGCCGACGGAGGGGACGGACATGTTGCTGAGGGTTCGGGTGACCCTGCCGGATCGACCCGGAACGCTCGGTCAGGTCGCTCGCACGCTGGGCGTCGCCGGTGCCGACATCGTCGCGGTGGTGGTGTTGGAGCGACTGGGCGGCCGGGCGGTGGACGACTTCACCGTGGTCTGGCCCGGTGCGTCCCGGGTCGACCGGCTCTGCGCCGGGCTCGCCGCCATCCCGGGGGTACGGGTCAACGGCATGTGGCGGGCGATCGGCGCGCCGAACGGTGGCGGGCAGGACGCCGAACTGCTCGCACAGATCGCCGCGAACCCGGGCGACGGGCTGGCCACCCTCGTCGACGCGGTACCCGGGCTGCTCGCCGCGGACTGGGCGGCGGCGGCCGTGGTACCGGCCGACTGGGCGGCGCGTACCGGCACGGGTGCGGGGACGGTCCGGGGCGGCGGCTCGCCCGCGGTGGCGTACGCGAGCTGGCGGGCACCGGCGCCGCTGGAGTTGCCCGAGGTGACCCCGCTGCGGGCCCGCTCGCTCAACGGTCCGGCGGGCACCCACTACGCGGTCGCCCCCTTCGGCCGGGCCGGGCTGGTGCTGATGCTGGCCCGGGTGGACGGCGACGGGCTGACGGCGGCCGGCTTCCACGTCACCGAGGTCGACCGGGTCGCCCAACTGGTGCGGGCCGCCGCGACGATCCTCGGTGACCGGCTCGACCTGGTCAGCGCCCCACCGGTGGAGCCGGGGCCGCTGCCGGCGGTGCTGACCCGGCGCGGCTGACCAGCCGGCGGGCAACAGCGGGCGGGCAGGCTGGAACCGGGAAGGAGTGCAGATGGCACTGTGGCGGATCAGGGCGACCGTGGTCGACCGGCCGGGATTCCTCTCCGTACTCACCGCGAGTCTCGCGCTGCGTGGGGTGAACATCCTCGCCGTGCAGGTGCACACCACCGAGGCCGGGGCGGTCGACGACTTCCTGGTCGACGCGCCGCCCGGGTTGACCGCGGACGACCTGGTGGCGGCGGTGGAGCGCGGGCGCGGCCGGAACTGCTGGGTGGCCCCCAGCGAGGCGCGGGGGTTGGCCGACCAGCCGACCCGGGCGCTCGGCCTGGCCAGCCGGCTGGTCCGCGATCCGGACGCGCTCGGCGAGTCGCTGCGCAGCCTGCTCAGCGCCGACTCGGTCACCTGGCGGCCGGTGGTCTCCGGTCCGGCGGGTCCGGGGCACGGCGCCGAGACGATGCGGCTGCCCGACCCGTACGGCGGCTCCTTCGAGGTGCTGCGGACGGCTCCGAGCTTCACCCCGGCCGAGTACGCCCGCGCCCAGGCGCTGGTGGACCTGGCCGGTGCGGTGGCCCGGCAGGCCGTCGACCGGGTGACCCTGGTACTCCCGGACGGCGCCGAGCTGACCGTACGTCCCGCCGTTCCCGACGACCTGCCGGCGGTGCTGGAGATGCACCGACGCTGCTCGGCGCGGAGCCTGCACCGGCGCTATCCGGGGCGGGGTGCGGCGGCGCCGCAGCGGCTGAGCCGGCTGCTCTCTCCGGCCCGTGGGATCACCCTGCTGGCGTCGGCCGGTGGCGCGGACGGCCGGCCCGAACGGGTGGTGGCGATGGCGAACCTGGCCGCCGAGGGGGTGGTGGCCGAGCTCGCCCTGCTGGTCGAGGAGGACTGGCAGCGCCGTGGCCTCGGCGGCGCCCTGTTGCGCCGCCTGGTCGGGTACGGCACCCGGGCCGGCTGCGCGGCGCTGCTCGCGTACACCTCGGCCGACAACGTGCCGATGCTGCGCCTGCTGGACCGGCTGCACCGGCCGGAGACCGTCGACCGGGACGGCGACCTGCTGACGGTCACCGTGCCGCTGCACGATCAGCCTGCCGGGCCGGTGCCCAGCCCCGAGACTCCGGCCGCCGCCGAGGCGTAGCGGCCCGGAACAGACCCGGCGGTCCGGTCCTGGTG
>NZ_JAZGQL010000042.1:0-100252 GCF_036421995.1 Plantactinospora veratri
CGGTCCTGGTGCAGGACCGGACCGGCGGAACCGCCTTACTGGGGCGAGAGGGAAGGGGCCCCTCCGGTAGGACGGCCGGAGGGGCCCCTATTCCGGACCGGTCGGCCGGCCGACCCGGGTGCTCAGCTGGCCGGATAGCTGGTGTAGTCCGGGAAGTTGCCGTACAGCCGCTGCGCGGAGGAGTTGACGGTGACGGCCTGCACCAGCAGGTCGCCGCCGACGAAGGCGCCCTTCCAGGAGGCGCCCCGGCCGCCGAACGGCTCGTCCCGGTCACCCCGGGACCGGGGCCGGTTGATGCCGACCTTGAACGCCTGGAGGTCGACGGCGAGCTTCGCCGCCGTCTCCTCGTCGTCGCAGGCGAGACTGGCCACCAGGGCGCCGTTGCTGGCGTTCATCGCGGCCAGCAGTTCGTCGGGGGTGTCCACCACCACGATGGTGTCGACCGGGCCGAACGGCTCGGTGTGCATCAGCCGGGACCGGCCGGGCGGAGCCAGCAGCACCGACGGGGCCACGTACGCCGAGGTGTCCTGGCCGGCCAGGAACGGCGCCCCGGCCAGCCGCCCCCGGTACAGCGGCACGGCTCCGCCCCGTACCGCCTCGTCGACCTTGCGGCGCAACTCGTCGGCCTTGGCGGCGCTGATCAGCGGGCCGAAGTCGAGGTCGGGCAGCGGGTCGCCCTCGGCCCAGTCCTCGTCGACCGCCAGCGGGTGACCGAACCGGACGGAGCGGACCACCGGCAGGTACATGTCGAGGAACTGGTCGACGAGTTCCCGCTGCACCACGAAGCGCGGGTACGCGGTGCAGCGCTGCTTGCCGTACTCGAAGCCCTTCTTCAGGTGCTTGGCGAGATTGTCCCAGTCGGAGAACTCCCAGATGCCCCAGGCGTTCAGCCCCTCCTGCTCGATCATGTGCCGCTTGTCGGTGTCGAGCAGCGCGGCGGCGACCTTGCCACCGTTGGAGCGGCCGCCGACGAAGGCCACCGCGCCGATCTCGGGTGCCCGGACCAGCACCTCGGAGAGTTCCTCGCCGCCGCCGCTGAGCAGGGTGGCGGGCAGCCCGGCCCGGCGCATCAGCGCGTGCGCCACGGTGAGGCAGACGGCACCGCCCTGGGACGGCGTCTTGGCGATCACCGCGTTGCCGGCGAGCAACTGCACCAGTTCGGCGTGCACCAGCACGCTCATCGGGTAGTTCCAGCTCGCGATGTTGCTGACCGGACCGGCCAGCGGTTCCCGGCCGTCGGCCAGCATCCGGTCGATCTCCTCGACGTACCACCGCACGCCGTCCAGGGCCCGGTCCACGTCGGCGCAGGCCAGTCGCCACGGCTTGCCGATCTCCCAGACCAGCAGCAGGGCCAGCAGGTCCCGGTGCCCGGTCAGCGCGTCGAGGGCCTCGACGACCCGGGCCTTGCGGTCGGGCAGCGGGGTGGCGGCCCAGTCGCGGTGCTCGTCGGCGGCGAACGCGACGGCGGCCCGGGCCGACTCCGCGTCCAGCCGGGCGAGGTCGACCAGCACGGTGTTGTCCACCGGGGTACGCACCGGGCTCGGCGTACCGAGGGACTGCCAGGCACCTTCGACCAGGTTGCGCAGGGTGACGGTGCCGCCGGACCGGTCGGTGTCGTGGGTGAACGCTTCGGGGGTCGCGTGGACCGCCCGGGCCAGGGTCTCCGGCCAGGTGGTGCGGTCGGCAAGGCGCAGTGCCATCGCTGTCTCCTCGGAGTTGTCGGCCGGCTGACCCGTCGATGTGCAGGCTTGCCAGCGGCCGGAACGATCAGCGCGCGGCGGCGTCGATGGCACCGCTGATCTGGGGTTTTGTCTCCCTGATCTGGCCGTACCTTCTCCCGGGCCGCGCGGCGGCGGCAACCGTACGCTCGTATCCCAGGACGCGGGTTCCGCCAGTTGGCCCCGATCTCCGCCGGGCTGAGTCGTTACTCAGCACCCTGAGCTGGGAGAACGTCGCACTCCCATCGAGAGAGCTGGATGGTGTGAGTATCGTCAACGGGTAGGAAAGGGCTTTCCTATAGACTTCCCGGCGACCGGGTGCTCGGTGTGCCGTCGCCGGTGTCGCCGGTTTGGGTCCTTCACAAACCGGCAATGGCGCGGTTACATTGTTGGCTATCCATGGGAGCGCTCCCGGGGTTCCGATGGACCGAGATCCACCCCCTCGCACCGGCACCACCGCAGCACGGTTTTCCCAGGCCCAGCACCCGCGTCGTGCACCGCGCAGGGAGAGGGGCGGATGCGCCCACATCCGCCCCTCGTGTCCTCCGCTACGCGTCGCCGCGCGCGGCTCCACGGACAGGAGCAATTCTAGTGCGCGACCGCATCGCCCCGGCCCGGCCGAACGGGCAACGTCCCCGGCCTGGTCCCCGGCCCAAACCAGGCGCCCGGCAACGCCTCGACGGTCGGCAGCGACCAGACGGCCGGCAGCGGCCCGACCGCGGCCAGCGGCCGGGCCGCTGGTACCTCCGGGCGGTGACCGCCGGCGCCACGGCGCTGGCGGCCGCCGCCGCGCTGGTCCTGACCGGGGCCGCCCCGGCCGCCGCCATCCTGCCCGCCGGCACGACGACCGGGGCCGGACCGGCGCCGGCCGCCGCCCCAGCCGTCAACTACGCCGAGGCGCTCCAGAAGTCGCTCTACTTCTACGAGGCCCAGCAGTCCGGCGCGCTGCCCGACTGGAACCGGGTCTCCTGGCGCGGCGACTCGGCGCTGACCGACGGCTCCGACGTCCGGCTCGACCTCACCGGCGGCTGGTACGACGCCGGCGACCACGTCAAGTTCGGCTTCCCGATGGCCTTCAGCGCCACCATGCTGGCCTGGGGCGCCGTCGAGTACCGCAGCGGATACCAGGCCTCCGGGCAGCTCCCGCACCTGCTCAACAACCTGCGCTTCGTCAACGACTACTTCATCAAGGCGCACCCCTCGGCGAACGTCCTCTACGGACAGGTCGGCAAGGGCGACGACGACCACAAGTGGTGGGGACCGGCCGAGGTGCTGCCGATGGCGCGGCCGGCGTACAAAATCGACGCGAGCTGTGGCGGCTCGGACCTGGCCGGCGAGACGGCGGCGGCGATGGCCGCCTCCTCGATGGTCTTCCGGCCCACCGACCCGGCCTACGCGGACCGGCTGGTCACGCACGCCCGCCAGCTCTACAGCTTCGCCGACACCGTGCGCCGGGCCTACCACGAGTGCATCACCGACGTGACGAACTTCTACCGGTCCTGGAGCGGCTACCAGGACGAACTGGTCTGGGGGGCGATCTGGCTCTACCGGGCCACCGGGGACGCCAGCTACCTGACCAAGGCCGAGAGCGAGTACGACCGGCTCGGCACCGAGCCGCAGCAGAGCAACCGGCTCTACAAGTGGACGGTGGCCTGGGACAACAAGCAGTTCGGCGCGTACGTGCTGCTGGCCAACCTGACCGGGAAGCAGAAGTACGTCGACGACGCCAACCGCTGGCTCGACTACTGGACCGTCGGGGTGAACGGGGAGAAGGTGCGTACCTCGCCGGGCGGGATGGCGGTGCTGGACACCTGGGGCGCGCTGCGGTACGCCGCCAACACCGCGTTCGCGGCGCTCGTCTACAGCGACAAGACCACCGACGCGACCCGGAAGACCCGCTACCACGACTTCGCGGTCCGGCAGATCAACTACGCCCTCGGCGACAACCCGCGCAACTCCAGTTACATGATCGGCTTTGGTGCCAACCCGCCGAAGAACCCGCACCACCGCACCGCGCACGGCTCCTGGTGGGACAGCATGCAGGTGCCGGAGGCGACCCGGCACACCCTCTACGGGGCCCTGGTCGGCGGCCCCTCCGCGCCGAACGACGCGTACACCGACAGTCGCAGCGACTACGTGATGAACGAGGTCGCCACCGACTACAACGCCGGGCTCACCTCCGCGCTGGCCCGGCTCGTCTCCGAGTACGGCGGCTCGCCGCTGGCCGGCTTCCCGCCGACCGAGCGGCCGGACATCGACGAGATCACCGTGGAGACCACGGTGATGCAGGCCGAGCCGAGGGCCACCGGGATCAAGGCGATCGTCTACAACAAGTCCGCCTTCCCGGCCCGGGCGCTGACCGACTCCGCTTTCCGGTACTACTTCCGGCCCGAGGGGAGCAGCGCGATCCAGGTGACCAGCGGCTACACCCAGGGCTGCCCGGCGCCGACGGCCGCCCGGCAGCTCTCCGGCGACATCTGGTACGTCGAGGTCGACTGTTCCGGCTACACCATCGCCCCGGCCGGCCAGTCGGCGCACCGGATGGAGGTGCAGTTCAAGATCGGCGTACCCGAGGGCGGCACCTGGGATCCGACAAACGACCCGTCGTACCAGGCCGCCGCCGGGCCGAACCCGAAGGTGGCGCTCTACGAGGGCGGCTCGCTGATCTGGGGCGCCGAACCGGCACCGGCCGCACCGGACAGCACCGCGCCGAGCGCGCCCGGCACCCCCACCGCTGCCACGGTGACCGCCACCGGTGCCACCCTGAACTGGACCGCCGCCACGGACGACGTCGGGATCGCCGGCTACGACGTCTACCGGGAGAACGGCGCCAGCGACCTCCTGCTCGGCTCGGCGGCCACGCCGACCTTCGCGGTGACCGGGTTGGTCGCCGAGACGACGTACCAGTTCTACGTGGTGGCCAGGGACGCCGCCGGCAACCGCTCCACGGCGTCCTCGCCGGTCTCGGTGACCACCAGTCCGGCCGGGACCGGCGACACCACCCCACCGGGTACGCCCGGCACCCCGACCGCCTCGGCGGTGACGGCGGCCGGAGCCACGTTGAGCTGGACCGCCCCGACCGACAACGTTGGCGTCACCGGCTACCGGGTCTACCGGGAGGGCGGCGCCACCGATGCCCTGCTCGGCTCGCCGAGCACGCCCACGTTCCCGGTCAGCGGGCTGACGGCCGGCAGCACGTACCAGTTCTACGTGGTCGCGGTGGACGCGGCCGGCAACGTCTCGGCGGCGTCGGCACCGGTCTCGGTCACCACCCCGAGCGCACCGGCCGGCGGCTGCCGGATCGGCTGGACCGGCAACGACTGGAGTACCGGGTTCAGCGGCACCATCACGATCACCAACACCGGGACGAGCGCGGTGAACGGCTGGACGCTCGCCTTCGCCTTCGCCGCCGGCCAACGGATCAGCCAGGCCTGGTCGGCGACCGTGACCCAGTCCGGTACGGCGGTCACCGCCACCAACGTCGACTACAACGGCACGCTCGCCCCGGGCGCCTCGACCAGTTTCGGATTCAACGGCACACACACCGGCAGCAACCCCCGGCCAACGTCGTTCACCCTCAACGGCGTGGCCTGCGCGACCGGCTGATCCGTCCCTTGGCCGGTCCCCGCCGGGGCCGTCGGGCGGTACCAGCAGGCTGCCCGACGGCCCCGGTCCGGTGCACGGGCTATCCGTGCAGCGGTTCCCGGGCCTTCGCGGTCGCCTCGTCGAGCCAGTCGAGATACCACCGGGCAAAGCCGACCCGCTCGCCGTGCGGGCCGGCCAGCGGGCTGAAGCCGCCGTCGTCGGCGCTGTCGTCGGCCCACATCGTGCCGCGCTCCGGGCCGCTGACCACCAGCATCTGCCGGTACGCACAGCCGAGGTGGCACAGGTAGACGCTGCCCACGGTGTGCTTCGGGTCGTACGCCACCCGGTCGTGCAGTTCCCAGTAGGCGTCCTCGGCCGCGTTGAACTCCTCGACGCTGCCGAAGTCCTCCTCGTCCGGCGGCTCCGGCAGGTCGGCCGCCGGGTTGAACGGGCCGGTGTGCGGAAACGGCTCGGCGAGGGTGCCGGTCTCGGTGAGGTCCGCGCCGTCACCCTCCCAGCGCCAGCGGCCGTCCACCCGCCGCAGCGGAAACAGCCCGTAGTACGGGCCGGCGCCGCCCCGGCCCACCGCCAGCAGGAAGTCGCGGTAGTCGTCCGGCAGCCGTACGCCGAGCTGCTCCTCCAACTCCGCCAGCTCGGCCGGCTGGAGGGGCGGTTCGAGTAGCCACCGGTGGCCGTTGGCGCCGAAGACCTCGGCCTCGGGCGTAGCGGAGAGCGCGGCCACCCGGCCGCGCACCCCGGACCAGTCGATGTTCGTCACGGGCCGGACCCTATCGGGGCGGTCCGACGGATTTCCGGCCACTCTGTGGTGGCACCCGGGCCCTGCCCGTCGGTGGTCCGGCCGGTCCATCATGGCTCGGGGCCGGTCAGAGTCCGCGCTCGGCGGCGAGTCGGTCCACCGCCTCCTTCGCCTCCCGCAACCCCTCGCCGGTGGCCTCCCGGTACGCCTTGACGGCCGCGATCTTCTGCCCCCGCTCGAGCTGCGCCAGCACCTCCGGCAGCGCCGGCTCGGGCAGGGCGAGGCCGAGATGCCCCATGACCACGTCGAGTTTGGCCTCGACCCGGCGGAGCCGGGCGGCGGTCTCCCGCTGGCGCCGGCCGGCCGACGACAACTCCGTCATCACCAGCACGAGGAGTGGGACGGCGACGACGAGAATCAACCAGGAATCCATGGCACGGTATTCAAGCAGGTGACGTGGGAGTTTCCCCGACAGGTCAGCGCGGGGCCGTGTCGCCGGTGACCGCGCGTGTCGCCCGTCCGGCCGGCGAGGACCGTCCGGGGTGGACGTCCCCGCCGCCGGTACCCGAGGCAGGGTGCCGGCGGCGGGGCCTCGTCGATCCGGTCGTCAGCGGGTGCGCAGGCCGTACCCGTACGGGAAGAGCGGGCGGTAGTTCCGGTCGCCGACGTTGATCGGCACCTGCGCCTCGCTGCGCGGCCAGCTCACCGAGAGCCTGCCGGTGAACGGGCGCCGCCCGAAGAGCACGTCGGCCACGCCGGCACCCTCGCTGCCGGGCAGCCAGGAGGCGACCAGCGCGTCCATCTGACCGAGCTGGTCGGTGACCACCTGCGGCCGGCCGGAGACGACGAGCACCACGCAGGTGTCGATCGCCCCGCAGACCTTGTCGACGACCGCCTTGTCACCGGGCTGGAGGGAGAGCGACTTCTCCTCCTGCTGCGGCGTCGTGCACCAGGTGCACTCCGGGCCGCCGACGTCACCGAAGCCCTCGGTGTACGGCGTCTCGCCGACCACGACGACGGCGACGTCCGAGCCGGCGGTCGGAGCGGAGCCGTCCGCACTGTAGGTGACCTTGGCACGCGGCGCCACCTCACGGATCCCCTCCAGGATGGTGGTACCCGGGATGATGTCGCCGGAGGCACCCTGCCAGGTGATCGTCCAGCCACCGGCCTGGTTGCCGATGTCGTCGGCGTTGCGGCCGGCGACGTAGATCTTCGCGTCCTTGCGCAGCGGCAGCGCCCGGTCGCTGTTCTTCAGCAGCACCTGCGACTCGGCCACCGCCCGCCGGGCCAGTGCCCGGTGCTCGCGGCTGCCGACCTCGTCGAGGTCGTCGGCGGAGGCGTACGGGCGCTCGAAGAGACCGATCTCGAACTTGGCCCGCAGGATGCGGCGTACCGCGTCGTCGATCCGGGCCTGGCTGACCCGGCCGGCCCGTACCTCGGCGAGGAGCAGGTCGATGAACTGCTTGGCGTTGTTCGGCACCATGAACATGTCGATGCCGGCGTTGACCGAGGTCCGCACCTTGTGGGCGGTCAGCCCGGCCACGGTCGGCTCGTCCGGGTCGGGGATCTGGTGGATGCCCTCCCAGTCCGAGATGACGAAGCCCTTGAACCGCTGCGCCCCCTTGAGCACGTCGGTGAGCAGTTCCTTGTGCGCGTGCATCTTGACCGGGTTGCCGACGCCGTCCTCGATCCAGTCCACGCTGGAGAAGGAGGGCATCACACTGTCGACGTCGTGCCGACGCAGTGCGGTCCAGAACGGCGCGAGGTTGGTCCGGGCGAAGTCGGCCCGGGTGGTGACGGTGACGCCCTGGTCGATGACGTACCGCTGGGAGCCGGGCGGGAGGCTCTCGTTGGCGTCGGCGGCGGCCTGGTCGTACTCGGTGTCGCCGTCCCCGGCGTAGTGCTTGACGGTGGCGAGCACACCGGCGTCGCGCAGCCCGTCGACGTAGCTGCTCATCTCGCCGACCAGCTTCGGTTCCTCGCTGAACGCCTCGTAGGCCCGTCCCCAGCGCTCGTCCCGGGAGACGCAGAGGCAGGGGGCGAAGTTCCACGGGATGCCGGTGGCCTTCACCTCCTCGCCGGTGGCCTTGCCGATCTGCCGGACGAGTTCCGGGTTGCGGGTCGCGCCGAGACCGATGTTGTGCGGGAAGACGGTCGCGCCGTAGACGTTGGAGTGCCCGTGCACCGCGTCGACGCCGTAGATGATCGGGATGCCCAGCCGGGTGCTCATCGCCTGCCGCTGGAAGTTGTTGATCATCGACAGC
The DNA here is from genome assembly GCF_036421995.1 of Plantactinospora veratri. Taxonomy (NCBI): domain Bacteria; kingdom Bacillati; phylum Actinomycetota; class Actinomycetes; order Micromonosporales; family Micromonosporaceae; genus Plantactinospora; species Plantactinospora veratri. The sequence continues at coordinate 8,325 of NZ_JAZGQL010000042.1, forward strand.
CAGGCTTCCGGGGTGTTCGGGGTGGGGACGGAACCACCGCCGGAGAGCAGCGAGCCGAGGCCCCACTGGGCGACCAGCGTCGGGTCGGCGTCGACCGCGAGCCGCTCGGCCTGGGCCATCTGGCCGACCTTCTCCTCCAGGGTCATCCGGCGGAGCAGGTCGTCGACCCGCCGGTCGATCGGCAGCCTCGGGTTGCGGTAGTCGGGCTTCCCGCCGTGCCCGGCCACGGAGGCGGCGTCAGCGGGGGCCGCGGCGGCCGTGCCGGGGGGCAGCAGCGAGAGGACCAGCAGGCCGGTGAGCATCGTTATCATTGGGGTTCGGATTCGCCAGTGTGGACGCATGAAATGCCCTCCCAGGACCGATCGGGGTACGCGCCAGGCCCGATCCTCCCGGTGTCGATAAGGCAACGTCAATATCGAACGGTAAAGCTTGCTGCGAGAGAGCGCTCTATCCGGGTGTTTATGCTCGATTTTGTCCATTATTGCCGGGCACCTTGGTGATTGCTCACCCCCCAGTTCACGGTTGACCCGGAGGTGCTGCACCAGTTCGCCACCGGTGCGACGGACGGGGCGACCGACCTCGGTGACGTACCCCCGGTGCTACCCCGACCGGGGGGTGGCGCTGGCTCCCGGGAGGGAGGTGCCGGACCGCCGGCCCGGGCACCGTGGACCTCGAACGCCCGGACGGGCGGGAACGAGGAGGAGACAATGAGGACGACAGGAAGGCGCATCGCCGTGGCGGCGGCAGCGGCCGCGATCGTGGCGACCGGGACGGGAGCGTCCGCCGCGCCCGCGTCCCCGCCGGGACCGGTGGCCCGGGTGACGGGCTCGGCGGAGATCCGGCTGCCGTACTGGCCGGACAGCGACGTCCGGTCGTTCACCTTCGACGCCGTCGGTACGCCGTACAGTCGGCCGATGCCGGGAGCGCCGGAGGGCCTGCCCACCGACGCGACCGGGACGGTACGCATCTCGCACCGGGTGGCCGAGGCGGGCGTCACGATCAGGATTGCGGCCCGGGTCGACTGCCTGGCGACCGGGCCCGGCGTCGCCACCCTGACGGCGGTGGTCACCGAGGCGGACGAGCCGGTGCGGGACTGGGTCGGCAAGCGCCTCGGCTTCAGCGTCTACGACGCGGGCCGGCACGGCACCGACCGGATGGGCTTCTCCTGGTCGGTGGTGAACGGCGAGCAGGACGAGAACGGGGAGTGGGTCGAGGCGGGGGTGGGCACCTGCATGGGACCCGGTCCGTTCGCCCCGGTCACCCGAGGCGACTACACCGTCCGGCACCAGGACCTGCTGCCCGTACCGACCGGGGGCTGACCGGCCGACGCGCCGTACCTCCGGTCCGCCGGCTCCGGCCACCGGCCCGAGTCCATCGCCCGGGTGTCGCCGGTCCGGGTCGGGCGGACCGGGGGTGGGCAGGTGCGGACCGGGGGTGGGCGCGGCGGCCCGGTGTGGCGTACGGAGACGTCCGTCGCACGGTGTGGATCGACGGTTGACACCGCGTCGATGCTCGATCAAGATCTACTTTGTGCGAAGCGCCCTCCTGACCAGGCGGGGTCACATCGACCTGCTGCGCGTCGCCAGCGCCGCCTGTCGACCGTCCCTCTGACGCCGGGCTCCATCTCCGTTCCGCCGCACCGGCGGCGTGCCCCGAACCGTGGGTCTCCGGCCCCGCGGTGGCGTCCGTCCGCGCGGTGAATTCCCCCTCTCCCGACAGGAGTACTCTCCTTCATGCTCAGACGTCCCCGTCATCGGCTCGCCGCCGCGGCGGTCGCCGCCGCGCTGCTCGGCACGGCGGTCTGGACCGGCCCGGCGGCCGCCTCCGCGCTGCCGGCCGTGCCGCCGCGCCCCGTCGACCTGCACGAGATCAAGGGCTACCCCCGGCAGAACGTGCTGCCGGTCTGGCCGGACAACCCGAACGACGCGTCGATCCCGATCGGCGTCACGCCGTACGACGAGATCGCGCCGAAGCTGAACGCGCTGCAGAAGGCCAGCGACCGGGTCTCCGCCCGGGTGGCCGGAAAGTCCTCCGGCGGCCACGACCTCTACGCGGTCACCGTCACCGCGCCGGAGAGCCGCGCCGAGGCGCGCCAGCAGGAGGAGTGGAAGCGCCTCATCGAGGAGGAGCCGGTCAGGGCCCGCAACGACCGCCGGCTGCTCCGCGACTACAAGACCCCGCTCTTCGTCAACGCCAACATCCACGGCAACGAGTGGGAGGGCACCGACGCCGCGCTGCGGGTCATCGAGGAGTACGCCACCAGCACCGACCCGGCGGTCGGCACGCTGCTGAAGCGGAACCGGCTGGTCTTCAACATCACCTCGAACCCCGACGGCCGGATCGCCGGCACCCGGCAGAACGCGGCCGGCTACGACCTCAACCGCGACCTGACCATCGTCGCGCAACCGGAGACCAACCTGATCCGCGAGCTGATCGTCGACACCAAGCCGATCATCACGCTCGACCTGCACGGGTACGTCAACCCGACGCTGCTGCACCCGAGCACCCCGCCGCACAACGTCAACAACGAGTACGACCTCTACATCAAGCACGGCCTGCCGAACGCGCTGGCGATCGAGGAGGGGCTGCGCGACCTCGGCTACCCGGAGACCCAGCGCGCCCGGATCCCGTTCCGGGACGACGAGCCGGGCGTCTGGGACGACTTCCCGCCGATCTACGTACCGTCGTTCGCGATGTTGCAGAGCAGCATCCCGTACACCATCGAGGCGCCGCTGAACCCGCGCGGCAACCTCACCCCGGAGGAGAAGGTACGCCGCTCCGGCATCAACACCGACGTCCACGAGGTGGCGATCAAGACCTCGCTGCGGTACATCCAGGAACACCGCGACCAGGTGATCCACGACCAGGCCGAGGTCTACCGGCGCGGCTGGGCCGGTGAGCCGCTGCGCGACATCCCGGACGGGTACGTGCCGGGCTGGGGACCGGAGGACGACTACCGCACCACCTTCCCCCGGGGGTACGTGATCCCGACCGGCCCCGGCCAGCACTCCGAGCCCGCCGCGGCCCGCCTGGTCGACCTGCTGGTCGGCAGCGGCGGTCGGGTCTGGCAGGCGAAGCAGGACTTCCGGGCCAACGGCAGGTCCTACCTGGCCGGGTCGTACGTCATCGACATGCACCAGCCCAAGCGCGGCCTGGTCAACTCCCTGCTCGAACCCGGCATCGACCTCACCGGGCGGGTGGACGACCTCTACGCCGGCCCGGCCGCCTGGAGCCAGGGGCTGACCTGGGGCGCCACCGTCGACACCCTGTGGAACCGCCTCCCCGACGTACGCCTCGGGCGGACCTACGACGGCACCGCCGACGGTGAGCTGCCCAGCGGCCACGTCGACCTGCGACTGGACATCCAGGACGGTGCCGACCTGCTCGCGGTCAACTCCCTACTGGACAGGGGCGTCAAGGTCCACCGGCTGGCCGACGGCTCGGTCGTGGTACCCGGTACCCCGACCAACCACCGGCTGGCGCGGGCCGAGGCCCGCGAACACGCGGTCACCTTCACCCGCGCTCCGGCCCACTGGCGGGGCACCCCGCTCGACGAGGTGGTGGTCGGCTACCTCGGCACCGTCGAGGAGCGGGACACCCTGCTCGACACCGGGTTCTCAGCCCGCGCGCTCACCGCGACGACCCTGGCCACGGCGTTGACCGGCGACGTCGACGTCCTGCTGGTGGCGAGCAACGTCAACCTGACGAGCCTGACCCCGGAGAACCGCGCCGCGCTGGACGCGTTCCTGGCCCGGGGCGGCGGGGTCGTCGGGCTCGGCACCGCCGGGGCGGGCTTCGGCAACGCCACCGGACTGCTGCGCGTCACCGCCACCGCCGGGGCCAGCCTGGCCAGCGGGGTGGCGAACATCGTCAACCGGGGCGGGCCGGTGACCGCGGGTGCGATCCCGCACGCGTTCATCAACGAACCGGTCTGGTTCACCGACCTCGGTGCCGGGGTCACGGTGGAGCAGTCGTACGCCGCCGACCCGCTGCTCGCCGGCTGGTGGGCGGCGAACGAGGCCGGCACCACCGGCCAGGCCGCGGCGGCCGGGCAGGCCAGCATCGTCCGTACGGTCAGCCCGGGCGGCAACGGCGTGGTGCTCTTCGGTACGGACCCGACGTTCCGGCTGCACCCCAAGGGGCTGCACTCGCAGTTGGGCCGGGCCCTGCTCTGGGCCGCCCGACGCTGACCCGATCCCGCGCAGCGGCTGGGTACGGGGCCCGGGTGCCGATCGGCGCCCGGGCCTGCCCTGTCCCGGGCCTGCCCCTGTCCCGGGCCCTGTCCCGTCCCGGACCGGAGCCGGTCGGCACCGGCGGGTCTGCCCCGCAGCTTCGCAGACCCGCCGGCCCCGACCGGCTCCGGTGCGCACCTGCCCGGAGCCGTGGACGTCGTACTCTCGGCAAGTGAAGCGGACCGGAGTACCGCCGGGGCGGTAGCCGCGCCGCGATGGCACGAAATCAGGAAAAGGGCGGAGGCCTACTGGCCGGTGCCGGTGCCGGTGCCGGTGCCGGCGACGCCGAGGCGATGCCGCTGCCCGGATTCGTCGTCACCGACCTGCTGCTGCTCGCCGAGCGGGGCTCCGCCGACTGAGCCTGGAGCCGGCGGGACGGAACCGCCCGGCGGGGGGTGCCCGGGTTGACCGTCGGCGGATCGGAGGCGAAGCCCGCAAGGACGGAGAAGCAAAGGCGAAGCCAGCAACGACGGAGAAGCAAAGAGGAAGTCAGCAAGGACGAAGAACCAGAGAGGTCGATATAGGCTAATATTCGAAGCATGGCTCTCCCGACGGAACCGATCGGAAGCATGCCCCGACCACCGGCCCTGCTCGCCGGCCTCACCGACCACGCCGCCGGCCGGATCGGACGCGACACCCTCGACACCCTCTACGACGAGGCCGTCCGGGACACGATCGCCCGGTTCGAGGCGCTCGGCTCGCCGGTCGTCACCGACGGCGAACAACGCAAGCCGAGCTTTGCCACGTACCCCCTCGACGGGTTCGACGACCTGGCCCCGGACGGTGTCGTCATCCCGTTCGCGGACGGGCACACCCGGCAGCTGCCGAGACTCACCGGCGGACCGTTCCGCTACGCGACCCGGTCCGAGAGCTACCTGCGGGCCGCGCAGCGGCACGCGACCGTACCGGTCAAGCAGGCGGTGATCGCACCGTCGGCGCTGAGCCTGCTCTACCCGCCGGAGGGCATCGACGGGTACGACCGGGCGGCGTTCCTGGACGACCTGGCCGACGAGGCCGAGGCGGACATCCGCGGTGCCCTGGCGGCCGGGGCGCACCGGGTGCAGCTCGACTTCACCGAGGGGCGGCTCGCCGTCAAGCTCGACCCGTCAAAGGGCGTGCTGGACTCGTTCGTGGCGCTCAACAACCGGGTCCTCGACCGGTTCAGCCCGGAGGAGCGGACCCGGATCGGCGTACACACCTGCCCGGGCGGCGACCGCGACTCGACGCACAGCGCCGACGTCGACTACGCCGACCTGCTGCCGAGCCTCTTCACGCTGCGGGCCGGCGTCTTCTACGTACAGTTGGCCAGCGAGCCCGAGCCCGACAAGGTACTGGCCACGATCGCCGCCCACGTACGCCCGGAGCAGCGGGTCTTCGTCGGCGTCGTCGACCCGATCGATCCGGTGGTGGAAACCCCGGAACAGGTCCGCGACCGGGTGCTGCGGGCCGCCGAACACCTGCCGCCGGAGCGGCTCGGCACCTGCGACGACTGCGGGTTCGCACCGTTCGGCGACGACGTGTCGACCTCGCGGGAGACGGCGTGGGCCAAGGTGCGGGCCCGGATCGAGGGCACCGCGCTGGCCGCCGAGCGGTTGGGGGTGTGACCGAGGAGCCGGGTCGCCCCGAGGCTGAGCCCGAGACCTGGTAACGCCGGGACCGGGTACCGCCCGGATCTGCGGTGCGGGGATCAGCGGGCCGAGGCGGTCTCGCCGCACCGGTCGCACCAGTTGACCGTCTCCGTCGACATCGTCACAGTGTCGCCGAAAGCGCCTTGACCGGCATCTTCAGCTCGTCGAGCAGCGCCAGGTCGTCGCCGGCCGGCCGGCCGAGCGTGGTCAGGTAGTTGCCGAATCGACCACGCCTCGCACACGGCTGGCGGCCGGACGAGATCGGCGGCACCTTCGTACTGACCGGCACCGGGCACGCCGAGGCGCTGCCGCTGCCGGGGTTCGTCGTCACCGACCTGCTGCTGCTCGCCGAGCGGGGCTCCGCGTCCGGCGGCTGACGGTGCGGGCGGCTGACAGCGTGGCGGCTGACGGCCCGGGGGAGGGAGGACGCCTACCGTGCGCCCTCGGCCACTCACCGGATCGGCAGCGGCATCGTTTCGACCACGGCCGGTCGGGCGTTGTCGATCAGCCCGGATTCGGCGGTCGTGGCGGCAGCCAACCGGATGAGGGTGGTGCCGGCGCCGACCCGGCCGGCGTCCCGGTCGTGCGGAGCCGGCGGCGACACGAGCAGGTGCAGCCGGGGCGCCAGCAGTGCCGTGACGGACCCGGCGTCCCGGACGGCCCCGGGGGCGGCCTCCGCGACGGGATGGCCGATCAGCCCGGCGGTCAGCCAGCCGCCCGAACGGTACCGGTCGAGCCGCCGGGTGAGCCAGTGCGTCTGGGCGTCCCCGACCATCCCGTGGTGGTCGGCCGGCCGATGACTGAGCGCCATTGTCGAATTGATTCCGGCGATCACCAGATTGAGGTCGGGCATCTCGAACACGCTCCACGGCTGATGCCGATCGAATGCTGGCCCGGCCACCCCGTCGTACAGTTCGGCGAAGAACCGAAAATAGTGTCGCCACTTGTCCCAGTACGGCGGCTGCGGTGTCACCTCGTCCGCCTCGCAACTGGCGAAGTAGGCCCGGCAGGCCGCGAGGTTGACGTCCCTGGGGCCGGGCACCACCGCGACGCGGTGCGGGTCCAGGTCGAGGATGCCGCGCAGCCGGGTCAGGAAGGTCAGTACCTCGTCGAACTCGCGGATGCCGCCGGCCGCGGTCAGGTTGCCGCTGATCAGCAGCGCGTCCGGTCGGGTGCCGCCGGCGGCGACCAGCCGGTCGAAGCCGACGCTGAGCGCTTCGAGCAACTCCTTGGCCTGCTGGTGCGGGACGGGTTCCCCGGCGGGCTGGCGGGCGAAGCGGGGGCCGGGCAGGTGCAGCAGCGTCACCTCGGCGTTCGTGGTCCGGGTCGCCGGCCGGTCCGGTGGATAGTGCGGCGGATGGCGTACCCGCAGCCGGGGATGGTGCGCCGCGACCTGCGGTGGTGGCCGCCCGGCCGACAGGTCGTGCGTACCGGTCGCAGCCGCGTGCTCCGGCCGCCGGCCGGGAGTTGCCGGAAACCCGGGCCCCACCGAGGGTTTCGCCCGCCCGCGCACCGCCTCGCCGACCCGGCGCAGCAGCCGGTGCCGGGCGTCCCGTTCGTCGGCGGCGCCGACCAGGTCGACGTAGGTGATGGTGGCCAGCAGCCCGTCCGGGTCGAAGTCCTCGATCCGGACGGTGATCAGCCGCCGCTGCGGGTCGTCCGGCGAACTCCGGAACGCCGCCTGCCATTCCAGCCGGCCGTAGCGGGAGTTGAGATAGTTGTTCGACAGCACCGCGATGACGGCGGCCGACTCCCGGATCGCCCGGTCCATGAAGTCGATGAAGTTCGTTCCGGGTACGAAATCCCACGCCTGCAGGATCGTCCGGTAGCCCGCGAGTTCCAACTCCCACGCGATCCAGGTCGCCCACCGCTCGTCCGCCGGTGAATAACTGATCAGAAAGTGAGCCGCACCGGCGGGGCGTCCGAACTGGGCGGTCATACGGCCAAGTCTGCCCGGCCGCCGGCCGTCAGGTGAACGTCATTCCGTATTGACGTCGATGTCTGCTGAGCGGATGGTGAACGGCACCCCGTCGCCGGCGCCGGTTCCTGCCGGGGCCGGTCAGCCTTCGTCCGCCGCCGGACGCCGGGCGGTGGCGACCAGCGAGCCGCCGAGGCCCGGGAAGAGCCGGGCCAGCAGCCGCGACTGGAGCCAGCGGTCCCGCCCGACGCGGACGCCGACGTAGTTCGACCTGATCGCCACGTCGACGAAGCCGGCGGCCCGCAGCATCCGGCCCAGCAACTGCGCGGTGAACGGGCGGATGTGCAGGTGCAGGTAGCGATGCATCGGATCGATCTGGCGGGGGGAGCGGCCGAAGAGGAACCGGATCCGATCCTGCAGGGTGGCCAGGTTCGGCGTACTCAGGACCAGCGCGCCGCCGGGCCGGAGCACCCGGGCGATCTCGGCCAGCAGGTGCCCGGGGTGGTACAGGTGCTCGATCAGTTCGGCGGCGACGACCCCGGCCGCCGAGCGGTCGGCCAGCGGCAGCGGCCGGGTGACGTCCAACTGGATCGGGTGGTGCCGGCCGTCCTTCAGCTCCGCCAGGGCCGACCAGGACAGGTCGGCCACCACGGTCGGCCGGCGCAGTTCGGGCAGCCCGTCGAAGACGCTCTGCGCGCCGGATCCCAGTTCCAGCAGGATTCCGGCCCCGGGGGCCCCGGCCGGGCCGCCGTGGGCGTCGGCGGCCCCGGCGGCGTCGAGTCGGTGGACGGCGTCGATCAGCGCCTCGCCGATGAGCTGGCGGCGTACCGCGTGGTACGGGTCGTCGAGGTAGGCCCGGGTCGACCTGCCGTCGCCGTAGCAGCGGCGGTTCGCCTCCCGCGCGGCGGCGGGGCCGCCGCCGGTCACGGTCGGCCGGAGGGCACCAGCCGGTCCGCCGTGCCCACCGCCAACCGGTCGAGCGCGGTCCGGGCCAGCGAGATCGTCTCGGTACGGCTGTGCAGCCGCCGGGTCAGTCGGTGCGCGGGCGTGTCCAGGGCGCCGAGGGTCAGGTCCGGCCGGTCCGGGTGGTGCCTGCCGAGCACGACGGTGGCGGCGGGAGCCCCGCCGGCGATTGTCGACGCGTGGAACAGGCCGGCGGTCAACTCGTACGCGCTGCCGGCCGTCCAGTAGTCCGGTGCACCGGCCATGGCGTCCACGGTACGCGCGGTCGGGACCAGCCGGTCACCGGTCGCCGTGGTGCGGGTGTCGAAGACCCGGTACGTGCTGCCGGGCACCACCGTCACGTGCTGGTTGCCGACCACGCCGTAGAGGACGTGACTGAGCAGGTCCCAACTGTGGCAGTGGAACGGCGAGACGGAGAGCCGTACGGGTGTGCGGCGCTCGCCGAACAGGTGCACACAGATCCCGTACGCGCCGTCGCGCAGCACCGGCAGGCAGGCGAAGCCCAGCGGGTGGCGTACCGCGGACAGCATCGACTCGCCGTTGGCGATCGGATCCAGCCAGGTGGTCCGGACCAGTTCGGCGACCCGGTCGGGTGGCCCGGTCCGGATCGCCCGCTCCAGCGTCGCGTAGTTCATCGCAGTCACTTCCTCAGGAACGCAAATATTGTTCATGTTCAATCAGGGCACGACATCCGGGATGGCGGTTCCGTCAGGCCGGGCTCAGTCGTGCAGCGGCGCCCCGGTGGGCACCCGGCCCACATCGGCCAGGTACGGGTCGAGTTCACCGATGTCGAACCGGCACACGCCCGCCACATGCCAGAAGTCGGCCGAGACCTCACCCTCCGACTTGTGCCGCCCGTTCGGGGTGAACGCCGCCCAGGTCCGGTCGGAGAGGCCCAGCAGGGTGGACCGGTGCCTGGCCGTACCGTCCGGCGCCAGCTGCCACAGCCGGACCGTCCCGTCGGTGCTGCCGCTGGCCAGCAGGTCGCCGCGCGGGCTGAACGCCACCGACCAGATCCGGCGGCTGTGCCCGGTCAGCTCCTGCACCCGCTGGCCGGTCTGCACGTCCCAGATGTCGACCACCTCCTTGTCACCGGCGGTGGCGAGGAACCGCCCGCCGGGATGGAAGGCCGTCGTCCACAGCTTGCCCCGTCCCGGCTGGAGTACCCGCAGCCTGGTCTGCGCCTGCGGGTCCCACAGCACCACCGTCCCGTCGACACTCGCCGAGGCGAGCATCCGCCCGTCGGGGCGGTAGGCCAGGGAGAAGATCCGCCCTCGGTGCGCCTGCGGCAGCACCCGCACCCGGTCGGCCGCCAGATCGTGCAGGCGAACCAGCTCGTCGTCCGAGCCGCTGGCCAGCGTCGTGCCGTCCGGGGAGTACGCCAGGGCCCGGACCCGGCCCCGGAAGTCGCGCAGCCAACCGACGGTGCGCCCGGTGGTGCGGATCAGCAGTTGCACCGAATCGTCGTCGTTGGCCGTCGCGATGTGGTCCCCGTCCGGGCTGAACACCATGGCCCAGACCGCGTCGCTGGCCATCTCCAGCTGCCGCCCCTCCACCCCGGTCACCGCGTCCCAGAGGTACACCCGCCCGTCGTTGCTCGCGGTGGCCAGCAGGTTCGGCTCGGCGCCGAAGACGACGGAGACCAGCTTGTCCATCCGGTTGGAGGCCAGCACCCGCCGGCACTCTCCGGCGTACGGGTCCCACAGCCGGACCAAACCGTCGTTGCTGCTGGTGGCGAGGAGCGACCCGTCCCGGTTGAAGGCGACCGCCCGCATCTGCCGGCCGTGGCCGCGCAGCACGGTGGCGGACTCGCCGGTACGGGTGCTCCACACCTTGGTGGTGAAGTCGTTGCTGCTGCTGACCAGCCGTTCACCGTCCGGGCGGAACGTGATCGGCCACACCGACGCGTAGTGCCGGTCCAACTCGTGGCGGACCTCGCAGGTCTCGTCGTCCCAGAGCTTCACCCAACCGTCGCTGTCGCCGGTGGCGAACATGGTGCCGCGCGGGCTGAACGAGACCCGGTAGACGGCCCCGGTGTGCCGGCCCAACTCCCGGCCGACCGGCGGGCCGCCGTCCTGCGGCAGGTCCCAGCGGCGGACGGAGCCGGTGACGTCGGCGCTGACGATGCGCCGACCCGACGGGTGGAAGTCGAAGGTGTAGATCGCACCCTCGTGCCCGGTCAGCCGGTGCAGCAACCGGCCCGTCCTCGGGTCCCAGAGCCGTAGCACCCCGTCCTCGGCGCCGCCGGCCAGGCAGGTACCGGCCGGGTCGTGCCGCATCCAGTACGTCAGCTTCTCCTCCGACTCGACGCGCTGGTGCAGTTGGCCGGTCCGCAGGTCCCACAGCCGCACGACGGCACCGTCGTCACCGGTGGCCAGCATCGAGCCGTCGGGGTTGAACGTCCCGGTCCAGACCGGTGCCCGGTGGCCGGGCAGTTCCCAGCGCAGCTGTCCGGTCCGGACGTCCCAGACCCGGACCACGCCGTCGGAGTCGCCGGTCGCCAGCAGGGTCCCGGTGCTGTTGAACAGCAACGGCCACACCCACTCGCGGTGCGGGGAGAGCACGTGCAGGCATTCGCCGGTGGTCGCGTCCCAGAGGCGCACCACGCCGTCCTGGGCGCCGGTGGCCAGCAGCGGCTCGGTGGGGCTGAAGTTGACCCCGTACGTGCGCCGGTCGTGCCCGGTCAGCGTGCGCAACGGCCGGTTGTCCCGGGCGTCGCAGATCAGCACCGAGCCGTCCTCGCAGCCGATCGCCAGCAGCGCGCCCTCGGCGTCGTATCCGACCGGACGCGGCAGCCGGCCCTCCTCGAAGCCGAACAGGACGCCCAGCGCGGCCGGCCGGACCGCGGTGGTCAACGGGCTGCCGGGCAGCACCACCGCGCCCGCCCGGCGCAGCCGGTCGAGCGCGGCCGGTTCGGCCTTCGCGGACACCACCGCCGCGCGGCGCCACCGGATGTCGGCCAGCGCCGTGCCGGTCAGGTCGGTGGTGAGGATCCGGGCGTCGGTCAGGTCGGCCCCGGTCAGGTCGGCGCCCGCGAGGTTGCTGCCCACGATCTGGGCACCGGTCAGGTTCGCGCCGGTCAGGTCGGCCCCGGACAGGTCGCTCTCCTCGATCGCCACCCCGGACAGCCGGGCCCCGCGCAGGGTGGCACCGGCGAGGACCATGTCCGTCAGCCGGGCGCCGGTCAGGTCGGCGTCGGTCAGGTCCGCCTCCGGCCACGCCCGCTCGGTCAGGTGCAGCCCGCTGAGCAGCGCGGAGCGGAGGTTGAGCCCGGGAGACGCGCTGAACCGGGCGATGATCCGGCCGGCGTTGGTCCTGGCGGCCGGGGTGGCGTCGCTGTCGTTCAGCACCCTGTCCGCCCAGTCCCGGCAGAGCGACGGCTCGGCCAGGTCGCACAGGAAGTCGATGGTGAGCTGGGACAGCGGATGGGCGTGCAGCCGGTCGCCGTGTGCGTGACCGGCGGCCAGGTCGTCGGCGAGATGCCGGGCGACCAGCCATTCGGTGACCGAGTCGTGGATGAAGCTGAAGACCCCGTCGTCGGTGCGGATGAGCAGGCTGCCGGCGCCGATGGCGTGGGTGATCTGTTCTGCCGACAGGTGCCGGCCGGCGAGATCGGTGAGCGTGCCGGCCAGATCCTCGATCTCCTCGATCCGGATCAGCGCCTCGCCGCGCTCCCACAGCCGCAGCGCCAGCGCGGTGACCGCCTCGAAGAGGTCCGTGGCGGCCAGGCCGACCGGTACCCCCCGGATGTCCTGGGTCCGGTCGCCCTCGTAACCGAGCCAGGCGCCGATGATCTCCTCGTAGAGCCGGGCCGGGCTGATCGTGCCGCTCGCCGCCGAGACCGCGCGCAGCCGGTCGGTGGGCAGGTCGGCGATGAAGCCGAGCATCCGCGGGTTGGTGGCCAGCGGCATCAGCCCGGGGATGCCGGCCAGCAGTTCCAGCCGCCGCTCGACCTCCTCGACCTGCCCGCCGAACCGCTGGATCAGCAGGGTGCGGATCTGCTCGGCGGAGAGGTGCGACAGGCTCAGGACGCGTCGCTGCGGGAGGCTGCCGATCTGCGCCTCCATCGCGGTGGCGACCTGGGAGTGGGCGGCGAAATGCTGCGTCCGGCTGGCCACGATGATCTTCGCCTGGCCGCGGGCGGCGGTCAGCAGCGTACCCAGGTGGTCCGCGGCCCGGGCGTAGGTGGCCCGGGCCACCAGCTCGTCGAAGCCGTCGAAGATCAGGACGATCCGGCCGTGGTCCAGCATGTACCGGAAGGCCGGCAGGTCGATCTTGTCGTGCCCGTGGTTCGCCAGGTGCGCGGCGACGTGCCCCTCCAGCGTGTTCGCCTTGTCCGACGCCCGCAGGTCGATGAGGATCGGCAGCACGTGCGGCAGCTCGGTGCTGATCCGCCGGCTCAGCTCGCGCAACGCGAAGGTCTTGCCCCGCCCGAAGTCGCCGAGCAGCAGGATGAAGCGGCCCTCGTCGCCGCCGACCAGCTCCAGCAGCTCCCCGACGACGTCGTCACGGGTCTCCTCCCTGGCGTCACGGCGGCGTCCGTCGGCGTGGGTCTTGTCCACGAACCGCTGCGGGACGTACCCGTCGGGGGGATAGCGGGGGTCGGCCAGCAGCGTCTCGGCCTGGGCCCGCAGGTAACCGGTGAGGTCGAGCAACCCCTGGAACTGAAGGAAGCTGCGCAGCCGCACCTTGCGGCGCCGGGCGTAGTCGCGCAGCGCCTTCGCCGGCTCCGTTCCCTGGTAGACGAGTTCCGACTCGACGTCGGGGTCGGCGCCGTGCACCTGCTCCAGGAAGGTGTCCACGTCGTGCTCGGTGACGGTACGCACGCAGGCACCGATCCGCAGTTGCCGGGCCCGTCCGCCGTCCGCGTAGGTGACCCGCAGGTACGGGAAGGGCCCCTTGATCCGGTGCACCACCGCACCCGGATGCCGGGCGACGCAGACGTCGGCGATCTGGTCCAGCAGCAGGCGCCGGGAGTCGAGTTCTTCCCAGTCCGAGTCGGCCCGTGCCCAGCCGTCCCCGAAGCGGGCCATGACCCGATGGGCCGACGAGACCGGGAAGGTGTTCTCGGCGGCGTGCCACGCCACCGCCACCGGCTCCGACCACCGGGGCGGCTCGACGGCGTCACCCTGGTCGGCCAGCCAGCAGCCCTGTTCCCGGTCGAAGCGGCGGCCGAGCCGGACCAGGCCGTCCTCGGTCAGCCGGAGCAGCTGGTAGCGGCCGGCCGCCTCCGGCCCGGGCGCCGCGCCCAGCCCGAAGGTACGCAGTCCGGAGCGCAGTCGTCCGCCGGCCGGCGCCTTCTCGTCGCCGTTACCGTGCAGCAGGAGGTTCAGCCGCTGACCGAGCTGCCGGTCGAGCAGGTCGGCGTCGGCGAGCCGGTCGTACGCCAGCGCGGCGCGGCCGTGCGGGTCGTGGTGCACCACGCCGATCCGCAGCCAGCCCCGCTCCTCGTAGGTGGCCAGCGACTCCGCCAGCTGCTGGGCCTGCTCCGGACCGATGCGCCCGGGCCCGCCGCCGGAGTCGGCCGGCTCGGCGTCGATCGTGGAGTTGAGGCCGGCGACCGCCACCCGGAGGTCGGGCAGCTCGAAGAGGCTCCACGGATGTTCCTTCTGCATCCGGACGACCTGGTGCCGGTCTTCCGGCCAGGCGTCGAACAGGGTGGCGAAGTGCCGCCAGTTGTGCCAGTACGGCTTCACCGGCGGGACGTCGTCGGCCTCGCACTGCGCCAGGTACGCCCGGGCCGCCGCCTCGTTGACGTCGTGCTCGCCGGGCACGATCGCGATCCGGCCGAACCCGATGCCCAGGTGGTCGACGAGTCCTTCCAGGAAGGTCTTGACCATGTCGAACTCTCGGGGCCGGCCGGTGACGGCGAGGTCACCGCTGACCACGACCAGATCCGGCCGCGCTCCCGACAGTTCCCGGGTCATCAGGTCGAGATCCGTACACAGTGCCTGGAGGATCTGCTCGTGGAAGCCGGGCCGGACCGGGGAACCGAACGCCTGTCCCGGGGCGATCCGCAGCTGGGAAAGGTGTAGCACGGTGATCGAGGTGTCGGCGGTGAGCTGGTCGAAGGTGACCCCGAGCGCCATGGCCAGCACGTGGAGTTCCTCGACGTCGATGCCCCGCAGCCCAGCCTCGATCTTGGCGATCGTGCTCCGGGACAGCGACGGCATGCCGAACTCTCCACACTGCTCGGCGAGCCGTCGGGCGGACCAGCCACGTTCGTCGCGTAGCCGACGGATCCGGGCGGCGATGATCTTGGTCAGCTCCGGCCTTTCCATACGCCGACACCTCCTCCGGACGAGTTCCTCCACTGTAACGGCGTCTTGCTCCATCAGAGAGCAACCATCTGGGTGGTTTTTGCTGGCTCTCCCCGGATGGGTGACCGTAGTCTGGGGTAATCAGGCGAGAGGACACGCGAAGTGACCTTCGCGGTTACGTTGTGCAACACCTCTGCTCGTCGTAGCCTTAACGTGTTGCTCCCCTACAGAACAACCTCCGATCCCCCGGGAGGAGGCACAGTGAGCGCTCCGGCGACCAACAGCAACGATCGGGAACGGCGCGGCCGGAGCGCCGTCGGGCGCGGGCGGTCGAACTCGCACGACGACAGGCCGCCGAGGAACGAACTCGAACTTCGGCACCACCACCTGCGCCGGGCGACCGAGGACGAGACGACGAACCGGCTCTACACCCGGCTGCGCTGGCACCAGGCCGCGATAGCCGTCGTCTACACCGCCGCGGCCCTGCTGCCGGTCGTCGTGGTCATGGGAATGTCCAAATGGGCCGGCCTCTCCGCCGACCAGATCATGCAGCTCGCCCTGTTCGCCAGCGGCGGAGCCGGAGCCGGGGCGACGCTGGGCTGGCTGATCCGGCGGCGTGGCGGCGGGACGCCCACCGACGGCCGGGCACCCTGACCGAGCAGGTCGAGCGGCAGTGGACGCAGCACCGGAGCTGACCCGTGGGTCGACGGCGGCCGGCGTCCGGAAGGAGCGAGCGACCCCCGGTCGGCACCGACCGGTGTAACGGCCCGTCCGGAATCCGGGGTCAGTCCGTCGGCGAATGGCTGCCGGCCCGAGGGGCGAGCCGGTTCAGTAGAGGCACGACGACGAAGCCGCCGACGGCGGCCACGAGCAGCGTGCCGACGCACATGGCGGCGAAGGAGCCCTCGGCCCAGATGCGGCTGCCCAGGACCCCGACCGCCATCGCGATCGAGCCGACCACGGCGACTCCGGCCAGTACGACGACCGGCCGGGAGCGGCTCGGGCTTCTTTGCGGCACACGACGACGATACGCCCGCCGATGCCCGCCGAAACAGGGCCTTTATGCCCCTCCTTGCCGACGGATACGGCAGGACAGCACGACGACGTACCCGGCCGGCGTCAGGTTGGCATGTTCCGCCGCGGGTCGGTGCGAGGTCAGCGGGCCGAGGCGGTCGCGCCGTGCTCGACGCAGACCGCCGCCCAGCCGGAGGGGAGCACCTGCACCTTCATCCTGCGCCGGCAGGCGGCACAGTAGCGCGGCGGCTCCAGCTCGCGGGCGGCCCGGCAGGCGTCATGGCTGCCGGTGCCGGCGGCCTCGCCGCACCGGTCGCACCAGTTGACCGTCTCCGTCGACATCGTCACAGTGTCGCCGAAAGCGCCTTGACCGGCATCTTCAGCTCGTCGAGCAGCGCCAGGTCGTCGCCGGCCGGCCGGCCGAGCGTGGTCAGGTAGTTGCCGACGATCACCGCGTTGATCCCGCCGAGCAGGCCGTCCCGGGTGCCGAGGTCGCCGAGGGTGATCTCGCGGCCGCCGGCGTACCGGAGGATGGTGCGCGGCATCGCCAGCCGGAACGCGGCGATGGCCCGCAGCGCGTCGCGCGGCGCGACCACCGGCTGGTCGCCCAGCGGGGTGCCCGGTCGGGGGTTGAGGAAGTTCAGCGGCACCTCGTGCGGGTCCAGCTCGGCGAGCTGCGCCGCGAACTCGGCACGCTGCTGCACGGTCTCACCCAACCCCAGGATGCCGCCGCAGCAGACCTCCATGCCGGAGGCGCGGACCATCCGCAGCGTCTCCCAGCGCTCCTCCCAGGAGTGCGTGCTCACCACGTTCGGGAAGAAGGAGCGGCAGGTCTCCAGGTTGTGGTTGTAGCGGTGCACGCCCATCTCGACCAGCTCGTCGACCTGGGCCTGGGTCAGCATCCCGAGCGAGGCGGCGACCTGGATGTCCACCTCGGCCCGGATCGCGGCGACGCCCTCGCGCATCTGCTTCATCAGCCGCTCGTCCGGGCCCCGGACGGCGGCGACGATGCAGAACTCGGTCGCCCCGGTGGCGGCGGTCTGCCTCGCCGCCTCGACCAGCGACGGGATGTCCAGCCAGACCGACCGGACCGGCGAGGCGAAGAGCCCGGACTGCGAGCAGAAGTGGCAGTCCTCCGGGCAGCCGCCGGTCTTCAGCGAGACGATCCCCTCGACCTCGACCTCCGGGCCGCACCAGCGCATCCGTACCTCGTGCGCGAGCTGGAGCGCCGCCGACAGGTGCTCGTCGGGCAGCCGCAGCACGGCGAGCACGCCGGCCTCGTCGAGACCGACACCACCGTCGAGCACCTGGCTACGGGCCCGGTCGAGGATTTCTGACATGGGTCGTACCCTACAAGCGGACCGTCCGTCGATGTGGGCCCACCCGGCGGGGCCAGCCCGGACGCCCGGTCGCCGCACCGCTGCCGGCCCGGCCGGCCCGGCGGGCGGCCGCAGACCGCGACGGGTGGTATTTTCGCCGGTCGGGGGCTGCCACGTGGGCGGCGCCGCGGACCCCGGTTGACCGGAGCCCGTGCGAGCCGACGCCGGGCGGGCCGGAGCCGCGGAACGTGCGGTGATCGGGTTTCCGACAGCGCCCGGGGGCGGACGCGGACCAGTGTGGGGGTGGCGGTGCCGAGCTGGCTGGAGGTGCTGGACCGGCGGGCGCGGCTGCGCGGCAAGGCCGGGCTCACCCGGCGGCTGCGGCCGAGGAGCGCCGCCGAGGACGTGGTCGACCTCGCCGGCAACGACTACCTCGGGTTGTCCGGGCACCCGGCGGTGGTCGCCGCCGCGACCGAGGCGCTGGCCGGGTACGGCCTCGGCGCCACCGGCTCCCGGCTGGTACGCGGCTCCACCGAGGCACACCACGCGCTGGAGTCCACCCTCGCCGACTGGCTCGGCACCGGGCGGGCACTGGTCTACTCCTCCGGCTACCTCGCCAACCTCGGCGCGGTCCGCGCCCTGGTCCAGCCCCGCACCCTGCTGCTCTCCGACGCACACAACCACGCCTCGCTGATCGACGGCTGCAAGCTCTCCGGTGCGGAGACCCGGGTCACCCCGCATCTGGACGTCGACGCCGTCGAGGCGGCCCTGGCCGGGGCACCGGGGCGGCCGGCGGTGCTGGTCACCGAGTCGGTCTTCTCGGTCGACGGCGACCTCGCCCCGCTCGCCGAGCTGCACGCGGTGGCCCGCCGGTACGGCGCACTGCTGCTGGTCGACGACGCGCACGCGCTCGGCGTACTCGGTCCGGCCGGGGCGGGCGCGGTGGCCGGCGCCGGACTGGCCGGCGAGCCGGACGTGGTGGTGACCGCGACCCTCTCCAAGTCGCTCGGCGGAGCCGGCGGGGTGGTCGCCGGCCCGGCCGAGCTGGTCCGGCACCTGATCGACACCGGTCGCACCTTCATCTACGACACCGCGCCGCCGCCGGCCGTGGTCGCCGGGGTGCTCGCCGCCGCCGGGCTGGCCCGGTCCGGCGACGCGCTCCGGGCCGAGCTGGCCGACCGGGCCGCCACGGTGGCCCGCCGGCTCGGTGCGGCCGGGCTGGAGGTCTCCGCCCCGGCCGCCGGGGTGGTCTCGGTGACCGCACCCGGCCCGGAGACGGCGGTGGCCTGGGCGGCCGACTGCCGGGACCGGGGCGTCGCGGTCGGCTGTTTCCGGCCGCCGTCGACCCCGGACAACCGCTCCCGGCTGCGGCTCACCATCAACGTCGGGATCGACCGGGCCGACTTCGACCGGGCCCTCGAAGTGATCGTGGAGTGTGCCCCGTGACCGGGATCGGGGGTGTGTGGTGAGCGACGTGGCGTGGCGGGGGCCGATCCTGGTGACCGGCACCGACACCGACGTGGGCAAGACGGTGGTCACCGCGGCGATCACCGCCGCGGCCCAGGCCGCCGGCCTGCGGGTCGCGGTCATCAAGCCCGGCCAGACCGGTACGGCGACCGGGGCGGAACCGGACGTCGACACGGTGAACCGGCTGGCGGCGCCGATGACCGCGCGCACCCTGGTCAGCTATCCCGATCCGCTGGCGCCGCTCGCGGCGGCCCGGGTCGCCCAGGCCGAGCCGCTGGAGCTGTACGCGGTCGCCGACGAGATCAGGGCCGACGCGGACAAGCACGACCTCGTCCTGGTCGAGGGGGCGGGCGGGCTGCTGGTCCCGATGGGGTTGCGCCCGTCCGGCGAGGCGTGGACGCTAGCCGACCTGGCGGTGTCGATCGGCGCCCCGGCGGTGGTGGTCACCCGGGCCGGGCTCGGCACGCTGAACCACACCGCGCTCACCCTGGAGGCGCTGGACCGGCGAGCGGTGCCCTGCGGTGTGGTGCTCGGGGCCTGGCCGGCCGAACCGGAGCTGGTGCACTGGGCCAACCTGCGCGACCTGGTCCCCAACATGGTGGGGGCGCTGCCGGACGGGGCCGGCACGCTCGAACCAGGCGTGTTCCGCCGCTCCGCACCGGGCTGGCTCACCCCGGCCCTGTACGGCGTACTCGACGACTGGCGGGCCTGGGCCGAAGAGGTCAGCTGACGGACCGCCGCCGACGCCGGGGGCCGCACAGGGCCCGGCCGGTTCCTGACTTTCGGCAGTAACCGGCCGGTGGCGCGGCTTGTAACCTGGCCGGGTGATGGCCCGGCTCCGCGACGTACGGTGGTGGCGCGGCCTGCTGCCGCCCGCCGGCTGGCGGGCAGCGCCGGTCGGCGCGCCGCGAGCCGCTGGTGCGGTGGCGCCGGGCCGCCGCGACCGTCTCCTCGACCTGGTGCTCTGGGTCGTGATCTCGGCACCGATCGCGATCGCGCTGCTCACCCCGCCGAACTCCTCCTGGTTTCTCGGCCGGCTGGCCGGTTCGCTGCTGCTGACCGGGCTCGCCGTGCTGGCCAGCCGGTGGGCGCCGCTGCTCGGCCTGCTGCTGGTGGTGTTGCCGACCGCCGGGGACGGCAATTTCATGTTCGGGATTCCGGTGCTGAGCTATCTGGTCGGGCTGCGCGAGCGCAGCTCCGGCCCGGCCGCGCTCGTCTTCGCCGGGCTCGGGCTCGGCGGCACGATCCTCAACCTCGGACTGCTCGGTACCGATGCCGAGGTCTGGTTCCTGCTCGCCAGCACGCTGCTGTTCGGCGGGGTCTTCCCGTGGCTGGTGGGCCGCTACCACCGGCAGCACCGGGCGCTGGTGCTGGCCGGCTGGGAGCAGGCCGACCTGTTGGAGCGGGAGCAGCGCGGTGCCGCCGAACGGGTCCGGATGCGGGAGCGGGCCCGGATCGCCCAGGACATGCACGACTCGCTCGGCCACGACCTGAGCCTGATCGCGCTGCGGGCGGGCGCCCTGGAGGTGGCGGCGGACCTGGACGAACGGCACCGGCGGGCCGCCGGTGAGCTGCGGGCCAGCGTGGCGCTCGCCACCGACCGGCTCCGCCAGGTCATCGGCGTGCTCCGGGACGACGCCGAGCCGGCGCCGACCCGGCCGCCGGGGGAGCAGGTCGACGACATCGTGGCCCGGGCCCGGGCCGCCGGGATGGCGGTACGCCTGGTGGTCGAGGGGGAGCCTCCGGCGGCCGCGCCGGGTGCCGCCGGGCCGCCGATGGTGGAGCGGGCGGTCTGTTCGGTGGTGCAGGAGGCGCTGACCAACGCGACCCGGCACGCGCCCGGGGCCGCCGTCACGGTGGCGGTGTGCCGGGGCGTCGACCGGACCACGGTGCGGGTCGGCAACGACCGGCCACCGGCGGGACCGCTGCCCGGGATCCGGGGTGTCGGGTCCGGCCTGGTGGGGCTCCGCGAGCGGGTACGCCTGGCCGGCGGCACCCTGCGCGCCGGCCCGGCCGGCGGCGGCTTCGAGGTGTACGCCGAGCTGCCGGCCGTACCCCCGGCGGAGGCCGGAGACGGCGGACCGGCCGAGGCCGGGCATCCGGCGGGACCGTCCGAGCCGGGGTACCAGGGTCGGTTGCCGGTGGAGGACGTCGGGGTACCGCTCGGCGGGCCGGCCGTGGTGGCCACCGCGCACCGGCTGCGGTCGGCCCGGCGGCGGGTCCGGCGCAGTCTGCTGGCCGCGGTGACCGTACCGGTCGCGATCGGCGCCCTGCTGGTGCTCGCCTACTACCCGATCGCCACCTTCGGCGCGGTGCTGGACTCGGACCGCTACGAGCAGCTCCGGATGGGTCAGGACCGGGCCGAGCTGCGCGACCTGCTGCCGGACCGGCAGGTCGTCGCGCCGGCCGGTGCCGCCGAACGGCCGCTGCCGAGCGGCGCCACCTGCGAGTTCTACTCCGACGGCGCCTTCCCGTTCGGCAGCCAGGCGGTCTACCAGGTCTGCTTCCTGCACGGGCGCCTGGTGGTCAAGGACCGCCTCGGCGGTTGACCCCGCCCGCCCGTCCCGCCGGCACCGCGCCAACCGCCCGTGCCGGCCCGTCACGAGTTGAGGAGCACGAGTGATCCCCGTCCTGCTGGCCGACGACGAGGCGATGATCAGAGCCGGCGTCCGGGCGATCCTCGCCGCCGACCCGGAGATCGAGGTGGTCGCCGAGGCCGTCGACGGACGCGACGCGGTGGAGCTGGTCCGGGCCCACCGGCCCCGGGTGGCGCTGCTGGACATCCGGATGCCCCGGCTCGACGGGCTCGCCGCCGGAGCGGAGATCCGCCGGCTGGTACCGGAGACCGCGGTGGTGATGCTGACCACGTTCGGCGAGGACGACTACATCGCCCGGGCGCTCGGCGAGGGGATGAGCGGCTTCCTGCTCAAGTCCGGCGATCCTCGGGAACTGATCGCCGGGGTGCGCGCGGTGGCGGACGGTGCGGCGTACCTGTCGCCGGAGGTGGCGCGGCGGGTGATCGAACTCGGCGGCGGGCTGCTGGCCCGGGCACCGGCGGCCCGGGAACGGATCGAGGGGCTGACCGAGCGGGAACGCGAGGTGCTGGCGCTGGTCGGTGCCGGGCTCTCCAACGCCGAGATCGGCCGGCGGCTCTTCCTGGTCGAGGGGACGGTGAAGAGCTATCTGAGCAGCATCTTCACCCGGCTCGGGGTACGCAACCGGGTGCAGGCGGCGATCATCGCGTACGAGGCGGGGCTGACGGACTGAGCCGTACGGTGGGACCCTCCCCGGACAGCGGAGGGTCCCACCGGGTTCAGGCGTCCCGGCGACGCAGTACGGCGAGCCCGGCCAGCAGGGCCGCGACCGCCCAGCCGATGAGGATCAGCAGGCCGGCCACCGCCGGGTAACTCTCCGACTCGCCGCGCAGGAAGTGCAGTCCGGCGCTGCCGGGCAGCGCGTCGGCGATCGCGTTGAGCGGCCCGAGGTCGGGCAGTCGCAGCGTGGCCGGCACGACAGCGAGCAGCAGGAAGACCGTGACCAGGGTGCCGACTGCACTGCGCAGCGCGGCGCCGAGGCCGAGGGTGAAGACGGCGATCAGCGCCAGGTACCCGGCCAGCCCGAGTACGTCCCCGACGCTCTCGGCCGGCTCGAACCGGCCCCACTCGCCGAGTACCGGGGCGGCGACGGCGGCACCGAGCACGCCGAGCAGGACGCCGGTGCCGAGGGTGACCCCGGCGACCACGGTGGTCTTGGCCAGCAGCAGCCGGGACCGGGACGGAATCCACTGGAGCGTGGTCCGGATCGTGCCGTTGGCGTACTCGCTGGTGATGACGAGCAGGGCGAGTGCGATCACCGCGAACTGGGTCAGCTCGACGGCGTCGACCGCGATCCGCCCGACCGCCAGTACGCCCCGGTCGTTGACCGGGTCGTCGTCGGTGTTGCCGTTGGCGACGTAGATGGCGAGTTGCCCGGCGGTGGCGGCCATCAGCAACGCGCTGGAGAGCAGGCACCACCAGACCGACCGCACCGACCAGAGTTTCGTCCACTCGCTGGCGACCGCGCCCGGGAGTCCACCGCCGGACGGCGCTCGCCCGGAATCGCGGCGGTCGGTGCGGGGGAGCGGGCGGTCCATGCGGGGGAGGGAGCTGCTCATCGTGCCTCTTTCCGATCGGCGGCCCCGGACCGGAGGTCCGGGGCGGGTGAGCCGCCGGCCCGGTCGCCGGGGGCGGCGGTCCGGGCAGCGGTGGCGGTGGCCGGCGGCGGGGCGGCGAACTCCAGGGCACCGCCGGTGAGTTCGAGGTAGGCCTGTTCGAGGGAGGCCTCCCGGGTGTTCAGCCCGTGCAGGCGTACCCCGAGGTCGTGTGCCAGGTCACCGACCTGGGCGACGCTGCTGCCGGTGACCAGGAGTTCGTCGTCGCCGACCCGTTCGACGGTGGCCTGCCGGTCGAGCAGCCCGGCCCGGAGCCGGGCCAGCGCGGCCGGTTCGGGGCTGACCACCCGGACGGCGGTCCGCGAACTGCCCGCGATCACCTCGGTGATGGGCGCGTCGGCGAGCAGTCGGCCCCGGCCGATCACCACGAGCTGGTCGGCGGTGAGCTGGACCTCGCTCATCAGGTGGCTGGAGACGAAGACCGTACGCCCCTGTGCGGCCAGGGACCGCATGAGTTCGCGGATCCAGCGCACCCCGTCCGGGTCCAGCCCGTTCACCGGCTCGTCGAAGATCAACACGCCTGGATCGCCGAGCAGTGCACCGGCGATGCCCAGCCGCTGGCCCATGCCGAGCGACAGGGTGCCGGCCCGCTTACCGGCCACCTCGGTCAGCCCCACGGTGCCGAGGACCTCGTCGACCCGGCGTACCGGAATGCCGTTGCTGCGGGCCATCGCGGTCAGGTGGGATCGCGCGGTCCGGCCGGGATGCACCGCCCGGGCGTCGAGCAGTGCGCCGACCTCCCGCAACGGGTGCCGGAAGCTGCGGTACGGCCGGCCGCCGACCAGCGCGGTGCCGGCGTCCGGCCGGTCCAGGCCGAGGATCATCCGGATCGTGGTGGACTTGCCGGCGCCGTTCGGCCCGAGGAATCCGGTGACCCGGCCCGGCGTGATCGACAGGGAGAGCCGGTCGACCGCCGTGGTCGCGCCGAAGCGCTTGGTCAGTTCGGTTAACGTGATCATGGGTCCTTCCGGTGTTCGCAGCGGTTCGGCAGCGACGGTAGGAATCCGGACGGCGGTCACACAGCGGACGATCGACGGTCGGTGGGGCTGACTTTCGTCAGGAGGTGCCGGCTGGTGCTCGGCGCCGGCACCCCGGCCGGGCGACGTAGGCTGGGTGCCGTCCGGGCAGCCGTCGGTGCTGGAGGTCCTTCGTCATGCAGCAGGTCGAGGCGGATTCCTCGATGTCCGAAGCGGGCCGGGTGACCGGTTCCGTCCGCTGGTACCCCTGGGTGCTCACCCTGGCGGTCGTGATCGTGCTGGTGGACCAGATCACGAAGTACCTGGCCGTGGCCGCGCTCTCCGACGGCGGCGTCGTACCGGTCCTCGGCGACCTGCTCAGCCTGCGACTGCTCTACAACCCGGGCGCGGCGTTCTCGATCGGCACCGGCGTCACCTGGATCTTCACCATCGTCGCGGCCGTCGCGGTGGCGGCGATCACCCGGGCTGCCTGGAAGGTCCGCAGCCGGGCCTGGGCGCTCGCCCTCGGCCTGGTGCTGGGTGGTGCCACCACCCACCTGCTGGACCGGCTCTTCCGGGAGCCCGGGTTCGCCCGGGGGCACGTCGTCGACTTCATCGACTACGCCGGCTTCTTCGTCGGCAACGTCGCCGACATCTGCCTGGTGGTCGGCGGCGCGCTGATCGTCCTGCTATACCTGCGCGGCGTCGACATCGACGGCCGCCGCGACCGGGCCTGACCCGGCCGGGCGGAGCCGGGCCAGCCCGAGCACGGTGCCGAGCCCGGCGACGGCCATCAGCACCATCGCCCAGGCGATCGCCGTCGGACCGGCCACCCCGACCGCCAGCCCGATCGCCGGCGGCAGGGCGATGCCACCGGCCATCGACACCGCGACGACGGTCGGGGTCAGCCCGGGACGGTACTCGGCGAGCCAGGCCAGCCCGGTGGGGAAGAGTGGTCCGACCGCGGCCCCGAGCAGCGCGTACCCGACCGGTGCGACCGGGTCGACCAGGGTGGCCGCCGCGGCCAGCACGGTCAGCCCGGTGCAGCCGAAGACGATGACCCGGGCCGGGTAGCGGCGGCAGAGCGGAACCACCGCGAAACGCGCGGCGGTGAAGGCCAGCCAGAACCCGGAGGTGGCGGTCGCGGCCGCCGCCGCCGACCAGCCGGTCGCGATCAGGTGGGTGGTCTCCCAGCCGGCGGCGCCGGTCTCCAGCCCGACGTGCAGCACGAAGAAGAGCAGGAATCCCAGCGACAGCGCGGTGCCGACCGGGAACGCCGGCCGCCGTGCGCCGCTGCGGGCGACGGGGTTGGTGGCGTCCGCCGTACCGGCCGGGCGGCGGGTCGTGGTGCGGCCCCCGTCGGCGGATCGGGCCGGGTCGGCGGGCTGGCCCCGGTGGGCAGGGCGGACCGGGCCGGCGAGGGTACGCAGGGCCGGCAGGGCGAGGAGGGCGAGCAGGGCGCAGCCGGCGAACGCCCAGCCGTAGCCGGGCAACAGCCCGACGGCGATCGGTCCGGCGACCGCGCCGGCACCGAAACAGCCGTGCAGCAGGTTGAGCATGCCGTGGCCGCCCTCGGCGTACACCTCGGTGAAGACCTGGTTGACGCCGCCGTCCAGGCCGCCGAATCCGACGCCCGCGACGAAGGCGGCGAGCAGGGCGTACGGCCAGTCCGGGGCGAGCGGGAAGGCCAGGGCGCCCACCGCGACCCCGACCAGCGACCAGGCCAGGAAGCGCCCGTCCGGCACCCCGAACCGGCGGGCCACCGGCATCGCCAGTACCCCGATGATCGCGCCCGCGAAGTGCACGCTGAGCGCGGTCGCCGCCCCGGCGGCGGTGATCCCGTGTGCCTGGCGCAGCTGCGGGATGGCCGGGCCGTAGAGCGCCTGCTGGAGGCCGATCATCGCGAAGGCGGCGACCGCGCCGAGCACCGCCAGCCGGCGCAGCCGGGGTGGCGTGGCGGGCCGGGTCAGACTGCTGCTCATGCCAGCACCACCGTCAGGCCCGCGTCGCGTAGCGCCGCCACCTGTTCCGGGTCGGCCCGGTCGTCGGTGACGAGGACGTCGGCGAGCTGCACCGGCCCGATCCGGGCGAAGGTGGCCCGGCCGAGCTTGGTCGAGTCGGCCACCACCACCCGGCGGCGGGAGGCGCCGATGGCGGCCCGTTTGACGCGTACGTCGTCGAGGTTGAAGTCGGTCAGTCCGGTCCCCGGGTCGGCGCCGCCGACGGAGAGTACGAAGGTGTCGAACCGCAGCTCTTCGAAGATCCGCTCGGCGAGCGGGCCGACGAAGCAGTGCTCGCCGGCCCGGATGTCGCCACCGGCGGCGATGAGCCGGATCCCGGGTTCGTCGGCGAGTGCGGTGCTGGCCGGGACGCTCAGCGCGCAGACGGTGAGCTGCCGGCGCCCGCGCAGCGCCCGGGCGGTGGCCAGTGCGGTCGTACCGGCGTCGACCACCACGGTCTCGTTGGCGCCGATCAGCTCGGCGGCGGCGGCGCCGATCCGGGCCTTGGCGTCGGCGTGCTGCCGGACCCGGACCGCGAACGGCGGCTCGTAGCTGCCCGAGACGGTGCTGACCGCGCCGCCGTGCACCCGCTGGAGCAGACCCTCGCGTTCGAGCAGCTCCAGGTCGCGGCGGATGGTCATCTCGGAGACGCCGGCCCGGCTGGTCAACTCGGCGACCGTCACCCGGCCGGAGGTCAGCAACATCTCGACGATCGCCTGGTGCCGTTCCTGCGCAGACATGTGTTTGAGTAAAACACTTGGATTGTTCGAATACCAAGATTTTCTGTTCGAGTGGGGCACCTCCGGTTCGTCAGCCGCGCGCGACGACCAGCGCGTCCGGCATCCGGAACGAGAGGTTGTCCGGACACCAGGGCGCCCGGAGCACGGTCACGTCGGCGAGCAGCGGCGCCGTCTCGGCCACCACCACCGCCGCCTCCATCCGGGAGAGCTGGGCGCCGACGCAGCGGTGCGCCCCGGCCCCGAACGCCAGGTGCCGGCGCGAGCCGCGCTGCCCGGGTACGAACGCCTCCGGCGCGGCGACCACCGCCGGGTCGCGGCCGGCGCGGGCCAGCCAGAGCACCAGGCTGGCCCCCTCCGGTACCCGGGTACCCGCCAACTCGGTGTCCCGGGCGGCGACCCGGCGCCAGGTGACGATCGGCGGCTCCAGCCGCAGCCCCTCCTCGACCACGTCCTCGACCCGCACCGTGCCGGCACGCACTCCGGCGACCACCCCTGGGGTGCCGGTGAGCCGGTGCAGCAGCAGGGTGAGGAACTGCGAGGTCGTCTCCTGGCCGGCGACCAGCAGGAAGAAGAGCGCCCCGATGACGACGTCCGGCGGATGCCCGGCGGCGCGCAGCACACCGGCCAGCCCGGCTCCGGTGCTGGCGAACTCCCGCAGTACGGCGTGGAACCGGCCCACCACCTCGGCCAGTACCCGCTGTCGCGCCGGATCGACCGGTGCCCAGAACAGTTCCAGGGCGGCCCGGGTGAACTCCTTGACCACCCCGGCCGGCGCCTGTGGCAGCTCGACCAGCCGGGCCAGTACCAGCAGGGGCAGGTCGGCCGCGAGGTCCGCGTACAGGTCGACGGGCTCACCGGCGTGCAGCGCGGCGCCGAGCCGGCCGACCCGCTCCCGCACGACGGCGGTCAGCCACGGCCGCTGGGCGGCGACCCGGTCCGGATGCAGCGCCTCCGCCACGATGCCCCGGATCTCCGGATGACTCGGACCGCCGTTGTTGGCCAGCGTGGCGGGCAACCGGAAGCCGTGCCGGGCCATAATCCGGAGCGCACCGACCGGGATCGGGGTCATCGCGTCCAGCGCGTTGTCCGGGCGGAACGTCTCGGGGTCGGCGAGCACCTGGCGGACCAGGGCGTGCCGGGTCACCACCAGGTGCTCGACCCCGACATGGTCCGGCACGACGACCACGTCCGGCCACGACCGCTCGACCGGTTGCCAACTACGGAACAGCACCCGACCACGCTAGCCAGTACGGCCGGCGCGGCCGGTGTCGCCGGTCGCCGGGGTGACCTTCGTCAGTTCCCAGACCCGGCTGTGCTTGACCCGGACGCTCTCCAGGGCAACCGTGACCGGGATGTCGTAGCCGGCCAGCGGCGCGAACCGCCCCCGGGGCAGGTACGCCCGTTCCGGGTCGCCGACCAGCACCCGGGCGCCGGCCCGGGCCGCCCGGATCAGGAACCGGAGCACCCGGTTCGCCATAGCCTGGCTGTAGAAGACGTCACCGGCCAGCACCACCTGGGCGTCGCCGGCGTCGCCGTCCAGGACGTCGCCGAGTTCGCCGGCCACCACCACCCCGTTGGCCTCGGCGTTCACCTGCACGGCGGCCAGCGCCATCGGGTCGATGTCGACGGCCCGGACCTGCGTGGCGCCGGCCCGGGCGGCGGCGATCGCCACCAGCCCGGAGCCGGAGGCCAGGTCCAGCACCCGCCGGCCGGCGACCGTCTCCGGATGGTCGAGCAGATAGCGGGCCAGCGCCTGGCCGCCGGCCCAGGCGAAGGCCCAGAACGGTGGCGGCTGCTCGCTGCGGAACTCGCCCTCGGTCAGCTCCCAGAGGCCGATCGGCTCGGCCGCCTGGTGCAGCCGGATCTCCGGCACCGCCGACACCGGGCTCAGTTGGGCGTAGGTTCGGACGAACTCCGCCGGGCTCTCGGACACAACCGCCGATTCTGCCGGTCAGCCCGCCGGGCGTCCCGGCCGGCCCCGGTACCCCGCACCCGGGCGTGTCGCGACGAGGTGGTAACCGGTTCAGTACTGCGCGTCAAAATCGCCCTCTTCATTACTGGATGGTGCTGATACGCCACTCTTCCGCCCATCCACCGGTACCCATAGCGTCGATCCGTACGTAATCGGCGCGGAATGGGTGGTGGTTACGGTGTGGCGGCTCGCGACCCGGTTCGGGTCCACGCTGGTCTGCGCGACGGCGGGCTGGGCGATGCTGCCGGCCGCTCCGGCCGGCGCGGCGCCCGGCTTCGACACCGCGCTGACCCGGCTGCCCGGCCAGTTCGTCGCCGGCGCCGGAGCCGAGACCGTCACCGCGGTGGTCTCCACCACCCTCGACGGCGACTGCCGCAAGGTCCGCTGGTCGCTGGTGCTGCGGGCGGACGGCTTGCGGCTCGACCAGATCGGGATCGACCGGATCGAGGAGCCCGGGGTGGTCCCGACCGACGTCCGGGGCGAGGGCGGCGCGGCCCGGATCACCGACCGGGACCTGGACCCGGGCACGCTGTGCCGGAACCGGACGGTCACCGCCCAGTACCGGCTCGCCGTCGACGAGGCAGTCACGGACGGGCGGATCGAACTCACGGTCGAGGCGTTCGACGCCCAGTCCCGGCTGCTCGACCGGACCAGCGCCACCCGCGAGGTGGTCAGCGAGCGGGGTGGACCACCGCGCCGGCGTTCGCCGGCACCCGCCACACCGGAGCGGAACCGGCCCACCCCGACCGAGGCGGCGCCGAGCCCGACCGAGCCGGTCGAGCCGGAGCCGACCGAGTCGGTGGAGGGCGACTCCCCGGTACTCGCGGAGGGGCCGGACGGGGCCGCCGGGTCCGACGGGGGCGGCTCGGGCGGCGGCGAGGCCAGTGCCACCGCCGGCCGGGGCGGGACCGGGCTGACCGAGATCGGGTTCGGGGTCGGCGCCCTGCTGCTCTTCCTCGGTGCCGGCCTGCTGCTCCGGCTGCGCTCCCGAGACCGGCTCGCGGAGGCGGCGCCGCTGCCCGCACCGGCCCGCCGGGGTCGCCCGGCCGCCGCCCGACGCGGCCACCGGGAGGCGGCACGCCGACGCACCGGAGCCGCCCACCACTACCCCGACTGGTGACCCGACGGGACACCCGGATCCGGCCGCTGAGGCGACCGAGCACGTGAAACGGCCCCGCCCGATCCTGACCGCGATCGGACGGGGCCGTGCCGTTCTCCCCGACTACCTGCCGAACGCCTGGAACTCGGCGATCCGGACCTGGCTGCGGGCCGGGCTGGCGGTGGTGCAGTCGGTGCTGGTCGCCGGGTCGTTGTCCTGCTCACCGGCGTACTCCGGGCCGCCGGTGCACTGGCTGTGCAGGACCTGGATCCGCAGGTGCGTGGCGACCGTGCGCGGGATGTCGAACGAGCGCAGGTTGAGGTCCCGCGAGTACGCCCGGTACTTCCCGCCCGGGAAGGCGTCCGGCCGGCTGGTGTACACCTTCCGGTAGTTGGCGTCCACGGTGCAGTCGACCCGGCTGGCGTCGCAGGCCAGTACGGCGAAGGAGCGCAGCGCCGACAGCGCGTTCTGGCTGCTCGGGTCGGCCGGGTCGGCGGCGTTCGTCGGCCGGAGGTAGGCGCTGACGTTCACCCGGCGTACGGTCTGCGGCCGGTCACCGGCGAGGTCGACGGTGACCTGCCGGTCGGCCACCCCGTCCAGGGAGGCCCAGTTGGTCGCCTCGGCGTCGTCGACCAGCTTGTCGGCGTTGACCCCGTCCCCGGCCACGGTCGCGCCGGAGGCGGCCGAGGCGAGGTTGCGGGCCAGTTCCAGTTCCAGTTCGACCGGCCGGTCGCCGTGCCGGCCCCACCCGGACCTGAACTCCCGGCTGAACCGGCTGTGCCCGAAGCCCGGGGCGACCGCCAGGAACGAGAACTTCGTACCGGCGATCACCTCGAAGGTGTCCGGCAGCGGGGTGGCCGGGTCGGTGTCCGCGACCGGGACGGCCCGGGCCTCGTACGCGCCGACGTAGAGCCGGATCGGCGCGCCCCTGCTCTCGCCGTCGGCCGCCAGCCGCACGGTGACGTTGCGGGCGTGCGGCGAGGCGAAGCTCGGGGTCGGGTCGGTGTCGGCGGCGCCGTTGGTGGCGGCGTCCCGGCCCATCCCGGAGACGGCGAAGGCGTCCCAGATGATGTCCTGGTTGGCCCCGCCGAACCGGAGCCGGTCCGCGGCGAGCAGGTTGTCCCGCATGTCCAGCATGCTGACCGAACTGGCCGCCTGGAGCAGGTACGAGTCGAAGACGAGCTGCGTCCAGCGCCGGTTGCCGGGGCACTTCTCCACCGCCACCCGGCCGATCGCGCAGTCGAGCTGCCTCGCCGGCGTGCCCTGGCCGTACCGCTTGAGCAGGGCGGAGCGGACCCGGAAGTTGGTCGCGCTCCAGATCTCGCCGTCGGCGTGCACTGCCGGGCCGGCGGTGTTGTAGCCGATGTCGGAGTAGTTCAGCGGGCTGCGGCTGAAGTCGTGGTTCCGGATGCCGCTGACGGTGTTGCCGGTGACGTAGCCGCCGGTGATGAACGGCGTCTCGCCCGGTGCCCGCAGGTTGTGCTGGAAGAGGTATTCCGCGCCCATCAGGTCACCCCAGGACTCGCCCATCGCGCCGCCCTGGTGGCCGCTGATGCCGCTGTTCGGGCCGGCGATCATCCGGTTGGTGACCGCGTGCATGTACTCGTGCCCGATCACGGTCATGTCGTAGTCGCCGTCCACGCAGGGCGGGTACGGACCACCGGCGGCGGGCTGCCAGAGGTACATGTTGGTGGTCGGCGGGAGGCCGTCGCGCGGGCTGTTCTGGTTGGCGTTGTTCCGGTTGCCGCTGCGGGCACCCTGCTGGGCGCGGCCCTGCTCGGCGTCGCCGCCGAGGCCGTCGGCGGTGAGGTTGACCGCCTGGAGGTTCCAGGCCGCCTCGTCGAAGCCGAGCCGGTAGGTCCAGTCGTGCATCCGGTTGTGCATCGCGAAGAGGTTCGCGATCGCCGCGTCCGCGTCGTTGCGGTGCTGGGCCGCGAAGACCGCCGGATCGCACTTCGAGGTCTTCCACGGGTCGGTGAAGGGATAGACGTAGTCCCGGGTCGGGCTCTCGGTCAGCGGTACGGCGGGGGTGTCGCCGCCCCAGGAGACCACGGTGTTGGCCGAGTTGCCCCGGGCGGTGAAGGTCGGCTCTCCGGTGGTCAGGTCGACGTCCCAGGCCTGCCCGCTGTTCGGGTCCCGAACCGGGCGCTCGCAGCCGCGCTCCACCGTCAGGCACCAGAGCACCCGGGAGTCCCGGCCGGGCCCGGTCCGGCTGGGTGGAGTGGCCGGGAAGACGGCCCACTTCGGGTTGTCGGAGTCGAAGTCGACCAGGTCCTCCCGGACCAGCACGCTGCTGCGCTCGGCGTCGACGAAGGTGGTGAATGCGGTCGGGTGGTCGGTGCGGTCGGAGATCAGGGTGACCTCCCAGGCGGCCCGGGGCGCGGCGTCCGGCATCGGTACGGCGACCTGTCGGACGTCCCGGCTGGCCACCTGGTCGGCGGTCAGGCCGGCGTCGGCGAGCGCGACCGCGTACGCCTGGTCGGCGGTGACGGTGACCGGCTGGGGGGTTCCGGTGTGTCGGGAGAGCGAGGAGCTGACGTTGATCACGTTGCCGCCGGTGACGGCGATGCTGACCAGCCCGTCGTACCCGGCGGGCAGGTCGCCGAAGCGCTGCCGCAGGGTCACCACGGCGCCGGTGCCGATCCGCCGGACCAGCAGCTTCTCCAGGCTGGCCACGGTCGCGGCGTCCAGGCCGAACAGTTCGCTGTTGCGGGTCAGGTACTGCCGTGCGGCCGTCTCCGGGTCGGCGTCCAGCCCGGTGGCGAGCGGACCGTCGGTGGCGGTCAGCGCGTGCGGGGTGCCCAGCGCGTTCCACCGGACCGCACCGGCGACCTGGTTGGCCAGGCCGCGCTGCCGGGCGTTCGGGGCGGCCGAGCCGGCCCGGTTGTCCAGGTCCCGGTGGGCGTGGCTGCCGCCGTACGACTCCGGGTGCTCTGCCGGCTGGGGCTGACCGACGGGGTCGTCGGCGGGTGCCGCGTTGGCGGTGGTGGCGCCGGGCAGCAGGGCGGCGGCCAGCACGGCCGCCATCAGCGCGGGCAGCCCGCGCCGACCGGTCCAGAGTGTCGATCTCCACCGGGCATGTGGCAAGGGGTCCTCCTTGACGAGGTACGGCGAAGTCGACCGGTCAGGTCGGCTCGCGGGTACGGGAGTTGGATCATGGGCAGGTGTAGATACGTGGATATCAGTGCCTGCGGGGGGAAGCAAGGATCGGTCGGGTACCGGGCAGGGGCTAGGTCCCGTTCGTATAACGGTTCGGCGCGGCCGGTCCGTTTTCCGGCGTTCTCGCAGGTCCGGCCGGTCTTCGTTGCGGCGGTGTCTCTTGACAAGCGGCCCGCGTCACACCTAGCGTCCGGATCTGTTGGATCGTTTCATTGCCGTACCGCACGACCTGCCACCGCAACTACCGCCCCCGCGACCCGGCCCATGTCGAGAGGGAGGATCTACCGCTGCCCGCCCAGGCATCCCTGCGCCCGCTCAGGCAAGCGGTTTCCTGCCCCGACGTACCGCACCACCGCCGCCGGTCGCCCTTGGGAAGGAGAATGTCCATGGTGCACACCCGACGGGTCCGCCGAGCCGCGAGGGCCGCAGCCCTCGCCGCGGCGGCCCTGCTCGTCCTGCCGCTGGCCGCCTGTGGTGGTGGTGACGACGCCTCGGACGGCCCGGTCACCCTCGACTTCACCTGGTGGGGCAACGAAGACCGGGCCAAGGTGACCGAGCAGGCCATCGACCTGTTCGAGAAGAAGTACCCGAACATCAAGGTGAACACCTCGTTCGGCGCCTTCGACGCGTACTTCCAGAAGCTCTCCACCCAGATCGCCGGTGGCGACGCGCCGGACGTGGTGCAGATGGACCGCGCCTACCTGCGGGAGTACGCCGACCGCAACGCGCTGCGCGACCTCACCGAGTACATCGAGGACGACACCCTGAAGGTCGGGGACATCACCAAGACGCTGCTGCCGGCCGGCAAGGTCGGCGACGCGACGTACGCGGTGCCGATCGCCCAGAACACCCAGGGTGTGGTCTACGACCCGGCCCTCTGGCAGAAGGCCGGCGTGGCCGCGCCGACCCCCGAGTGGACCTGGGCCGACATGCAGGCCGCCGGGCAGAAGCTGAGCCAGTCCAGCGGCGGCAAGGTGGCCGGCTTCGGCGACTTCGGCTTCGCCATCGACTGGTTCGACATCTGGCTGCGCCAGCGGGACAAGGCCATCTACACCGACGACGGCAAGCTCGGCTTCACCGAGGCGGAGCTGGCCCAGTTCTGGACGATGACCGGCCAGATGCGCTCGGTCGGCGCGCTGGCGCCCCCGGCGCTGACCACCCAGCTCGACGGCTCGATCACGAACTCCTCGCTGATCAAGAAGGGCGTCACCGCCGAGGTCAACTACGACTCCGGCTTCACCGGCATGGTCAGCGCGTACGGCGCGCCGCTGGCCATCGCGCCGATGCCGAGCGACACCCCGAAGCGGGGGATGATCGCGGCGATGTCCATGGCCTACAGCGTCGCCCAGCGCAGCGAGCACCCGAAGGAGGCGGCGATGCTGGTCGACTTCCTGGTCAACGACGTCGAGGCCGGCAAGGTGCTGGCGGTCTCCCGGGGCATGCCGGCCAACGCCAAGGTGCGGGACGCGATCGCGCCGAGCCTGGCCCCGAACGACAAGCTGGTCTACGAGTTCGAGCAGTCGGTCGTCGACAAGCTGCTGCCGACCCCGCCGCCGCAGCCCAAGGGCGGCGGTGCGGTGAAGGCCGAGTTCCAGCGGATCTACGACGAGGTCATCTTCGGCCGGATCCCGGTCGCCGAGGGTGCCAAGCGGGTCATCGACGAGGCCAAGAGCCAACTCGGCTGATACCCGCGACAGTCACCCGGGTGCCCCCGTCCCGACCGGGACGGGGGCACCTTCCGCATTTCCGGCCCGCCGCAGCGCCGGAGACCCGGGCCGCCGACCCGGCCATCCGGCCGGCCACCCGGGCGTCTGCGGAACCACGGCCCGCCCGACCGCGCCCCTGGGTCAGGGACCGGGCTGCACCGCGAACGCGTGCGCCGGGGCCGGCGGCAGCGGCCCGACCGACAGCACCGGGCCGTCCGGGCCGGTGCCGACCCGGGGCTCCGCCGCCGCCCGGCCGACCACCCGGAGCCGGGCCCCGGGCGGCAACGACAGTCCGGGTACGCCGAACTCGGGCCCCGGATCGCCGAGCACGATGAGATAGCCGACGTCGCCGCGCCGGGTGAACCGGACCGGTACGCCGCTGCTGGTGACCGCCGCCGGCACGGGCCAGGGTCGGGTGCCGTGGATCGCCTCGCCGTGGTCGGCCAGCCACCGCCCCAGCTCGTGCAGCACCGCGCGCTGCGCGGCCGGCACGACGCCCCGGTCGTCCGGGGTGATCCCGAGCAGCAGGTTGCCGTTCCGGCTCACCACGTCGGCGAGCAGGTGCACCAGCTCGGTGCCGGAGAGCAGGTGCTCCGCCGTCTCCTGCCGGTTCCAGCCGAAGGAGAGGCCGAGCGCCCGGACCGTCTCCCATGGTGCCGGATCGATCTCCGACCGGATGCCGTACTCCGGGGTGCGCACGTCGGCGGCGTCCCGGGAGAAGCGGTCGTTGACCACCCCGTCCGGTACCGCCGCGTAGTACTCCGCGACCAGCCCCTCCGCGTCGCCGGCCGACGGATAACCGATGTCGTTCCAGAGCACGCTCGGCCGGTACCGGTCGATCAGCTCGCGCCAGTGCGCGTCCACGTACCGGGCGTACCCGGGGGAGTCGGGGACGCTCGCCGCCACGTCGACCATCCGGCGGATCGGCAGGTTGCCGAAGGTCCAGTCCAGGCCGCCGGAGTAGTAGAGGCCGTAGCGCAGGCCCCGGTCGCGCACCGCCGCGCCGAGTTCGCCGATCACGTCCCGTCCGGTCTGCCAGTCCGGCAGGTGCGGGTTGGGGTGTGCGGAGGGCCAGAGCAGGTAACCGTCGTGGTGCTTGCCGGTCGGTACCACGTACCGGGCGCCGGCCGCCGCGCAGAGCTCGGCCCAGGGCGCCGGGTCCCAGTCCCGGACCGCCGCGACGAACTCGGTGCGGAAGTCGGCGTAGGGCCGGTCGCCGTACACCCGCCGGTGGTACGCCCGGGTCGGGCCGTCCAGCAGGTAGGTGTTCTGGTACCACTCGGCGTAGGAGTGCCGGGCCAGCGGATCCGAGCGCCGTACCGCCTCGGCGGAGTCGTCCGGGGTGGAGTCGTCCGGGCCGGTGCGGCCGGCGCCGAGCAGGCGTACCACCTCGTCGTCCAGCGGCGCCCAGCCGGGGACGGAGTAGAGACCCCAGTGGATCATGATGCCGAACTTGGCGTCCCGGTACCAGGCCGGGGTCTCCCGCTCCGGGCGCACGTCAGTCGATCTCCAGCCGGATCGCGTCGTACGCCGCCTCGTTGCCCAGCTCCGGCGGGGTGTCCTCGTTGATCGCCAGAGTGATCTCGTTGCCGGTCCGGCGCAGCGCGCCCGCGTCGAACCGGAACTCCCGCCGGTAGTGCCGGCCGCCGCAGGCGCTGCGGTAGGTGGCGCCCCGGGCGTCGTCCGGCGCGAAGGTCCAGACCAGCCGCAGGTCGTTGACGTGGATCGTCAGGTTGCTCGGCACCGGCGGTACGTCCCGGGCGGTGTCCATCGCCCAGGCGGCGAGCGCGACGGTCAGCGTGGCGGTCGCGCCGGGCCGCACCGCGCGGTCGAGGTCGAACCGGATCCGCCAGGGCGGCACCGGCTCCCCGTCGACCCGCTGGAACTGGAGGTAGTTCCAGTCGTCGTCGCCGCTGCGCCCGACGGTGTAGACCACCCCGTCCGGGAAGTCGGCCTTGAAGAACCGTGCCGTGCCCCACTGCCGGAACTCGTCGCCACGGCGGAACTCCGCCGAGGTGCGGTCGGGGTTGCCGAGCTGGAAGACCGTCCGGCCGTTGCGGGGCGGCTCCCAGCGCAGCTCGCCGAGGTCGATCCGGCCGCCCGCCGGCACCGTCACGTCGTCCCGGACGAACTCGCCCCAGGTGCCGGGCCGGTAGACGGTGAGCCGGTACGTCCCCGGCCGCACCTCGGGCAGCCGGAACACGCCGCCCGGGTTCACCTCCGTCCAGTACGCGTAGCCGAGCGCGGTGCGCTGGAAGTCCAGCCGGTTGTCCGAGAGCACCGCCACCGCGCCACGGGGGTGCGGCTGGCCGTCGAGCCGGATCCGGCCGTGCACGGTGCACCGCTGGGCGCTCGGCGTCCAGCCCGGCAGCGCCACCCGGTCGTAGAAGTCCCGGTGCGCGTCGAAGCGGGCGTAGCGCAGCGCCTCGGCACGCATCCGGACCGGGTCGTCGCCCTGGCTCAGGTAGACGAAGTACGGCCCGTACGTCTTCTCCCACGCCTGGCCGGCGGCCACCCGTACCGGTGGCGAACCGTAGTGCGTCGCCTGCGGCTCGACCAGCAGCACCGGCCGACTGGTGGTCTGGTGCAGGGTCAGGTCCTGCCGGACCGGTCCGCCGCAGAACGCCTCCCGGTTCGGCTGGACCGCCCAGATGCCGTACCCGTTGCCGTAGAGGCCGTGCACCACGTGGTCCTTGAGGTAGGTGGCCCAGTCGTACTTGGTGTAGTAGCGCCGGGGGTAGGCCGAGCCGAGGCCGGCGAGATCGTGGGTGGCGTCCATCACCACCGGGGCGGCGGCCAGTTCGGCCGGGGTGGGCATCCGGGCCGCCCCCGCCCGCCAGGGTTGCCCGATCGGGTCGTCCTCGACCGAGACGTGCGTGAACAGCTCCGGGTCCAGGTAGCAGACGTACCGGTGCTGGTCGGAGCGGAAGCCGTGCAGCTCGGGCGGGTGCTGGAAGACGGTGGCCAGGTGGATGCCAGGCTCGCCGGCCCGGACGATGTGGTGCCGCTCCAGCCAGAACGGACCGCCGTTGGTCGGGCTGTACCGGAAGGCGATGTCGACGAAGTCGTCCCCGCGCCGGATCTCGTACGTGTTCTGCGCCGGCGGCAGCGGCAGCGGTTCGCCCTCCATCGCGTTGTTCATGTCGTAGTTGCCGCGTCCGCCCGTGCCGAGCAACTCCTGGCCGTGCAGGCGCAGCGAGGTCAGCCGGCTGGCGCTGGTCTTGCTGACGGCGATCCGGACCGGGCCGTTGTCGACGACGATCTCGGTGTCGGTCTCGACGACCTCGCAGGTCGGCGACGCCTCGCCGGGGGGCGCGCCGAGGGCCGTGGCCGTGCCGCCGGTTCCGGCGCCGATCCCGGCACCGAGGGCGGTCGCGGCGCTGATCCGATGGAAGTCCCTGCGTGCGAGCACGTCGTCTCCTCCCCGATCAGGAGCATCGGATGTCTGTCCACGATGTCCGAGCGCCGAAACTCGGCCGGTACGGCGGTTCGTCCCGACGCCAACCCGTGGTTGAAACGAATCAATCGAGGTACGACGCTATTGCGCTACCGCGACGCCTGTCAAGGCAGCTCGCGCAGACATCCGATGTCACGGGTGTCGTGTGTCGCCCGTGGACCGGTGGGAGTAGAAAAGCCGAAGGCGGTGCCCGGACCAGCCGCTTTCTGGTCCGGGCACCGCCTTCTTCGTGCGGGTACGACTCAGAGGACGCCGTCGGTGAGCAGGTCGGTGGTGCCACCGAGGTCCGCGGCGCCGCCGACCAGCCCGGTCACGCTGCCCAGGGTGCCGTCGACCGCCCCGGTGACCCCGACGCTCCCGGTCAGGTCGGTCACCCCACCGACGGTGTCGGTGACGCCGTCGAGGCCGACGCTGCCGAGCGTCCCGTCGACGGTGCCGGTGACCCCACCGACCGTGCCGGTGACGCTGTCCACGGTGCCGTCCAGGTCCGCCACGCCGCCCAGGTCGGTCACGCTGCCCAGGTCGGTCACGCTGCCCAGGTCGGCGACGCTGCCCAGGTCGGTGATGGTGCCCAGGTCGGCGACGTTGGTCAGGTCGGTGATGCTGGTCAGGTCCGTCACGCCGCCCAGGTCGCCGGAGCCGACCAGGCCGGTGGTGCCGGCGACGGTGGAGGTCACGGTGGTCGCGGCGAAGTCGGCGGTGCCGAGCACCCCGTCGACGGTGTCCACCCCGCCCGCGGCGCCCAGCACCGACGAGTCGAGGGTGTCGGCCAGGTCGTGCACGCCGGACAGGTCCACGTTCAGGCCGCTGTCCAGGCCCAGCACCGGCAGGGCGGAGCCGACGCCGACCTCCAGGCCGTTCGGGTCCACGCTCACGGAGCCCAGGCCGGCCACGTCGACGTCGGCAGCGGTGGTGTAGACCCCGGCGGTGAACTGGTTGGCGACGGTCTGCACCTGGCCGACGACGCTGGTCGGGCTGAGGCTGAGCGAGCCGAGGCCCAGGCTCTCCACCGCGCCGAGGTCGGTCAGGCCCTGCAGCGGTACGGTGTCGACGACCAGCGGGAGGACGTCCGCGACATCACCGGGAACCACGTCGCAGAGCCCGACGCTCTCCAGCGTGCCGGTCGGGTCGAGCTCGTACGCCGCACGCAGGTCCACGTCGGTGAGCAGGTTGACCACGAACTCGTGCAGGGTCTGGGTGGTTTCCACGGCGGGAGTCGCCTCGGGGGCGGGGGCCGGGGCCGGGGCGGGGGCCGGAGCCGGAGCGGGGGTCTCCACGGTCGGTGCCGATTCCACGGTGACGATCTCCTCGAATGTTTGGGCGGGATGATCTGGGCATGTCGTTCCAGACCTGGCGCCGACCGTACGGCGTTGCCGACGTACCGGACATCGGGGACGATCCCCGGTTCTCGCCCCCACCGGTTAGGTCCGAGACCCCACCTCCGGTTAGGGGCATAGGGGCTGGCGCGGCCGACCACCCCGACCGCAGGCCCGGTCACCGATTCGGGAAGATCGTCGGGCCGACGGATCCGCCCAGTTCACCCCGGTCGCCCCGGGCGGAATCGGGCACCGGCCCGGGCGCCCCGGGTCGACCGGCGGCGCGGCGCGCGCCTGTGGACCGTGTGGTGCGGGCCGGCGACGGAACTGGCGGAAATTGGTTCCCCATCACCGGGCGGATATCTCGGAGTGCCGGGCGGCGCTACTCCGGTCGGCCCGATCGGGACCGGTCCCGCGCCCGAGCCAACCGCCCGGCCAGGCGGCCGAGTTCGTCGGTCAGTTCGGCGGGTTCGAGCACGGTGAACTCGGGGCCGAGCAGGGCGAGGTGCAGCGCCAGGAAGCCGAGCGAGTCCGCTCCGGTGCGCAGCAGGCAACTCTGCCGGTCCACCGCCTCCACCAGCCCGGCCGTCGGCGGGACCCGCTCGGCGACCTCGGTGGCCGGCGCGTGCACCAGCACCCGGGCGCGGTACCGGTACGGTGCCGCGCCGACCGAGTCCGCGACGAAGGTGGCCGGGTCGGGCGGGTCGTGCGGGGTGAACCGCACACCGGTCGAACGGGGTTCGCCGATCCGGTCGGCCCGGAACGTGCGCCAGGCGTCCCGGTCGGTGTCCCGGGCCACCAGATACCACCGCCGGCCGGTGTGCACCAGCCGGTGCGGCTCCACCCGGCGCACGCTGGTCGTCCCGTCGCGGCTGCGGTAGTCGAAGCTGAGCCGGTGCAGGTTCTGGCACGCCTCGGCGATCACGGTCAGCAGGTCCGGATCGACGGTGGGCGCCCCGCCGGCCAGCGGCACGGTGGTCAGCCGCAGCGCGGCGGTCCGCTGGCGGAGCCGGGCCGGCAGGATCCGCTCCAGCTTGGTCAGCGCGCGCAGCGAGGTCTCGGCGATGCCGGTCACGCTCTGGCTGGCCGCGGTGCGCAGGCTCAGCCCGACCGCCACCGCCTCGTCGTCGTCGAGCAGCAGCGGCGGCAGCGTCGACCCCGCGCCGAGCCGGTAGCCACCGGCGACCCCGGGGGTGGCTCGGACCGGATAGCCGAGGTCGCGCAGCCGGGAGATGTCCCGGCGCAGGGTACGCACCGTCACGCCCAGCCGCTCCGCCAGTTCCGGACCGGTCCACTCGGTCCGGGTCTGCAGGATGGCGAGCAGGCGCAGCAGCCGTGCCGAGGTGTCGAGCATTTCCGAAGTCTGCCAGCAAACCAGGAACGATCCTGTCCGCAATTGCGGCTAGCGTCCGAGGCATGGAGACGGAGACGAAGATCGACTGGACCGGACAACTGCTCGACCAGTTGGACTGGCACTGGCAACACCAGCTGCGGCCCCGGCTCGACGGGCTCACCGACGACGAGTACCACTGGGAGCCGGTCGACGGCACCTGGGGCGTACGCCCCCGCGACGAGGTCGACGCCGGCACGGCGCACGGCTCCGGCAGCTACGTCATCGAGTACGCGCTGCCGGAGCCGACGCCGCCGCCGGTCACCACGATCGCGTGGCGGCTGGCGCACATCGTCGTCGGAGTCCTCGGGCAGCGCAGCGCGGCACATTTCGACGGGCCGCCGGTCGACTACGACAGTTTCGACTACCCCGGCACCGCCGCCGGGGCGCTGTGCCAGCTCGACACGGCGTACGCCACCTGGCGGGACGGGGTACGCGGACTCGACGCGGCGGGGCTGGCCCGGCCGTGCGGCCCGGCCGAGGGGCCGTACGCCGAGTTCCCGCTCGCCGCACTCGTGCTGCACGTCAACCGCGAGACCATCCACCACGGTGCCGAGATCAGCCTGCTCCGTGACCTCTACCGGGCCCGGAGGTGACCGCAATGGCGTACGAGTTCCAGGTGACCCAGGACAGCGCCGACCCGCACGTGCTCGCCGACTGGTGGGCCGAGACGCTCGGCTGGCAGGTGGAGCCCTCCGACGAGGCGTTCATCCGCCGGATGGTCGAGCAGGGGCACGCCACCGAGGACGACACCCGGATCCACCGCGGGGTACTGGTCTGGAAGGCCGGGGCGGCGATCCGGCACCCCGAGGGAGTCGAGCGGGCGCCACGGGTGCTGTTCCAGCTCGTCCCGGAGCCGAAGACGGTGAAGAACCGGATGCACCTCGACGTCCGTACCGGTGTCGACGACCTCGCACCGGTGGTCGAGGCGCTGGTGGCGCGCGGCGCGAAGTTCCTGCACGACGGGCGGCAGGGCCCCTTCCGCTGGGTCACCCTGGCCGACCCGGAGGGCAACGAGTTCTGCGTCTCCCGCTAGGCGTCCGGAGTCTCCCGCACCGGCGCCGGGCCGGTCGGCAAGGCCGCGCCCCTGGCCGGTCAGGAGGCGGGCGGCGCGAGGATCCGGTCGAGCGCGCTGCGCAGCCGAGGTGCGAGCGTAGCGGCATAGCTGGCGGTGAGGTGCTGGTTGTCCCGGTAGACCAGCACTCCGCCGATGACCGGGGCGCAGCGCCGGCCGGGGCAGATCGCTGGGGTCAGGTCGATCAGGCCGACCCGGGGGAGGTCGTCCAGCGCCGCGAGCTGCGCGGCTCCGGCGCCGGTCGCCAACGCGACCTCCCGGTCCGCCGCGCACCGCTTCAGCCGGCGGGGGTTCGCCGAGACGCACTTCGCGCTGTCGGCGGGGAGGATCGGGGTGCCCCGGAGCACCACCGTGGGCACCCGGGCCGAGACCAGGTCCGACCAGGTCCGCCGCATGCCGGCCACCAGTGCGTCGTGCGCCGGCCTGCCGTTCAGCCCCCGGCCGCCGGCCATCGGCTGGTACCGGGAACTCGTGGTCAGCAGCAGGTCTGGCCGCTCCGGGCCGGTGAGTGCGGTCCGGACGTTGCGGTACCACTCGGCGCAGGCCTCCCGCTGCGGCCGCTCGCCGGTCATCAGCTCCAGCCGGAGGAACGGGCAGCTCGGCTTGAGGTACGTGACCAGCCGCCAGCCCTTCGCCGCCGCGATCACCTGGAGCGCCGGTACCCAGCTCGCGGCGTGGCTGTCGCCGGCCAGCGCGACGGTGAACCCGGCGTTGCGGTCGCCGTACACGCAGGACCGGGCGAGGCTGCTGGAGACCGGCGGGAAGCAGTTGTGCCGGTAGACGTCGGGCAGGTCGTCGCGGGCGTCGGCCGGATCCGGGGTGATCGACCGGACCCGGTCGACCGGGACGCCGGCCCGGCTGGTCCGGGGTGACCGGCCCAGCGCGGCGGCACCCGGCGCCGTCGGTGCAGCCGCGCTGGGCAGCGCCGAGACCGGTGTGCCGGCCCGTGGCGGGGCCGGCTGCTCGGGCGGCCAGGCGGTGAGCTGGAAGAGCAGCCCGGCGAGTACTCCGGCGGCCGGGAGCAGCGTGCCGACCCGGAGTACCTGCCCCGGCGTCCAGCCGTCCAGGGCGCCGGCCCGGGCCGGGATCTCGACGTACCGGTGGGTGAGGACGGCGAGCAGGACTGCCCCGCCGAGTACGCCGAGGCCGACCGCCGGCCGGAGGTCGCCGAACCGGGCGTGCAGGCCGACCAGCAGCGGCCAGTGCCAGAGGTAGAGCGGATAGCTGACCGCACCCAGCGCCCGCAACGGCCGGGCACCGAGCGCCCGGTACACCCCGCCGGGCCGGGCCGCCACCGCGGCGGTACCGGCGGCGTCGCCGGTACCCGGGGCACCGGCCGGCCGGCCGATCGTGCCGCCGGCGATGATCGCGGCCGTGCCCAGCGCGGGCAGCAGGGCGGGCAGCCCGGGAAAGTCCGGACCCGGCCGCAGGGTGAGCACGGCGACCACGACGGCGGCCACTCCGGCCCAGCCGAGCAGGGTGCCGAGGCGCCGGGGCAGCCCGGCCAACCGGGTCCCGAGCAGGGCGAGGAGGGCACCGAGCGCCAGCTCCCAACTCCGGGTCGTGGTGACCAGGAAGGCCGGCCCCGGTTCGGCGGCGGTGTACCAGACCGACCAGGCGAACGAACCGAGCCCGAGCAGGCCGGCGGCGATCAGCAGCGGGCGGACGCCGGGCCGCCGGTCCCGGTGCGCGGTCCAGGCCGCGACGCCGGCCACCAGCAGCGACCAGAGCAGCACGAACTGCGCGACGACCGCGACCACCCAGAGGTGGGCGAGCAGGCTGGCACCGGCGTCCGGGACGACCGCCTGGGCGTGCTGTGCGGCGAGCCGCCAGTTCAGCAGTTGCCCGGCACCG
Organism: Plantactinospora veratri; assembly: GCF_036421995.1. Taxonomy (NCBI): domain Bacteria; kingdom Bacillati; phylum Actinomycetota; class Actinomycetes; order Micromonosporales; family Micromonosporaceae; genus Plantactinospora; species Plantactinospora veratri. The sequence goes on from NZ_JAZGQL010000042.1 coordinate 52,060, forward strand.
GCGAGCACGTCCCAGCCCGCCGCCGACCAGCGGTCCCGGGGCAGCAGGGCCAGGGCCAGCGGCAGCGACGCGGCGAGCACCAGCGTGCCGGCCGGCAGTGCCCGCCGGACCCGCCGGGCGAAGAATCCGGCCAGGTCGATCCGGCCGGTACGCCGCCACGCGTCGAGCAGGGCAGCGGTGACCAGGAAGCCGGCGACCACCAGCAGGACGTCGGCGCCGACGAAACCGCCCGGCGCGGCGCCGATGCCGGCGGCACCGAGCAGCAGCGACCCGACCGCCAGGGCGCGCAGGCCGGTGAGGTCCGCCCGGTGCCCGGGTCGGCCGGCGACGTCCGTCCCGGACCGTGGCCGCGCCTGCGTCACCATCTGCCAACCTCCGGTCCGATCGTCTGTCCAGTTAGTCCCCTTCTTAACAGATAAATACCGTGATAGGCGTGTTTTGCCGCTTGCGAGCGGCGCTCGCGATCGGTCCGGAACCCCGACGACCGCCGACCGGAAGAGGATCGCGGCTACCCGTCGGCCAGGCCGGCCCGCTCCGCCGCCGCCCGCCAGGCTGCCTCGCCGCCGGCCCGCGGCCGGTAGGTCCGGGTCGATCCGGTACGCCGCAGCAGCGCCCGCAGCTCCGCCAGCCCGCCGTCGAGTACGCCCAGCGCCCGGGCCTGCACCAGCGCGTTGCCCAGCGCGGTCGCCTCCACCGGCCCGGCCACCACCGGCAGCCCACAGGCGTCGGCGGTGAGCTGGCAGAGCAACTCGTTGCGGGCGCCGCCACCGACCACGTGCACCACGTCCACGTCCCGACCGGAGAGCTGCCGCGCCTGACGCAGCGCGACCCGGTGGGCCAGGGCGAGACTGTCCAGGATGCACCGGGTCAGCGCCGCCGGCCCCTGCGGTACCGGCTCGCCACGCCCCTCGCACGCCTGGGCGATCCGGGCCGGCATGTCGCCCGGGGGCAGGAAGACCGGGTCGTCCGGGTCGACCACGGCGGCCAGCGAGGGCGCCCGGGCGGCGGCGGCGAGCAGGTCGGTCAGGTCGTCGGCCAGCCCCTGCGACCGCCACACCCGCAGCGACTCCTGGAGCAGCCAGAGTCCCATCACGTTGCGCAGGTAGCGGACCGTCCCGTCCACCCCGGCCTCGTTGGTGAAGTTGGCCGCCCGGCTCGCCTCGGTCAGCACCGGCGCGGGCAGCTCGACGCCGACCAGCGACCAGGTGCCGCAGGAGATGTAGCCGAACCGGTCGTGCTCGGCGGGTACCGCCGCGACCGCCGACGCGGTGTCGTGCGAGCCGACCGCGGTCACCGGTACCGGCCGGTCCGTGCCGACCGCATCCCGGACCTCCGGGCGCAGCTCGCCGACCCGGTCACCGGGCTGGCGCAGCGGCCCGAACAGCCGGGCCGGCAGCCCGGCCCGGGCGATCAGGTCGGCCGACCACTGCCGGGTACGCACGTCCAGCAGTTGTGTCGTCGAGGCGTTGGTCACCTCGCTCCCGGCGACCCCGGTCAGCCAGTAGCCGAGCAGGTCCGGGATGAGCAGCAACGTCTCCGCCCGGTCCAGGGCCGGGGTGCCGAGTTCGGCGCTGAGCTGGAACAGCGTGTTGAACGGCAGCAGTTGCAGCCCGGTCGTCCGGTAGAGATAGTCGGCGCCGAGCGCCGCGACCACCTTCTCCGGCACCCCGTCGGTACGCCGGTCCCGGTAGTGCACCGGGTTGCCGACCAGCGCGCCGGTGGCGTCCAGCAGCCCGTAGTCCACCGCCCACGAGTCGATGCCGACGCTGGCCAGGTCGGGCCGGCGGTGCAGCGCCGCCCGCAGCCCGGTCAGCATCTCGGCGTAGAGCCGGGGGACGTCCCAGTGCAGGGTGTCGAGGAGCCGCACCGGCCCGTTGTCGAACCGGTGCACCTCGGTCAGCCTCACCCCGTCCGGGGCGACCTCGGCGAGCATCACCCGGCCGCTGGCCGCGCCGAGGTCGACGGCCGCGACGGCGGTCGAGCCGGTCATCGAAGGAACGCCGTACTCATCGAAGGAACGCCGGGCTCATCGAAGGAACGCGGCGGCCACGCCGGAGTCGACCGGTACGTGCAGTCCGGTGGTCTGCGACAGCTCGCCGCCGGTCAGCGCGAAGACCGCGTTCGCGACGTGCTCCGGCAGCACCTCCCGCTTCAGCAGGGTACGCCGGGCGTAGTACGCGCCCAGTTCCTCCTCCGGCACCCCGTACACGGCGGCGCGCTGGGCGCCCCAGCCGCTGGCGAAGATCCCGGAGCCGCGTACCACGCCGTCCGGGTTGACGCCGTTGACCCGGATGCCGTGCTCGCCGAGCTCGGCGGCGAGCAGCCGTACCTGGTGCGCCTGGTCGGCCTTTGCCGCGCTGTACGCGATGTTGTTCGGCCCGGCGAAGACCGAGTTCTTGCTGGAGACGTAGACGATGTCCCCGCCCAGCCCCTGGTCGAGCATGAGCCGGGCGGCGGCCCGGGAGACCAGGAAGGAACCCTTCGCCATCACGTCGTGCTGGACGTCCCAGTCCGCCTCGGTCGTCTCCAGCAGCGGCTTGGAGATGGAGAGCCCGGCGTTGTTGACCACCAGGTCGACCCCGCCGAAGGCGAGCGCGGCCTCGGCGAAGGCCGCCTCGATCCCGGCCGCCTCGGTGACGTCCACCGCGACCGCGACCGCCCGGTCGGCGCCGCCGATCTCCGCCGCCACCGACGCCGCGCCCTCCAGGTTGCGGTCGGCCACCACCACGCAGGCACCCTCGGCGGCGAGCCGCCGGGCGATCGCCGCGCCGATCCCGGAGCCGCCGCCGGTGACCAGTGCGATCCGGCCGGCCAGCGCCTTCGGCTTCGGCATCCGGCGCAGCTTCGCCTCTTCGAGCTGCCAGTACTCGATCCGGAACTTCTCCGCCTCGTCGATCGGGGCGTACCGGGAGACCGCCTCGGCGCCGCGCATCACGTTGATCGCGTTGAGGTAGTACTCGGCGGCCACCCGGGCGGTCTGCTTGTCCCGGCCGAAACTGAACATCCCGACCCCGGGCACCAGCACGATCGCCGGGTCGGCGCCGCGGATCGGCGGCGAGTCCGGCTCGGCGTAGCGCTCGTAGTAGGCCCGGTAGTCCTTCCGGTACTCCTCGTGCAGCTCCCGCAGCCGGGCCAGTACGTCCGGCAGCGGCGTGTCCGGCGGCAGGTCCAGCACCAGCGGTCGGACCTTGGTCCGCAGGAAGTGGTCCGGGCAGGAGGTGCCGAGCGCGGCCAGCCTCGGGTGCTCGGCGCGGGACAGGAAGTCCAGCACCGCCTCGTCGTCGGTGAAGTGTCCGACCTGGAACTGCCCCTGCTGCCGGCTGTCGGTGCTGGCCAGCCCGCGCAGCGTCGGTGCCAGCGCGGCGGCCCGCTCCCGGCGACGCTCGGCCGGCAGTGCCTCGTACCCGGGCAGCACCGCGCCGAACGGCTCCGCCCGGCCGTGTTCGGCCAGGAACCGGGTGGCGGTTTCGATGATCTCCAGCGACCGGGCCTCGCACTCGTCGCTGGTGGCGCCCCAGGCGGTGATGCCGTGCCCGCCGAGGACCACGCCGATCGCCTGCGGGTTGTCCCGGGCGATCGCGGCGATGTCCAGGCCGAGCTGGAAGCCGGGCCGGCGCCACGGCACCCAGAGCACCCGGTCGCCGAAGCAGCGGCGGGTCAGCTCGGGGCCGTCGGCGGCGGTGGCCAGCGCGATCCCGGCGTCCGGGTGCAGGTGGTCGACGTGCGCGGCGTCGACCAGGCCGTGCATCGCGGTGTCGATCGACGGCGCCGCACCGCCCCGGCCGTGCAGGCAGTAGTCGAAGGCGGCGACCATCTCGTCCTCGCGGTCCACCCCCGGGTAGACGTCGACCAGGGAGCGCAGCCGGTCCAGCCGGAGCACCGCCAGCCCCGCCTCGGTCAGGGTGCCGATGTCCCCGCCGGAGCCCTTGACCCAGAGCAGTTCGACGGGACCGCCGGTGACCGGGTCCGCGCCGGTCGCCTTGGCCGAGGTGTTGCCGCCGCCGTAGTTGGTGTTGCGCCGGTCGGCGCCGAGCCGGTGACCCCGGCCGAGCAGCGCGGCGACCTCCGGATTGGTCGGTCCGGTGCTCATGCTCATGCCCCCCAGCCAGCCTGCTGCCCGCCGACCCGCTCGGCGGCGATCCGCTGCGCGTAGCCGGAGCGGGCGTACGCGGCCATCGGGTCCGGGTCGAGGCCCATCTCCTGGCGGACCTCCGCCAGCAGCGGCCGTACGTCGGTGTTGTAGGCGTCCATCAGCACCCCGTTGGCGCCGAGCACGTCACCGGCGGCCTGCGCGGCGGCCAGCGCCTCGGCGTCGACCAGCAGCGCCTTGGCGGTCGCCTCCTGGACGTTCATCACCGAGCGGATCTGCGCCGGGATCTTCGGCTCGATGTTGTGGCACTGGTCGAGCATGAAGTTGACGCCGGAGTCGGCCCGCAGCGCGTCGGCCCGGACGATCTCGTGCATGATCCGGAAGAGCTGGAACGGGTCGGCCGCACCGACCATCAGGTCGTCGTCGGCGTAGAAGCGCGAGTTGAAGTCGAAGGCGCCGAGCTTTCCCTCCCGGAGCAGGAAGGCGACGATGAACTCGATGTTGGTGCCCGGGGCGTGGTGCCCGGTGTCGATCACCACCTGGGCCCGCTCGCCGAGCTTGATGCAGTGCGCGTACGCGGTGCCCCAGTCCGGTACGTCGGTCAGATAGAAGGCCGGTTCGAAGAACTTGTACTCCAGCAGCATCCGCTGCTCCGGCCCGAGCCGTTCGTAGGTGGCGTGCAGCGCCTCGGCCAGCCGGTCCTGCCGGGCCCGGATGTCGTCCTGACCGGGGTAGTTGGTCCCGTCGGAGAACCACAGCTTCAGGTCCCGCGAGCCGGTGAGGTCCATGATGTCGACGCACTCGAGCAGGTGGCCGAGGGCCTTGCGCCGGATCCGCGGGTCGGGGTTGGTGACGCTGCCCAGCCGGTAGTCGTCGTCCTGGAAGACGTTGGTGTTGATGGTGCCGATCCGCACCCCGCGTTCCGCCGCGTAGGACGAGAGCTTGCCGAAGTCGTCGACCCGGTCCCAGGGGATGTGCAGCGAGACGACCGGGGCGACTCCGGTGAACGCGTGCACCTGTGCCGCGTCGGCGATCTTCTCCTCCGGGTTGCGCGGCACCCCGGGCTGGCTGAACACCTTGAACCGGGTGCCCGAGTTGCCGTACGCCCAGGAGGGCACCTCGATCCGTTGCGCGCGCAGCGCCGCCCGGACGTCGGTCTCGGTCATGTCAGGCCTCCGTGGTGTCGAGCGTGGTGTTGTCCGGCGCGCCGTTGTCGAGTGCGGTGCGGTCCGGCGTGGTGTCGTCCCGCGTGGTGTCGTCCCGCGAGGTGTCGTCCAGCGCGGCGAGTTGCGCGTCCAGGTTGAAGATCTCGTCGAGGACGACGAACCCCTCGTCGGGGCGGCGGCCGTCCAGGCCGACGAAGAAGGGGGCCATCTCGGCCTGCCACCGGGCGTTGACGTCGGTGGCCTCCATCGCGGCGAGGGACGCGGCCAGGTCCTCGGTGCGGAAGTGCCCGACCAGCAGCCCGTCGTCGTGCAGGAAGAGGGAGTAGTCGTGCCAGCCGGCCGCGTGCAGCGCCCGGAGCATCTCGGGCCAGACGGCCGCGTGGCGTTGCCGGTATTCGGCCAGCCGGTCGGGCCGGACCCGCAGGACGAAGCACACTCGCCGCATTGGCGGGCCTCCCAACAAATGAACCGTTTCAACGAGCCGCACTCAACATACGAGCGTCGTCATCGAACTGTCAAGAAACCGGGGCGATCCGCAGGGTCAGCCGGGGGTACGCGCGTACTGGCTGGACTCCCGGACCACCAGCTCCGGTTCGAAGATCACCTGCTTGTGCTGGTGGTTCTCCGGGTCGTTCGCCTCGTCCAGCATCAACTGTGCCGCCGTCTGGCCGAGTCGCTGCCGTGGCTGGCGTACCGAGGAGAGCGGCACCGCCGCCGCGGCGGCGAAGTCGATGTCGTCGTAGCCGACCAGTGCGATGTCCTCCGGCACCCGCACCTGCTGCCGGGTCAACTCCTGGAGTACGCCGAGCGCGAGCAGGTCGTTGGCGCAGAAGACCGCGGTGGCCCGGGCCGACCGGGGCAGCCCGAGGATCCGGGAGGCGGCGTCCCGGCCGGCGGCCACGGTCGGGCTCGGCGTCTCGAACCGGCGCAGGGTCTCCTCCTCGGCGAGCCCGGCCTCGTCCAGCGCGTGCACGGCGCCGTGGTAGCGGTCCCGCACCTGCTCCAGCCGCCACGGGCCCCCGACGAAGGCGATCCGCCGGTGACCGGCCTCCACCAGGTGCCGCATCGCCAGCTCGCCGCCGAGCCGGTCGTCGACCGCGACCGAGCAGACGTCGGGTCGGGTGGAGCGCCGGTCCAGCAGGACCACGAGCACGCCCCGCTCCCGGAGCCGGACCAGCCGCTCGTTGGCGTCGTCGACCGGGGTGATCAGCACCCCCTGGACCCGCTGCTCCTCCAGCAGGTCCAGATATCTGCTCTCCTTGGCCGGGTCGCCGTCGCTGTTACAGAAGATCACCGCCATCCCGGCGGCGCCGGTGGCGTCCTCGACGCCCTTGGCGACGTCGGTGAAGAACGGGTTGGCCACGTCCAGCACCACCAGGCCGAGGGTGCGACCCCGGCCCCGGCGCAACTGCCGGGCGGCGTCGTTGGGGACGAAGCCCAACTCGTTGATCGCGGCGAGCACCCGGTTACGGGTCGACGCCGCGACGATGTCGGGCCGGTTGAGCACGTTGGAGACCGTGCCCACCGACACGCCCGCCTGGCTGGCCACGTCGCGGATGCTCACCGCTGGTCCCGGCACCACCGTCTCCTCCCGCAGCCCGGACCGCCGGGCTGAAACGTGTCAAGGTTATCCGGCGGCCGCGCACCACCGTGCGCCCGCCCGCACCACCCGCAGCGGCCCGTCTACCGCGTGCGATCGACAGTAACCCTCCCGTACACCGCACCGGGTGCACCTCGCCGTCCCGTGACGCCCTCCGCCGTGCGGTTTTCCGGCGCAGCGACCGTCGCTACCCTGTCCGATTGTGGGAAGCGCTTTCCCATCCGGTGTCGCCGGCCGGCACCCCGGAGCGACGCAGAGAGGGCGGCGAGCATGGGCGAGGACCTGACCGGCGTACGGCTGCGGGTGCGCGGCGAGACCGTGGCGCGGTACGTCCTGGACGACCCGCACGTCGACCTCCGCTGGGGGCGCCGGCCGTACCTGCATCCGGTGCGTACCCTCGGCGGGGTCGTGGTGACCGACACGCTGCCCGAGGACCACCGCTGGCACCTCGGGGTCTCGGTCGCCATGCAGGACGTCTCGGGTACCAACCTCTGGGGCGGCAGGACCTACGTCCGGGATGCCGGCTACACCTGGCTCGACGACCACGGCCGGATCGTGCACGACGGCTGGCTGCCCGACCTGCCGACCCCGGACGCCGATCCCGAGGGCGGCGGCGCGGCCGGCGGGAACGGGTTGGATGGCGGCCCCGGTGAGGGCGGTCCCGGTGACGGCGGGTTCGCCGAGCGGCTGCGCTGGCTCGACCCGGCCGGGGCGACCCTGCTCACCGAGGAGCGGCGGGTCGGCGCCACCGGCCTCGCCGACCGGACCGACGCCTGGCTGCTCGACTTCGGCTACACCCTGACCGCGCCGGCCGACCGGGAGATCGTGCTCGGCAGCCCGGCCACCAACGGCCGGCCGGACGGCGCCGGCTACGGCGGCTTCTTCTGGCGGGTCGCTCCGGGCCCCAACCGGGCCTTCACGGCGAGCGCCGAGGGGGAGGAGCGGGTCAACGGCAGTACCGAGCCGTGGCTGGCGATGGTCGGCGCGGCCGACGGCGGGCGGCCGTACACGCTGGTCTTCGCCGGTCTGGCCGACGGCGACCACTGGTTCGTGCGGACCGGGATCTATCCCGGGGTCTGCGTCGCGCTCGCCTTCGAGCGGACCCTGCCGGTCCCGGCTGGCGCCTCGGTGCGGCGCCGGCACCGGATCGTGGTGGCGGACGGCGAACTGACCCGCGACGAGGTCGAGGCGCTGGGGCCGGTCCTGACGTCCTGACCGGCCCCGTTCGGCGAACAATCCGAACCGACCCGGTCAGCCCTTCAGGCCGGAGGTGGCGATCCCCTCCACCAGGTAGCGCTGGAAGGCCAGGAAGAAGAGCATCACCGGGACGATGCTCAGCACCGACATCGCGAACATCGGCCCGTACGCCGACTCGCTGGTCTGGTCGATGAAGAGCCGCAGCGCCAGCGGCAACGTGTACGTCTCCGGGTCGTTGAGGTAGACGAGCTGGCTGAAGAAGTCGTTCCAGGTCCAGATGAAGGTGAAGATGGCGGTGGTGACCAGGGCCGGCTTGAGCAGCGGCAGGATCACGTACCGGAAGGTCAGCACCGGGCCACAGCCGTCGATCTCGGCGGCGTCGTCCAGCTCCCGGGGCAGACCCCGGATGAACTGCACCATCAGGAAGACGAAGAACGCGTCCGTGGCGAGCAGCTTCGGCAGGATCAGCGGTACGAAGGTGCCGACCAGGTCCAGCTTCTGGAAGATCGTGTACTGCGGGATCAGCACCACGTGGTACGGCAGCATGATGGTCAACAGGGTGAACGCGAAGAGCGGCCCGCGCAGCCTGAACCGCAGCCGCGCGAAGGCGTACGCGGCCAGCGCGCAGGAGACCAGGTTGCCGATCACCGAGCCGACCGCCACGATCACCGAGTTGGTGAAGAACTGCCAGATGCCGATCCCGGCGATCCCGTCCAGCGCGGCGGAGTAGTTCTCCGGCGCCAGCCGGCTCGGCAGCAGGCTCAGGCTGGAGAGGATCTCGTCGGTCGGCTTGATCGAGGTGGCCAGCAACCACACCACCGGGTACAGCAGCAGGGCCAGTACGGCGATGATCAGCGTGTGCCAGCCGGCCGTACGCAGCCGGGCTCCGGTCGCGCCCGGCCGGCGGGCAGCCGGGGTGCGGGTCGACAGGCCGTCGGAGAGCGCGCTCACCGGTCCTCCCCCGAGTAGAACACCCAGCGGCGCGAGGTACCGAAGAACAGCGCCGTGATGATCGCGATGACGAGCAGCAGCAGCCAGGCCATTGCCGAGGCGTAGCCCATCCGGAACTGCGAGAACCCTCGTTCGTAGAGGTAGAGCGTGTAGAACAGGGTCGAGTTGCTCGGCCCGCCCCGGCCGCCGCTGACGATGAACGCCGGGGTGAACGCCTGGAAGGCGTGGATCGTCTCCAGCACCAGGTTGAACAGGATGATCGGGGAGAGCATCGGCAGCGTCACCGACCGGAACGTGCGCCAGGTGCCGGAGCCGTCGACCGCGGCGGCGTCGTAGAGCTCGGTCGGGATCTGCTTCAAGCCGGCCAGGAAGATCACCATCGGCGCGCCGAACTGCCAGACGGCCAGGATGATCAGCACGTAGATCGCGTAGTCCGGCTCGTTGATCCAGCCGCCGGTGTCCCAGCCGAAGTTGCCGGTGACCGAGTCGACCACACCGGCGTCGGTGAACATCGCCCGCCAGACCAGCGCGATCGCCACGCCGGTGCCGAGCAGCGAGGGCGCGTAGAAGGCCGACCGGTAGAAGCCCTGCCCGCGCCGGTTGCGGTTGAGCAGCAGGGCCACCGCGAGCGCGGCGGCCAGCTTCAGGGGTACGGAGATCAGCACGTACATCGCGGTGACCTTGGCCGAGGCGAGGAACCGCGCGTCGTCGGAGAAGAGCCGCTGGTAGTTCTCCAGGCCGACCCACTCCGGTGAGGTGAAGAGGTCGTAGTCGGTGAACGACAGGTAGAGCGAGGCGAGCATCGGACCGACGGTCAGCAGCAGCGCCCCGACGACCCAGGGGGAGAGGAAGAGGTACGCGATCCCGGGCCGGTTGCGTCGGTATCGGGGCCGGGCTCCGGCGGCGGCGCCGCCCGGTGCGGCGGGCCGGGGCGGCGGCCTGCGCAGGGTCCCAGTTGTCATGGTCGACTTTCCCATCGGCTCCTGGCGGCCACACCCTCGCCGGGTGTGTGCACGCGCCCCGGTGGCGGGCGGTGATGAAACCATTCAACAAACCGCACGAAGGTACCGCCGCCGGGCGGGGCCTGTCAATGGAGGCTTCGCCGACCGGGCCGGAGCCGCCCTGGGCGGACGGATAATCGGCGATGGATGAATCGATTCAGAGGTCTCGGCGGGTCGCCCAGGAGTTGCGGCGCGGTCGTTCCTGCGGCGGGACCGGTCAGGAGTCGGGACGCCAGCCCGGATCCCGGCCGAACGCGGCAACCAGCCGGTCCTGCTCGCTCGCCTCCGGCGGCACCGGTACGCCCGGCGCGGCCAGCCCGCTGTCCCGGTACATCGAGGTACGTTCGGTGAACCACCGGGCACACTCCCGGACGCCGGCCGGATCGAGCCGAGGCTCCACGCCGATCGCGACCGCCAGGTCCCAGCCGTGCACCAGGTGCTCGGCCAGCAGTTGGTGCAGATACTCCCGACCTGGCGTCGGCCCGGCCGACAACTGCACGACGCGGTCCAGTACCGCCGGGTCGGCGACGGCCTGGCAGGCCTGCTCGGCCGCGTCCCGGGCCGAGGCGGCGGGATCGGCGCCCAGCAGGTCACCGGCTAACCGGTCGCCGACCTCGGTCAGCGACGCTCCGGCGAAGAGCGGCACCGACCAGCGTTCCTCCCAGACCACATGGTGCGCCAGGGTCCGGACATCCCAGTCCGTGCACGGCGTCGGTCCCGCCCAGCGGTCGGCACCGACCCGACCGACCAGGTCGGCAAAGTCGGCCACCGCGCGCCGGTACGTCATCAGCAGATCCACGATCCGATTCTGCCCCGGTACGCCACCGGCCGCCGGGGAAGTCACCCGAGCCGGGCAGGCGGGTCACAGGCGGACGGGTCACAGTCGGTCGAGCGGGCCGCCAGCAGAGCGGCGGGTCGTGCCGGTCAGTCCAGTTGGTCGGGGAGCAGGCCCAGCTCGCGGGCGACCGAGAGTCGCACCCACTCGGTGAGCTGGCGGCGTGGGATCACCCGGTCGTGCACCGCCAGCTGCACGGCGAGCCCGTCGATCAGGCCGTTGATCCGCCAGGCGGCCCCGGCCGGATCGTCGCAGCTGAACACCCCGTCCTCGACCCCGGCCGAGATCACCTCGCCGAGCCCCTCCCGCCGACGCAGGTCCAGCCGTCGCGACACCTTCTCCAGTTCCGGTGTGCGCAGCGACTCCGACCAGCCGTCGATCCACATCGCCCACGAGCGTGACCGGCCCGGAGGTGCGTAGAGGCGGAGCAGTTTCTTCAACTTGACCAGCGGGGTCGCGGGGGACCGGAGCACGGTGTCGAGCCGGGCGAGATCCTGCTCGGCGGCGTACGCGAACGCCTGGGCGACCAGTCGTTCCTTGGTGGCGAAGTGATAGAAGACCAGCGCCTGGCTCACCCCGGCGGCCTGGGCCACGTCGGCGGTACGCGTGTTGGCCAGGCCCCGCGTCGCGATCACGTCGCAGGCGGTGCGTAGTAGCGCATCCAGGCGCACCTCTGCCGCACGTCTCGTCACGCGGTTACGGTAGCCCATTCCGGCGGAGACAATAAGCTATCAACACGTCGGATAAGTTACTAGCGGGTCAGACTGTCCACTAGCGGATCAGAAGCCGCACGTCCCGGTAGCTCTCGTCGAGCCGACGTCAGTCCCGCCGAGCAGGGACGCGGCGGCGCCCGGCCGGCGTGTCGACCGGCCGCCGCAACCGCTCAACCGCCCGGCCCGGCGGACCGACCACCGGACCGACCACCGGACCGGGAAAGATCCGCAACCATCGGTGCCCCGTAGTAGTGTCCGCACATGCCAGACGGTGTGGCCAAAATCCCTCCGGCGGCGGACGCCGAACCCGAGCCGGCACCCGACGGGTCCACCCTGGAACGGTCGAGCGCCGGAACTCCGGCAGGCCCGGCCGATCCCGGCCCGGTGCATCCGGCGGAGCCGTCCGCCCGTGATCCAGGAAGGTCCGTGGAGTCGTCCGCCCGGATCGGCCGGGACGAGATTCCCGCCCTGGCCACCCCGGACGTCGCCACCGCCGTGACCTACGACGACGAGGAGCGGCCGGCCCGGCGACTCACCGGCCCGGTCGAGGTCGGGGTGGCGGTGGTCGCGTTCGCCGTCGCGCTGCTGGTGCTCTGGCAGGTGTTCCGGCCACTGGCCCAGGGCAGCCAGTTCTACCTGATCGTCTTCCTGACCGGCGTGCTGCCGCTGGTCTTCCTCGGGTACCGGTCGGGCCTGCGGCTGCCGGACCGGCTGGCGAGTCGGCTGCCGGCGGGCGGGCGGCGTCGCGTACCCGATCAGGATGCTCCGGGCGGGTCGCGCCGGGACCTGCCGACGGTGCCGGACTGGCTGCTGGCCGGGCTGGCCCTGGTCGTCTGTCTCTATCCGGTGCTGCCGCTGGCGGTCGGTGACGCCGGTGGCGGCTACGACGCCTTCCTCGACCGGCAGGGGCTGCTCGCCCCGGTCGACGTGCTGATGGGCGCGCTGCTGCTGGTGCTCCTGGTCGAGGCGTGCCGGCGCACCACCGGCTGGATCCTGCCGGTGGTCTGCCTGCTCTTCCTCGGCTACGGCTACTACGGCGGGCTGCTGCCGCAGAGCTGGGCGATCGCGCACGCCGGGCTCGACTTCGGACAGATCGTCGACGCGCTCTACAACTCCGGCAGCGGCTTCTACGGCACCCCGCTGGACGTCGCCGCCACCTACATCGTGCTGTTCACGATCTACGGCGCGGTACTCGACCTCTCCGGCGCCGGACGGTTCTTCGTCGACCTGTCGGTGGCCGCGTTCCGGCGCTCCCGCAGCGCCGCCGGCCGCACCGCCGTCGCCTCCGGCTTCCTGCTCGGCACCGTCTCCGGCTCCGGTACCGCCACCGCCGTCAGCGTCGGCGCCGTCACCTGGCCGATCCTGCGCCGCGCCGGCTACCCGGCCGAGCACGCCGGCGGCATGCTGGCGGCGGCCGGAGTCGGAGCGATCCTCTCGCCGCCGACCCTCGGCGCGGCGGCCTTCATCGTCGCCGAGTACCTCGAGGTCTCCTACCTGACCGTGCTCGGCTGGGCGGTGATCCCGACCCTGCTCTACTACCTCGGCATCCTGCTCGCCGTCGAGATCGACGCCCGCCGGTTCAAGGTACGCCCGGTCGAGGTCGCCGCCGGCTCCGTGTGGCGGCTGCTGGGCCGGTTCGGCTACCACTTCTCCTCACTGATCGTCATCGTCGTCCTGCTCGCGCTCGGAATGAGCGCCACCCGGGCGGTCGTCTACGCCACCGGGCTGGCGGTGCTGCTCAGCTTCCTCGACCGGCGGAGCTGGCTGACCCCACGACGGCTCTTCACCGCCCTCTCCGCCGGGGTCCGCGGGGTGCTCCCGGTCGCCGCGGTCTGCGGCGCGGCCGGCATCATCACCGCCACCACCACCAAGACCGGACTCGGCGCGCAGTTCGCCTCGCTGCTGGTCCGGGGCGCGCAGGCGCTGACCGACAACCCGACCGTGGTGCTGGCGCTGACCGTGGTCTTCGCGGCGGTGGCACTCTCGCTGCTCGGGCTGGCCGTGCCGGTCACCGCGTCGTTCATCATCGGCTGGGTGATCATCGGGCCGGCGCTGCTCGCACTCGGCGTACCGGCTCCGGCCGCCGCGATGTTCGTCTTCTACTACTCGGTGCTCTCCGAGGTCACCCCGCCGACCGCGTTGGCGGCGGTGGGTGCGGCGGCGATCACCGGTGGTCGGACGGTGCCGACCATGTGGCAGGCCCTCAAGTACGCCCTGCCGGCGTTCCTCGCCCCGATCGCCTTCGTCCTCACCGGGCCGGGGGAGTACCTGCTCGGCCGCGGCTCCCCGGTCGAGGTGCTCTGGGCCGGGCTGGTCGGTTGTCTCGGCGTGGCGGCGCTTGCGGTGGCGACCGGTGGCTGGCTGCTCGGTGTCGGTCCGGCCGGCCCGGTGGAGCGGACTCTGAGCGCCGTCGCCGGCCTGCTGCTGCTCTACCTGCACCCGATGTCGATCGCGATCGGCGGCGGGCTGCTGGTCGTCGCCGTGCTGACGGCGCTGGCCCGGCGTCGCCGTACGCCCGGGGCGGGTGTGCTGGTCGAGGGGTCCGATCCGGCCCTGTCGAGCCTGCGGGATCCGGCCCTGCCGAGCCCCCGGGGCGGCAGGGCCGGAGCGGCCGAGGTCGTGCCGGACGGTGGCTTGCTGCCGGAGGATGACTCGCTGGCGGGCGGTGACTCGCTGGCGGGCGGTGCCTCAGGGACGGGCGGCGTTTCCCGGGCGGCGGAGGGCGACACCGGCCCGAGGGGCCAGGGAATGGGTTCGAGCGTGGGAGAGGATGCGAAATGAGACGTAGCACGAGGATCCTGGCGGCGGTGACCGCCGCCGGTCTGGGCCTGACCAGTCTGGCCGGCTGTGGTGGCCGGCAGGACACCGCCAGCACCGACGCGGGTGGTGAGATCACCTGCGAGGTGGGCACGGAAACCCGGATCGGGATCGCCACCGGCAACGCGACCGGGGTCTACTTCGCGCTCGGCAACGCGTACGCCGAGCAGGTCTCCAACGCTCCGGGCAGCAAGGTCAAGGCCACCGCGGCCGAGACCGGGGCCTCGGTGCAGAACATCCAGCAGCTCGTCGCCGGCACGTACGCGGTGGCGTTCTCGCTGGCCGACACCGCCGCCGACGCGGTGCAGGGCACCGGCAGCTTCGAGGGGCAGCGGCAGCCGGTGCAGGCGCTGGCCCGGATCCACACGAACTACACCCAGGTGATCGTCCGCAACGGCGCCGGGATCAGCTCGGTGGCTGACATGCGGGGCAAGCGGGTCTCCACCGGCTCGCCGAAGTCGGGCACCGAGGTCATCGCGAACCGGCTGCTCCAGGCCGCCGGGCTGGACCCGGCCAAGGACGTCCAGGCGCAGCGGCTGGACCTGGCCAAGACCGTCGACGGAATGAAGGAGGGCTCGATCGACGCGCTGTTCTGGTCGGGCGGCCTGCCGACGCCGGGCATCACCGACCTGCTCACCACGGCCAGGGGACAGGTCAGCTTCCTGGACATCACCCCGCTGCTGGCCGAGATGAAGAAAATCAACCCGGTGTACGAGGAGAGCAGCATCCCGGCCGCCACCTACGGCACCCCGGCCGACGTCAAGACCATCGTGGTACCAAACCTCCTGCTGGTAAAGGATGACCTCGACGGGAACCTGGTCTGCGTACTGACCAAGGCGCTCTTCGATCGGAAGCCGCAGCTCGAACAGGCCAACGCGGCGGCGAAGGAGATCAGTCTGGACACCGCCCGCAAGACCGACCCGGTCCCCCTGCACCGTGGCGCCAGCCAGGCCCTCGACGACCTCAACGCGGCGAAGTAACCCGTCCGTCCCCCGCGTCACTTCTCCTAACTCCCAGGTTCCTAGGATGGTTAGGGGTGGTGGCGTGGGGGGACGGTGGTCGCGGCCCACCTGAGGTGCCCGCCGGGACGGGACCGCGAGCGTTGCGGACGGGTGTGCAGGGCCGGGGACTGCTGACCCGCCGACCGGACCCCCGAGTTGGCATCTGTTCGCGGCCTCGGCTAAAGTTCTCATCCGTCACCAGGAAACACCGGATGACAAGCGGACGTAGCGCAGTTGGTAGCGCATCACCTTGCCAAGGTGAGGGTCGCGGGTTCGAGTCCCGTCGTCCGCTCGGAGATGCCGCCACATGTCGGGGGCTACCTCGGTGGAGTGGCCGAGAGGCGAGGCAACGGCCTGCAAAGCCGTGTACACGGGTTCAAATCCCGTCTCCACCTCGGCTACAAGCGAGGGCGATTGGCGCAGTGGGAGCGCGCTTCCTTGACACGGAAGAGGTCACTGGTTCAAACCCAGTATCGCCCACCAGCTATATAAGCAGGTCAAACGGCTCGTTATCGGATCTTCGGTAACGAGCCATTTTGTAGTTGCTCCTTACGGTGGGAGCAAACTGGGAGCACATGATCATATAGGTGGTCTCGCAACGGTCCTGTGGGTCCGAGCGATGGATGATGCCGACGGAGAGTGTTGCCCCCAGCCTGTGGTACAGGCGTCGGACGAGGCGCAGCGCGAAGACGCCGACCTCGAGCGCCGCTTGCGCTGCTCCAGTTCCTGGTTCGCCCCGCAGTACGCCGGTACCCGAATGCTGCTGAATCCGACTGGGAGCTCCTTGAGGCTCGGACGCCGGCTGGGCGGGGACCGGACGGGATTGCGTGAGTCGGTCGACCATCTGTCAGCGATCGCCCTGGCTCTCAGCCGAGCGGTCCTCCCGGCGGGCGTCTTCCCGGTAGGACCGGCTCAGCCCGTCGAGCAGCGCTCCCGAACGAGGCCACCGACCGCGTACGCGGTCCGCCGCCGTGCTGTACTGCTCGGCGAGCGCGCGCTCCTGCGCCCCGCCGTCGTAGATGCCGCGAGTTGTGACGCCGCGCTGGTTCATCCTCGCGACGGCGAGATGCTCGTCGAGGTCTCTGTCTCTGAGGATCTCGAGGACATCCCGGACTGGCTCGCTGGGCCACGTGCCGTCCTCGTCTGCGACAGCGCCGGACAGCGCGTCGCCCAGAACGACGGGCAGCACCCGGGCGCGGCCGGATGCGGTGAGCATCTCGCGTACCGATTCCACCCATCGCAGCATGTCCTCGGTGGTCGGCAATTGCCCGTCGACGGAGCCTGGGAGCGGCGTGCGCCATTCCCGCAGGATGACCCAGGCCGCATCGAATGCCTGTGACGATGCCGTGTTGTTCCTCGCCTGTCCGTCGGCTGAGCTCGCGCCGGTGTCCGGGTCCGGCCGGTACAGCAAGGACACAAGGCCGGCGAAGCGGGCGGGATTGCGGGCGAGTTCTCGGTGCAGGGCTGTTGGCGTGCGGTTGTGTTCGAGAAGCGGCTGGTAGAACCACTCGAGGTCTGCGAGCAGCGTGTCGTCCGCGCCTGCTTCCTCGACACGGTCGAGCAGGCGTCCGACCGTGTACTCCGGCGACCGTGCGCGCGAGATGTCTTCGGTCGTTGCGAGGGCCGGCGCCTTGAGCGCCTGGATAGCCAGGTCGAGGTCGGCGCCGAAGCCGGCGTGGCTGAGCAATTCGATCGCGGCCCAGGCCCGGCCGCGCTCGAGCATGCGCCGCGCGACGATCGATGTCAGGTCGTCTGGCACTCGCAGCGGTTGCATGTCGCGCCAGAACTCGTCTTGCGTGTCCGGCTCCAGGCCGTCCACGAGCGTCAGCAGAACCTCATCGATCGCCGCGGTCTGGCACAGCGCTGCGGCCTGCGCGGGTCTGGCCTCTGCCGTGGCAGCGAGCCAGCCTGGGTCCTTCCGCTGCCGGTGCGCCGCCAGTCCAGCGGCCATCGCGTGCAGGGGCTGCGACGAGCCCGCGAGGTGCTCGAGAACTGCTGAGTCGTGGCCGGTCGTAACTGACGCCAGGGCGTCGCCGACGGCTGCCGGGTTCTCGGACGCCTCAGCCAGGCGAAGGACCGCTGGGAGTCCGTCACTGAGGCAATGTCGAACCGCTTCGGCTCTCGCGGAGGCGAGCGCCTCCGGATCGGGGTCCTCGCGGTCGAGATTGAGCTCGCGTCGAAAAGGCAGCCACGAGAACAGCTCGGCATCATCGGGCTGGCTCCCCGGGAGGGCGTAGGCGTCCAGGAACGCCTCGAATGGCTCGAGAGCTTGGTCGGGCAGCGCCCAGCCCGCGTCCGGGTGCCGGCGGTGCATCGCCACCCTCTCAGCGAGGCTGGCGAGGACGGTGCGACGGCCCTCCTCCTGCAGATCGGGCCATGCGGTCTCGGCTGCGTTGAGAAGCGCGAGTCTGCCGGGCTCTCGGAACCGGTCGACGAGGTCGACGGCGGCGGTGAGCCGGTCCGGGTCGGCGCCGGCACCGTCGGCGATGCGTGGGGCCAGGGCGTCCAGTGCGTCCAGGATGTCGTTGACGGTGGCGTGCGGCGGCCGCGGCCAGTCACGGAACTTTGGGCCGCTGACCAGGATCATCCCTCGGTCGGCTTGGCGGACGAGGTCGAGCGCGAGTCGCCACGCCGCCATCGGCGCGACGGTCCGGACGGCGTCGAGTGCGGCGATACGCGTTGCCGCATCGCCCGCGCCTTGCGGGATGCGCAGGTGCAGGGCGGCAGCGAGGGAGGCGCTGGGCCGGTTGGCGAGCCGTCCGCCGGGGTCCCGGTCGGCGAGGCGGCCGAGCACGACAGCTACCCGAGACAACAGTGCCGGGGACCAGGCGAGGCTCTCCAGCGCCCACAGCAGCGAGGGGTGGGCGCTTCGGCCGCCCAGCCCGAAGTCGTTGGGCGTCTCGGCGAACAGCGACATCACCGGCGGGTCGGTTCCGTCGAGGGAATGCTCGACGGCCGCGAGGAAGCCTTCAGGCGACGCCTCAGCCAGCAGCGGCAGCAGGTCAGCGACTGCGTGCCAGCGGGCGGCGTCGCCGTCATGGAGCAACTCGCGGACGACCCGGGACGCGTGCTGCTGACCGGTGAGGCCGCCGGGGAGTTCACGGTCGCCGACGACCGCGCCGAGGATCGCCGCGGTCGTGGCCATTCCGCGGCGCAGCGTGTTGGAGTGTCGTCGGCGCGGCGCGCCGGTCTCGCTGAACGAAGCAGCGATGCGCTCTCGTGCGGTTAGTCCTGAAGCGGGGTCGCTTTCGCCCAGCACGCCCGGCGCCAGCGACTGGAACGCATCGAGATCCTCGGCCGTCAGGGCGTGGTGCAGGGCGTCCCATGCATCCACCGGATCGGCGAACTCCCACCGGCGGTCTCTCAGGAGCAGCGGGGCGTCCTCGCCTGACGTCAGCGTGCTTAGGTCCCGGGCGGTCGCCCGCCAGCCGCGGTCGGTCAAGCTCCGCAGCGCTTCTAGGTCGCCCTCAACGTCGTCAGCCCAGGCACCGGCGAGCAGCAGCGGAGCAAGCAGGTTCGCCGTGGTGTCCGAGGCCCACGGCGGCTGGCGAAGCCAGCCGGGCGGGCCGATGCGCCGACGCAGCGACGCCAGGCTCCGTCTCGCTGCCCGTCCGTATTCGTCGGCGCGGTCGTGGTCGAGCCCGGCGGCAATCCATGCCTCCCGTGCGAGGTGCCGGGGCAGCCGTGGGAGCCGGTCATCGGCGGGCCGGCCGGCGCGGGGCAACACGACGTGGTGGCCGGCGCGGAGGGCGTCGCCGATTTCCGGCTCGGCGAACACCGGCACGAGTACCATCGGGCTCTCATGAGCGGCCACTCGCCGCCATGCCCGTACATCCTCGACGAGGAGGGCCCGTTCGACCAGCGCTTCGATCTCGGCCGGCGCGCCCGTGGCGCGCGCGAACCCCATTGCGAGAGCGCCCTCCTCCGCGGTAGACGATATGACGGGCTCGCCCGACTCGGCGTCCGCAACACCCTCGACAGGTTCCTCCGATCCGCCAGGCGTCTCCATCGGCGGGTCTTCGGACGTCTGGCGCGGCGTCGTGGTTGGGTCCTGCGGCGGCTCGGCCATCAGACTGGCCGCAACGAACGCCACGGACTCGTCCCGGCTCGCCGAAGCGATCACCTGCTCGCCCGGCTCGGCGCGGAGCAGGTCCCGAAGGCGGCGAACTCGGTCGTCGCGGCCCGCGAGTAGCAGCGCTGCCGGGATGGCCGGCTGGGTGCGCTCGGCCCAGTTCCGATACCAGTCGCGAAGACCGATCACGCCGTGCGGGTCCCGCCCGAGCTGCTCGGACGCCAACCACCGGTGCACTCCAGGGCACAGCGCTAGCCACGCAGCAAGGTCCTCCGCGTCGAGCACCCGGATACCCGCCCAGCCATCGTCGTCCTCCGTGCGGCGATCGACCCATTCCTGCGAACCGGGCCAGCGCCGGCTCGTCACGAACACGAAGACGACGCCTGCGCGCTCGTTCCGACTCGACCCGTCGACCCGCTTCCGGTAGTCACGCTGTGCCTTGTTCTGGGGTTCACGGCCCGTGCCCAACTCCCAGACGGAGCGGCCCGCCGGCAGGAACGGCGGCACGCCAGAGGGGCTCGTGACCTCGCCATCGAGGCCGGGCAGCCCGACGGCTTCGGCGGCGGGCATGCGGAGCGTCTCCGGAGCGGCCACCGCGAGGATGAGGCGCCGCACCAGAGTCGGCAGGTGCTCACGCGAGTCGTTGCGCTCCGACCACTGTTCCAGATCGGTCGCGGTCAGCAACTCGGTCATCGCACCTCCCTTGCCGTCTCAAGATAGGGCATCCAAATGACACGTTGTCGCCGCCGCGGCGCTGCAACCACGTCACGCTCGCGGTCCCGACCCGTAGCGCCGCTCAAGGCGACGGTGACCACGACGTATCCGCTCATGGCTCCCCTCTGTGTCAAGACACCGCCGGGAGGAGAGTTCTATCCTGGGTGGTGGCGGGTCCGGGAAGTGACTTCTCCGAAGAGCCGGCATGGGGATGTAAGCCGGTCACGCTGGAGCCAGTTGCCGTTCCTGCTGTCCTCCCGGACCCGCCGCCGTGGCCACCGAGTCGTTGATCATGCAGCGGTAGACGATGTCGGACAGGCGTCGTTTCAGCGCGCGCATCGCTTCCATCGACGTCTTCCCGGCGGCCTTCTTCCGGTCGAAGTACGCACGCCCTTCGGTGGGGTTGCGTAGCTGGACGGTGGCCATGATGTGCAGGACCCGGTTGATCTGCCGGTTCCCGGCCCGGGAGAGCCGGTGGCGTACCTGCTCGCCGGAGGAGGCGTCGATGGGGGCGGTGCCGTTCCAGGAGGCGAAGTGGGCCCGGTCCGGGAACCGGGTGACGTCGCCGACCTCGACCAGCAGCCGGGCTGCGCCGGATGGTCCGATGCCGTGCAGGTCCATCAACCCGGTCCCGGTAGAGGCCACGAGCTCTTTCAGTTCCTTGTCGGCTTCCTTGGAACGTCGGTAGACGCGTTCGAGGTCGCTGATCAGCTCCGCGGCGACCCGTCGTCGGGCCTTGCCGACCGTGTCTCGGGGCCGGACCGTAGCCAGCAGTGCCTTGACCTGGGCGGCGGACAGGCTCTTCTTCGCCCCACCTGGGATGAGTTCGAGGAGCAGTTGGTGCAGTTGGGAGACCATCCGGGTGTGGTCCTCGCCCAAAGAGCGGCGCCGGTCGACCAGGATCCGCGCTGCTGCCCACCCTTGCCGAGTCCCACACCGGCCTGCCCCAGCCGCCAACGCCCCCCGAGCCGCAGCCCCACACCCCAACCGCCACAGTCACGGACGCGGAAGGCCATCACGACCAGCCGACATCCGACGACCCCGCCGCCCGTGCCGAAGAAATCACCAGCTCCACCGTCGTCAACGAGCCAGCCGACGACGACCCGGCCGCGGACGCGACCGAGCCCCAACACCCAGCCGGGGCGAAGGTTGACACAGCGGTGACGCAGGCAGGGGCGGAACGAACCGCCGAGGACGGTCCGGACCTGGACGGCGCCGGCGCGGGTGCCGAGGACGGGGCGGACGAAGGCCCCGGCGTCGTCGCCGTCCAGGTACTCGGCCGGCCCGCCATCGTCGACGCCGACCCGGAAAAGCCACTGCGTGCCAAGGCCATGGAGCTACTGGTGTACCTCATCGCCCGCGGCGGCAGCGCCAGCGTCGACGCGATGAAAGAGGACCTGGTACCCGACGCGACAGTGTCCAAGGCGCCGAACCGTATCCACACCTACGTCTACGCGCTGCGCCAGGCGCTGCGGCGCACCGGTGGGCGAGCTACCTACCTCAGCCACCCACGACACCGGTACGTGCTCAACCGCGACGCTCTGGACGTGGACCTGTGGCGAATGCGCGACGCACTCACCGCAGCCGAGACCACCAGCGGCGAGCAGCGGGTAACCGCGCTGCGCCAGGCGGTCGCCGCCTATCGGGGCCCGTTCGCCGAGGACGCCCGCTACGAGTGGGCCGAACCCCATCGGGAGGCGATCCGCAGACAGGCCCTCGACGCCCACCTCGCCCTCGCCGAGGCGCTGCGCGACCAACCCGAGGAGGCACTCGCCGTACTGAATACGGCCATCGAGCACGACCCGTACGCGGAACAGCTGTACCAGGCGGCAATGCGCCGACACGCGGACCTCGACGACACGGACGCAATCGCCACCCGGCTCGCCAAACTGACCCGCAGGCTGGAAGAGCTCGACACCGAACCCACCGACGAGACCCGCGAACTCGCTGCCGCGCTCACCGACGACCTGCGCCGCCGCGCCCGCCGCAAGCCAGGCGCCGCCGCATGAACGCCGCACCCATGCCCGCCACAGCGGCCTGGCACGCCGGACGGCGGCCTGCCCCGCAAGCAACCATCAGCAGCCTCAAACGCATCCGATGGTCGGTGCGAGCCACACTGCTCCTCGGCGTGGCCGCCTCCGTGGCCGCGAACATTTTGCACGCTCAGCCGCACCTGATCAGCCAAGCCATCGCCGCGTGGCCGCCGATCGCGCTCCTGCTCACCGTCGAGCTGATCTCACGCGTTCCTGTCCACCGCCAACTCCTCGCCGCCGTCCGGTTGACCGCCACCACCACGATCGCCGGAATCGCGGCCTGGGTGTCGTACTGGCACATGGTCGGCGTCGCAGCCCACTACGGCGAAACCGGAGTGTCCGCCTACCTGCTGCCGCTATCGGTCGACGGGCTCGTTGTCGTGGCCAGCATCAGCCTGGTCGAACTGTCCGGCCGGCTGCACGCCGCCCAATCCCTGTCACGACCGACGCAACCCGCCTCCGCGCCGGCACCGGCGAGCCAGCCCGCCGCCGGACACCAGGCAGCAGCACCGCCTGCCGACCCACCCGCCGCACCCGCGATCACCGCGCCGCCCGACGAACGCCCCGCCGTACCAGCCAAAGCGACCGATCGCGCGCAGACCAACCAGCGTGACCCGGCAGCTAGCGACGACCCATCGCCGCAGGATGAATCCACCGCTGACCCGACGTCGTCGCACCGCAGCAGCCCAAAGTCCCGTGACGACGGACGGCAGCACGGAGACGACGACACCGACGCCGCACCACAGCGGCCGCCCCGCGGTGCGGCGACCAGAAAAGCGGTCATCGACACCTACCTGCGAGACCCGACCATGCATCCAACCGCGATCGCGGAAGAGATCGGGACCTCGGAACGCACGGTGCGCCGCTACCTCGACGAGTTCCGCACCAACACCGGCACGGACTCTGCCAACGGCAACAGGGCCGAGCGCGGCTACAGCGGCAGTCCTCGGTAGCCCACGGGCACCCAGGACACGCCCTGCATGCCGTGGCCAGAGCCTTCCCCAGCGCCTTCGGCTTGGTCTACTGCGCGGACCGGGCAGTTGTTCCTGCCGAGAACGCAGAAAGGGCCAGGCTTCTTCCTCTAGCCAGACACGCCACCGTGCCTGAGATCACCGCTCCGTCAAAGCGGGGGGAACTCAACTCGTCGAACGGCCGCCCGGCAGCCACTGCCGTCACCAACGCGTCCGCCATCCCCAACCGGTCAGTCAATGGGCGGCGCCGTCGCATTGGGCACCGATGTCGGCGTACTCGCAACAGCGCAGAGCCATGTACGTCAGCACGCACATGGCAACCATCGACGTCGGCAAGTGCACGTGAGTGGTCGGCAGTGGCGGTGATGGCCGTACTCGAAGCTCACCAACTACGCGACGTGACGGCGGAGGGCAACCAAGCGGCGTGCGGATCTGTCGAGTTGAGTGCGTCGGGGCAGCCAGTGTGGAACGCAGTTCGACGTATGCGTGCTTGGGTGAGTGACGAAACCGCCTGGCGCTTACGCTCGGATGGCACCCAGCCAGGCAACATATGATCCCATCCGCTCAGGGCTCCATCGGTCTCGACCGGAGGATCCGCACCCCCGGGCTTCTGTGCACGAACTGCCACCGCAAGACCAAGCTGGGTCGATAGGGGGTGAGTCGGAAACCCCATTGCGGTGCGAGTGACTCTGGTTTGCTGATCATGCGATTGATCTCGGTCGGGATGAGCTTGAGCTCATTTGTAACGTCCGGCACGGGCCGTCAAGGTACGCCACACCGATATCCGGGCTACGACTGGTCCAGTGCCGCCCAACGCTCGGCAATGAGCCGGCGGATCTCGATGAGGCTGACCAGGTCGCAATTGACCGTCTCCGAATACCCGACCGGCATTCTGGCCTTCGGCAGGCAGGGGCAGGCGCCCCGGCGTTTCAGCTCGACCCGCACCGCGCGGTTTCCAGGCTTCTGATGCGGCGGCCGTCCGTGTTGTAGATCTCCAGCACGTGTTCAAGTTTCACGAGTCCGCGATTGCTGTAGCGTAAGGTCTGCGCCCGCTTAACAAAATCGTTAGTAATGCCGAACTTCCAGGCCAGCAGGTCGCCAGTGACGGCATCCCGTACGGCCTTGAGGTAGAAGTATCCGGCTCGGCTTTGGTCGTAGCCAGTTCGCGCACATGCCGGGCAGCCTCGGTCACGCACCGCTCGATTCACAATCGTTGCATGCCATCGATGCCCTTTTGAGCACAGCCAGGGAACCTTGGCATTCCAGCCGAACCCGACAACCGTCGGGTCCCAGCCGTCTGCCTGCCTGGCCAGCTCAGGGTGAGTGGAAGCGAGATCGTTGAACCCAGCCTCGATACGGTGGCCGCAGCAGAACGGGCAGCCGGTGCGCGCATTCGTGCGGTTATTGGGTGTAGCCCTCCACCTGTGCCCCCTCGCGCACCGCCAAGGCATCTGGGCCTCGGATCCGTAGGAGTATTGGGCGGGGTCCCAGCCATCAGCCTCGGGAACGAGGTCGGGAAACATGTCGGCCAAACTCCGGCCGGGCCGTGGAGTGCGGCGATACGCGGCGGTCCTCTTGTTCCCACACTTAGGACAACCGGCGCCGCCGACCCGGTTGCTCAGCGATGTTGACCATCGGTGATGGCAAACGCCGCACCGCCATGGCATCTTCCGGTTGGACCTCGGCTTGAACGCTGACGGATCCCAGCCGTCGGCATCCGCCGCGATCGTCGGGTGCCTGTCGAGCAGGCTTTCTCCCACGCCCGGAACTGTCAGGCTCTCCCCGCGACGGCGTGCGGCGCACCGAGGGCAACCAGCGCCGTTCACGCGGTGCGCGATCCGCGTCTCCCACAAGTGCGAGCAATCAGGGCACCGCCACGGCATGCGCCTGCCCGATCCCGGGCGGAACTGAGAAGCGTTCCACCCCTCCGCCTCGCGTGCCAAGTCGGGCCTCAGCTCCGCCAGACTGGTGCCCTCAGGCAGCACCAGCCGCTGGACTGCAACGCGCCGTCGCGCGCACGGTGGGCATCCGGCACCGAGCCGAGCGCGGTTGCGCACACTCGCCGACCAACGGTGCCCGCACTCTCGACAATGCCATGGCAGCTTGTCGGAGACGCCGGCAGTGATGATGGCAGGGTCCCAGCCATCGGCTTCCTTCGCCAAGTCAGGGTGCAGGTCGGCCAACGAACCTCGCTCTTGCGTCACGGCTCGGAAGCGTAGACATGGGGTCCGACAACTTTCGATTCTGAGGCGGCGTCGTCCTCCGTCGTGTTAATGACCACGTGGATATTCGGGTGACCTCACCTAAGCGTTCCCGACCGGATCGGTACGCCTGGCGCGTCATGGCATGTAAGACACAGGGTCGACCCAAACAACAAGAAAGATCACCTGCCCTGATTCGCCGCGGAGCGGGCGCTACGCAGTAGCACAGTCGTCTGCGCGACCGGTACCCGGACGTGCCGAGATGAGTGCGGCTCATGCTGGGGTGGCGACGTTGAGTGCTTGTGCGGTGACGGTGTTGGTGATGTTTGCGACATGGCCTTGATAGAGGATCTGGCCGCCGTGCTTGCCGGGTCCTGGTCCGAGGTCGATGAGCCAGTCGGCTTGTCGGATGACGTGGAGATTGTGCTCGATGACGACGACGGTGTGGCCGTGGTCCACGAGATTGTTGAGAACACGCAGCAGGGTATCGATGTCGCGGAGGTGGAGCCCGGTGGTGGGTTCGTCGAGGACGTAGAGCGTCGGGCTGGTGGTATCGCGGAGCGCCTTGGCGATCTTGACACGTTGGCATTCTCCGCCGGAGAGGGTTGTCAGAGGCTGGCCGAGTCTCAGGTAACCGAGGCCGACGTCCTCGAGGTGGCGCAGGGCCTTCGTGATTGCTGGATCGGGGAGTCGGTGGATGGCATCAGTGATGGTGAGTTCGTCGACGTCGGCGATGGACAGTCCGTCGACCGTGTATCGCAGGGCCTTGGGAGTGAATCGTCGTCCCTGGCAGGTTTCGCAGACCGTTTCCTGGCCCTCCATGAAGGCGAGGTCGGTGTAGATGACGCCGAGACCATCACAGTCGGGGCAGGCGCCCTGAGAGTTGGCGCTGAACATGCTGGCCGGAACGTTGTTGTGGCGTGCGAACAGCTTCCGGATGGGTGTGGCAATGCCCGTGTACGTGATGGGGGTTGAGCGACGGTTCGTGGTGACCGGCTTCTGGTCGATCACGATGGCGTCGTGCTGAGCGACGAGTTCGGTGGCGAGGCTGGATTTCCCCGAGCCGGCGACGCCGGCGAGCACGATCATGACCTCGGTGGGGATGTCCACGGTCACGTTCTTGAGGTTGTTGCGGGTGGCGTTGGTGACGGTGATGCTCCCGCGTGGGGTTCGTGGCCGATCCTTGATGGGCCGATGCCGTGACAGTTCGGCCGCGGTCGGGGTGTCGGCCTGGCGCAGCCGCGCGAAGGTGCCCTGGAAGACGAGGGTGCCGCCCCGGTCGCCCGCCCCTGGCCCGATCTCGATGACCTGGTCGGCAACGGCCATGACCGCGGGGTCGTGCTCGACGACAAGGACACTGTTGCCCTTGTCCCGCAGCTGCTCAAGCAGCCTGGTCATGGACGCGACATCGTGCGGGTGGAGGCCGACGGTGGGTTCGTCGAAGATGTAGAGCATCTCGACCAGGCTGCTGCCCAGGTGCTTAACGGTCTTGATGCGCTGTGACTCGCCGCCGGACAGGGTCGTGGTGGCGCGGCCGAGGTGGAGGTACCCCAGCCCGATGGTGACGAGGGCGTCCAGCCTTGCCTTCAGCGCGGCCACGACCGGCGCCACGTTCGCCTCGGTCACCGTCGTCACCAGTTCGGCGAGTTCCTTGATCTCCATGAGCGCCATCTCGGCGATGGTGAAGCCGAGCACGGTGGCAGTGCGGCTGGCCTCGTTGAGCCGATCACCGTTGCAGGCCGGGCACACGGCGGAGCGGGTGAACCGGGCGAGGGTTTCCTGCTTGCGGTCGGACAGGTTGTCAGCGGTCTGCAGGTAGATCCGTTCGAACCGTTCGACGACACCTTCGTAGCCCTTTGGGGGTTTGGTGCCGAGGCGTGCGGCGTGTTCGGCGCCGAACAGCAGTGCGTCGCGTTCGGCTTGGGTCCAGTCGCCCACGGGTGTGTCAGCGTCGAAGGTGCCGATGTCGGCGTACTGGGAGTACCAGTAGCCGCCGTTGCCGAACCCGGGCAGCAGGATGGCGCCGTCTTTCAGCGACTTGTGCAGGTCGAGGAAGCGATCAACGGCACTGACGACGACTTCACCGAGGCCAGAGCACGTGGTGCACATGCCGGCGGGATCATTGAAGGAGAAGTGGTTGGACTCACCGACGTGCGGCGTGCTCACGCGGGAGAACAGGAGCCTGAGGTAGGTCCACGCCTCGGTGATCGTACCGACCGTGGATCGTGCGTTTCCGCCGATGCGTCGCTGGTCGATCACCACCACCGGCGAGAGACCGCCGATCTGCTCGACCTCGGGCCGCGCCCACTTCGGCAGCCGGTTGCGGACAAATGGTGGAAAGGTCTCGTTGAGCTGGTAGCCGGCCTCAGCGGCGATCGTGTCGAACACCAACGACGACTTGCCTGACCCGGACACCCCCACGAACACGACCACCTGCCCGCGTGGCACTTCGGCGTCGAGGGACTGCAGATTGTGGGTCCGGGCGCCCCGGATCTCGATCATGCGCTGCGACATGCGGACGACAGTACGAGCAGATGTGGCCAGAAGATGTCCGCGATTCCTCCGACAATCGGCTCATGGCCGACCTCACACAACGAGTCCTCGCCCTGCTGGCGGCGCTGCAGACAGGTCGGGCGTTCACCGGCGAGGAACTCGCCGCCCGCCTCAACGTCAGCCGACGCACGCTACGACGTGACGTCGATCGTCTCCGCGGCTACGGCTACCCCGTCGACGCCCAGCCGGGACCAGGCGGCTACTACCGGCTCTCCGCCGGCAGCGCCATGCCCCCACTTCTCCTCGAGGACGATGAAGCCATCGCGACCCTCCTGGGACTGGCCACCCTCGCCTCGACCGGCAGCGCCAGTCAGGGAAGCCTCGACGATGCGGCGACCCGCGCCTACGGCAAGGTCGACCAGTACCTACCCAAGCGTCTCCGCGGCCGATCAGCCGCCCTACGCACCAGCCTCGAAACCGGACAGACCCTGGCCCCGAGCACCAGCGCAGAAACGTTGAGCGTCCTCGCCGACGCCATCCACCACCAACACCTCGTCACTTTCGACTACGTCGGCGCGACCGGACCTACCACGGCACGCCGAGTCGAACCCCACCGCCAGATCCACCAGCACCTGCGCTGGTATCTGCTGGCCTGGGACACCCGCAAGCACGACTGGCGCGTCTTCCGTACCGACCGCATCACCAACCTGCGGAACACCGGCCGAGCCTTCAGACCCCGCCCACTGCCCGCCGACAGCGGCATCGACTACCTCCGCGACGGCCTCAACAAGCACCAACACCGCATCATCCTGACTGTTGACGCCCCGATGACCGCAGTAGCAGACGCGCTGAAGTACCAGGACGTCAAACTTGAACCCATCACACCGCAGACAACACGCGCCGTCCTCAGATCCGACTCATGGCAGTGGCTCCTGCTGAACCTGGCCTTCCTCGACGCGGACTTCACCATCCACGAACCCGCCGCCTTCCGGACGGCGTGCCGACGATTCGGTGTCCGACTCCAACAGATCTGACCGAACTCCCGCTCAAACTGCTCGGCCGCCAACGAGGCCACCCGCACGGATCTGCCGCCGACCGTGCGACGGCACACGACCGGGAGCCGTCACGCCTCGTGACCAGCCTTCCGTGTCGGATGGCATCAGCGAGTGCCGCCGCGGGTAGGTGTCGGTCGAGCAGGCCGGCTCGGGCCGCTGGGGCTGACCTTGGCAGGTGGTTTACAGGTTCGGCTGAGGGTGGACGTGATCGCTAGGTCGGTTGCCGGTCTGTGGCCTCTCTACACTGCTCGGCGTGGCATTGCAGGCATACGACCGTGGGCTCCTCGCCGTGCAGCGCGGCGCGTTCGAGGAGGCCCGTGAGCAGTTGGAACTGGCCGGGCCGGATGGGCGAGCGTTGCTGCTGTTGGGGCAGTTGGCCAGCGGCGGTCACGGGGAGGCGGCAGATCCTGTACGGGCCTGTGGGTGGTACGAGCGTGCGGCCGAGTTGGGCAATGCCGAGGCGGCTCACAACCTCGCGGTTCTGTATGCCACTGGCCGGGGTGTCGGCCAGGACCAGGCGGCGGCGTTGCGGTGGTATGCGCGTTCGGCCGAGTGGGGTCACGCGCCCGCTCGTCGAATGGTCGGTCTGATGTACGCCACCGGTCAGGGCGTACCGGCGGACCAGGACGAGGCGGAGCGTCACTGGCGGATGGCGGCAAGCGCCGGGGAGGTGCAGGCGTTGCACGATCTGGGCACACTCTTCGCCTACCACAGGGTGGACCTGACGGAGGCCGCGTCCTGGTACCTGGAAGCCGCCAAGGCGGGCACCTTGGCGGCGAGGAAGGAACTGGCCCTGCTCGCGCCGAAACTGCGGATGCCGGCGTCGGTGAACCGCCGGGCCCGGACGATGCTCGGAGTGATCCGCGCCTTCCATCTCGCGGATCCGGTCGGAGGTGTGAAGCTCCTGACCGTGTCGGCGGACGACGGTGATGCGGTCGCTGCGCGCACGCTTGCCTACCTGCTTCAGCACGGTATCGGCACGCCCCGGGACGACACCCGGGCAGCCGCGCTCTATCGGGTCGCTGCGCAGGCGGGAGACGCGCTTGCCGCGTTCAACCTCGGTGTGCTGACGGGCGGATCTGACGATGCGGTGCGCTGGCTACGCCAGGCCGCCGAAGCCGGGGTCACCGAGGCGTACGCACGGCTTGGGGACCGACTCAGCGAGCGTGATCTCGACGAGGAAGCACTGCGGTGGTACGTGCGGGGCGCCGAGTCCGGTGACAAGGCCAGCATGTTCGCGGCGGCCTGCTGGTACCGCGACGGATTCGGCGGACCGGTCGACCTTGTGCAGGCACTTCGCTGGTATCTGGCCATGCTCAACGTCGGCAGCGGCGACGGCATCCATGAAGCGCACGAGATCGTGCCACGAATGACTCCCGATGAAATCCACGACGCCGGCCGGCTCTCAGGCCGGCTGCTGGAGGCAGACCTCTTCGCAGAGCGTCAGACCTCCTCATAGCGCGGTGTCCATCGACCGATCACCGCGGCAGGGCCGGCATGACCCGGACTGCTGGGTCCGTGCCCCCACGCGTATCCGGATCTGCCGCTGAGAAGGCCACGGCGCTCCGAGGAGGGTCCGACCCGCCTGCTCTGGTCCTGCCGGCTGGGCCTGCCAGACTTACGATTTTAGGAGACCGCTTCGTAACAGCGCTCGCGTTCCTGCTCCCACAACTCGTCGTCGCTCAGCGAGGCATACTCGGGCTGCATCTTTCGGGCCAAGCCGTAGAAGCCCGAACTCGGTCGGTCGGTGCTACGGGAGACGACCAGCGCGCTCCACAGCGGCTCACCCTTGTCGAACGCTCGACGGGAGACCTTGTCGAGCGGCTGGCTCAGGAAGTCCGGCCTGGTGTCCACCCGCTTCGCGAGGGGGCCATAGCCGATCAATCCCTTCGCTGTAGCGACGCCGAAAAGGATGTCCGCGATACGGTCGACCCGGTCGACCTCGAACGTCTCAGGCATCCGGTCACGGTAGAGCAGGTCTGCCCGTGACGGTTCAGCTGATCCGCCACACTTGTCACCATCCAGGTCCTTCGAAGCGTCCTCATCTGCCGCTCCCGGCGTGCTGGCGTTCATCACCGAGTTGACGCACCGTGATGTATGGCTGTCTATCCTGCTCCCGCTTCCGGTGTCGTGCCGGCCGATCAACTTGTTCTACGCGCTGCGGTTTCCGCATTCTTGGGCCGCTACCGTGGTCAGACTCGCGTCCATACCGAGTCCGACCTGCGCGTCTTTCTCCGCTGGTGCAGCGACCACGGCCCTGACCCGCTGGCGGCGGTGCGGGTGGACATCGAGCGGTACGTTCGCTGGCTGCAGGACGTACGCCGGTACCAACCCTCGACCGTCTCCCGCCGACTCTCGGTCGTGGTCGGCTTCTACCGCGTCTGCGTCATCGACGCCATCCTGGAACACTCACCGGCCGACTACGTCCGCCGACCCACCGTGCCGGCCGAGTCACCGACCCTCGGCCTGGGACACCTACAGTTCGAAGCCCTAATCACCACCGCCCGAAAGTCCTCGAACCCGAACGACTTCGCCCTGGTCGCCCTTCTGGGCCTGCTCGGCCTGCGAATCTTCGAAGCCTGCGGCTCGAACATCGCCGACCTTGGCGAGGAGCACGGCCACCGGGTCCTGCGCGTGCGCGGCAAGGGCGGCAAGGTCGTGCTCGTCCCGCTGCCACCGGCAGTGGCCCGAGCTATCGACCGGGCCGCCGACGGGCGCACCAACGGGCCGATCCTGCGCAACAACCACGGCGCGCGGATGGACCGGCACGCCGCCACCCGCCGGCTCAAGCACCTGGCCGACACGGCGGGGATCCGGATGCCGAGGATGCATCCCCACATGCTGCGCCACACGTTCGTGACGACCATGCTCGACGCCGGCGTCAGCCTGCGCGACGTGCAGATCGCCGCTCGCCACGCCGACCCGCGAACCACGATGCGCTATGACCGGGCTCGCAAGAACCTCGACCGGCACCCCAACTACATCCTCGCCGCGTACATGGCCTCCGGGACGTAGCAAGCGCTCACGGCTTTGCTGATAAGCGGATGTTGCAGGCAGGAGCGGCTTGGGTACCTTTCGCGCGTGTTCGAAGGTTTCACAGACGAGCGGATCGACGTCGGAGACGTGGAGCTGCGTGTCCGGTACGCCGGGCAGGGTCCCCCGGTCCTGCTCGTCCACGGGCATCCGCGCACCGGATCGACGTGGCACCGGGTCGCGCCGAGACTCGTGGATCACAACTTCACGGTGGTCTGCCCGGACATGCGTGGCTACGGACAGTCCGGGAAGGCACAGATCCGCCCCGACCACGCCCAACAGTCCAAGCGCGCGGTGGCAGGGGACATGCTCCGGCTGATGAACGCGCTCGGCCATCCGACGTTCGCCGCGGTCGGGCACGACCGCGGCTGCAATGTGGCGTTACGACTCGCGCTCGATCATCCTGACGCGGTCAGCCGGCTGGTGGTCATGGACGGTGTACCCATCAGCGAGGCCCTCGCCCGATGCGACGCGAAGTTCGCTCGGGACTGGTACCACTGGTTCTTCTTCGCCCAACCGGAGAAGCCGGAGCGTGCCATCATGGCCGATCCCGACGCCTGGTACGACAGTGCGGACCCCGAACGCATGGGGGTCGAGAACTATCGGGAGCTGCGGGAGGCTATCCACGATCAAGCGACCGTGCGGGCGATGTTGGAGGACTACCGCGCCGGACTTGGCGTGGACCGGGAGCATGAAGAGGCGGACCGGCGTGCCGGCCGCACCGTCCGTTGTCCGACACTGTTCCTGTGGTCGACCCGTGACGACATGGAAGATCTCTATGGTGACCCGCTCGCCGTCTGGCGGCCTTGGGCCGCGGACTTACGCGGCGAACCGATCCTGTCCGGTCACCATGTCGCCGAGGAAAACCCTGACGACCTGACAGACGTACTGCACCGCTTCCTCGCATAACCGGTGCCGTCGTCTTGCATCCGCCGCTGCCGCCGACCGTGCGCGGCACTCCGCAGCCAGAGCAGCCACGCTTCGTAACCGAGCTCCGACGTCGGTACCGGTGGAGTCCGGAACTGTCGATGCCAGCGCCTGTGGCAATGCGGGGGTGCACTGGCGTTGACACCTAGGACGACTATGCCTAGGTTATCTAGGTGTGGAGGTGCGTGGGCATCTGGACCTGCTACTACTCGGCGCCTTGCGTCGGGCCGGACCAGCACATGGCTATGCGCTGATCGCTGCACTGCGGGACCGGTCCGAGGGCACTTTTGATCTTCCGGAGGGCACGGTCTATCCAGCGTTGCACCGCCTAGAACGCGACGGCCTGGTGAGTAGCGAGTGGGACGCAGGTGCTTCTCGGCGTCGTCGGGTCTACCGCCTGACCCCCTCTGGGGTGACGGCGCTGACAACGAAGCGGCGCGAGTGGCGCACGTTCGCACAGGCCGTACAGGCCATCGTGGGGCACGACGTTAAGGAGGTGCCGGCGTGACCGCCAAGGGAGAGCGAGTGGAACCTTCCGGCCAGGACCCAACGGCGGCTGTGGGCGTGGTCGACCGTCACCTCGACGAGATGTTCGACCAACTGGCCGGGACCGGAGCAGCTGGCCGGCGAGTGCTTGCGGAGGTGGCGGACCACCTGCGAGACGCCGTCGCCGACGAGATGGCGCGGGGCGTTCCGGCGGAGCAAGCCGAACGCAACGCGGTCACCCGGTTCGGATCGCCGGACCACATCGCCGGCCCCCTGCGCCGCGCTCGGCGCGGCCTCGCGGTCGCCTCGGTGGTCTCCGACGCCTGGCTTCTCGCCGGGCTCGCCGCCCTGTTGTTCGCCGCTACGTACCTGTTCAAGGCACTGGACGTGGCGATGCTGCGGCTCACACACCCCGAGCAACTGCCATCATGCGTCGAGAGACCAATGGCGCCGGCCGACATCTCCGACGCCATCGCCCCATGCGGTGCGGGCGCCTCTGCCGCGCATGCCTATGCCCGGATAGGTCTAATCGCGTTGTTGGCGGCCATAGCGGCGCTGACGGCTCGCTGGCTGACCATCCGTAACACCGCCCTGGCGCCAGCCTCCCAACGCTTCCCGCTCCTCGCCGCCGCGTTAATACTGCAACGGCATTGTCAGGGGTAGCCGTGTCGTCGGTAGTGGCAGAGCCTGGCCTGGTACTGGCGTCGTCGGCGCCATCGGGACCAGGCCCACACCTGTTGCGGTGGCCGGCTATGTCGCACGGTCAGTGCGGTGAGCAGGCGTCGGATCTCCGGTACGGTGTAGCCGATCATCATGCCGTTGCTGGAGGCGGTTCCCCTTTTACGGCAAGGGTTCGGGCCACGACCAGCCAGGCGTAGGCGGCCATGGCGAGGGTGATGTGGGCGTACCAGGCTCGACCGCCCACCGGGCGCCAGCCACTTGGGCGAGATCAACGAGCCGGGTGCGGCGGGGTCCGTAGCAGACGTAGTAGGCGATCTGTCCGGTGGTGATGCTGCGTCGGGCGAGGAGCCAGTGACCCCGGCCGGGTTTCCACCAGGCAGGCACGCGTACCGGCACCCGCGCCCACCAGTACTCACGCGGCCCGTGCGCACCCGCGCCGGCCGACAGGCGACACCACGCCTGACCGGGCAGGGCGGCGATGAGCTCGTCGGCGCGGGCTCGTCCCATGTCGGTGGTGACCACGTCGTCGTTGCGGCGGGTCGCGACCACATGCGGTACGTCCCGCTCTTCCAGCCACACCCGCAACGACTTCGACTGGCCGTACGCCTCGTCCATCGTCACCCAACCCGCCGGCACCCCAGCATCGAGGGCACGGGCGAGCATGCTGCGGGCCATCTCCACCTTCGTAGCGAACTCCACCTCGTCCGGAATCCCGGCCGCCCGGCACCGCTCCCGGTCATCGGTCCACGACGCCGGCAGATACAGCTGCCGGTCGATCAGAGCGTGCCCCCTCGCGGATCGGTAAGCCAGGAACACCCCCACCTGGCAGTTCTCGACCCGGCCGGCGGTGCCGGAGTACTGCCGGGCCACCCCAGCCGAGCGGATGCCCTTCTTCAGGAACCCGGTGTCATCGACAATCAACACGCCTTGTGGGTCGCCGAGGTGCTCGACCACGTAGTCACGCACGTCGTCACGAACGGCGTCGACGTCCCAGTCCGCCCACCGCAACAGACGCTGCATCCCGTCCGGTGACACGTCCCCGGCCTGCTCCGCGAGGGTCCAGCCGTTCTTCCGGTCCAGGCCCGAGACCAGGCCGCACAGGTACTGCCGCGCCCGCCGACGCGGCTGCACCCGACGGAACCGCACCCCGATCCGACCATGCAACCGGTCCAGCTCGGCAGACCACCGCTCAACATCGACGCTTGTCACGCGGAGTTCAACGAACGTGAGCACCACTCGACACGCTCAATGCCGTTGCAGTACTAGTGGCGCGGCCGGTTGGCGTTTGCCGAGGATCACGACTGCTGGCTCCACGAAGATCGAACGTGCGGCAGGGAGTCCTTGAGCTTATGTGATGCTGTCCAAGGAGGACAGCGTGCACCGCGCCACCTCGGCCACTGGACCGTGTTCGTAGACTGGGAGAGGCCGGAGGAAGGTCGACATGGCGCGTAGGGGTCGTCGCTGGTTGTGGGTCGGACGGCTCGTGTGCCTTCTGCTGGTAGGCGGGCTGGTCACGTACCTGATGTCGGTGGGCCTAGACAAGGCCGACAAGGTCGCGAGTGGCATTGGCGCGGTCGCGGCACTGTTAGCGCTGTTCGCGCCGTATCTCATACCTTCGAGCCAAGATGACGAGGCCACCGATGCGCACGCTAGCGGGGCTGGTGCGGTTGCGATCGGCGGGACGAACACCGGCGAGGTAATCGCCGAGGCCACGGGCACCGTCCCATCGGCGGAGCCTGCTCCGGACGGCGGGGTGAGCGCGACCGGGCCGGCCTCCGTGGCTGTCGGCGGAGAAAACACGGCGCTGATCCGTACGAGGTTCACCGGCCGGAGGCAAGCTGGGTAAGCCTCTCAGAGGTCGTGATGGACCCGTCCACCGCGACACGACAAATTTGCTGCGCGTGTCGCCGGCGGCGTGCCCGTTGCATGCCCGATGTGGCGGTCGGCGGCGGGCAACCACGGCCAGCGATGAGAGCGACGATCAGGCCGTGACCAGTAAGGAGAGCAGGTAAGTGGAGCGCCGCCGACCTCTGATCCACAATTCCTAAACCGCGTCAGATGCTGTAGACCTGAGTGGTGGAAATCGACCCCACCCTGCTGCAGAGCATTGATCTCGCCGGTTCTCTAGACCGGGAGATCGACAAGCCCCCGCGCATGCTGCCACAGAACGGGGCTTGCAAGCGCTGTCCCAACGCCGCCCTAACCTCAAGCTTTCACGGCGGTTGTGATCTTGAGGGTTGAGAAGGTCCGGTAGAGACGGCGAAGTGCCTGCCACGTAAGGAAGCCTGTCCGGTGTCGAGTCGTACAGAGTTCCACGCGCGGAAGGCACTTCGTAGATGCAGACTACCGATTGGTCCAAGGGCTTGACCGTGCAGGTCGGCGGTCATGGTGTGGTGTCGCATGCCGGGGCGGTGCTGTTGCGGGTGTTGGCCGACCGGACCGGTCTGACCGGGGCGTTGAGGCGGGCGGTAGCGCGTCGCGGGTTCGTCGCGGGTCGGGACCGGGGCAGGGTGTTGACCGACCTCGCGGTGATGATCGCCGACGGCGGTGAGGCGATCGCGGATATCGACGTGCTGCGCGATCAGGACGAGGTGTTCGGGCGGGTCGCTTCCCCGGCCACCTGCTGGCGGGCCCTGGATGAGATCGACGACGTGCGGCTACGGCGTCTGGCGCACGCGCGGGCGAAGGTCCGGGCCCGGGTCTGGTCGCTGTTCGACCGGGTGCCGCCGGCTCGGGCCGCGGGCCGGGATATCGGCGCTGGTGTGGTGGTCCTGGACGTCGACGCGACCCTGCTGCTGGCGCACAGCGAGAAGGAAGGCGCGGACAAGACCTACAAACGCACCTTCGGGTTCCATCCCCTCCTCGTGACCTGCGACAACACCGGCGAGACGCTGACGATCCGGCTCAGGCCGGGTAACGCGGGGGCGAACACCGCCGCCGACCACCTGGACGTACTGGCCGACGCGTTCACGCAGGTCCCCGCCGCCCACCGTAGGCATCTGCTGGTCCGGGCCGACTCGGCCGGGGCCACCCACACCGTTCTCGACTGGCTCGCCACGCAGGACGCGACGCGGGGCCGCACGGTGGAGTACTCGATCGGCTGGTCGATCGGTGAGGCGGAACGCGCCGCGATCGCCGGCGTGCCGACCTCGGGCTGGTCACCGGCGTTGGATGCCGACGGCGGGGTCCGTGACGGCGCGCAGGTCGCCGACCTGACCCGGCTGGTGACCCTGGCCGACGGCTGGCCGGACGGGATGCGGGTGATCGTGCGCCGGGAACGTCCGCACCCGGGCGCCCAGTTGACCCTGTTCGAGGAGCACGACGGCTGGCGCTCCACCGCGTTCGTCACGAACACCCAGGTCGGCGCCCTGCAATGGCTGGAAGCCCGCCACCGCGCCCACGCCCGCGTCGAAGACCGTATCCGAGTCGCGAAGAACACCGGCCTGGGACGACTACCCTCCCGCCAGTTCGCCATCAACCACGCGTGGTGCACCCTCGCCGCCATCGCCGCCGATCTCATCGCCTGGCTACAGATCCTCGCCCTGGACGGCGACCTCGCAACAGCGGAACCGAAACGGCTGCGCTACCGAATCCTGCACACCGCCGCCCGCCTCGTCCACGGCCAACGCCGCCGATACCTACGTATCCCCTCGACATGGCCATGGGCCACCCAGATCACCACCGCGTTCAACCGGATCACAGCTATCCCCGCACCCGGCTGACCAGCCGCCAGCCCCATCCCGACGACCGGAGGACCACCAGGAGACCACACCAGCCGACCCGACAGTCGGCCCACCATCACGCCCACCCCACCACAACCATCCAACAGCAACGATGGACTGGGACGAGTCAACCCACCACGTCGAACCCGTGAACGATCGAGGCTAGGCGCGGACAACGCGAACTGGCCGGTCGTGGAGGTCTTGGAACAGAAAAGCGCCCCTTTGACGTCGGCGTCATCAACGTCCACTCCGTCAACCAGGCCGTCGCCGCAAGATCCAGGTGCTACGGCACTGGGGGTATCGCGTCCGCGTCGCGCAGCGCGCCTCGGCCGACTGCCGTCCTATCGGACGCCCGTCCTATCTGGAGCGGCAGCACACCGCCGCGTACCTACCCAGGCGCCCTTGCTCACGATGCAGATGGGATCAATCCACCACGTGCATCACCCGTCGATCAACTCGTCGCGAACCCGAAGCCGGCGTTGCGTTCCATCGGTCAGGAGCGCCGTCCCATAGTCTGGTCGGTTAACACAGGGTTTCGCCTGCCGCCACGAAGTGTTACGACGGGGCCCACTTACCGCCACCCGTTGAAATGACGGCTGCTCCTCCATCGGAAAATCGCTGGTAGACCCGCGTCCATGGCACATTCCAGAGCGGCCGAAGAAATGTTTCGCAGGTAAGTAGATCTCCGCCTGCCCCATTTTTTGATCGATAAACCACCTGGCAGAGTTTCGATTTCGGGGTTGTGTCGAAACGGCGGGGGCACCTAGGTTCATTGGCGTGGCCATCGTAGCCACTCACAAATTGCGGCGGGGGAGGTGAACGCTATGATCATCACCGTTATCAAGACCGACGAGGTCCGGGGTAACTGCGGGGCCAAGGGCTGAGCTAGCGAGCTTGGCGTTGCCCACGAAAAGCGGGGGAGCGAAGATCCAAGTGTTCGCATTGGCTGAGGCTGAAGGCACGCTCGGCGGCTCCCGGATCAAGTCGTAAACCCGTTCCCCTTGGGTGCCGGGGCCGACTGTGGTCCCGGCACCCAAGGTGTATCTGAGGAGGAATACAAGTGCGTTTGCTACGGGGTGGGCACGGATACTGGTGCCTAGCTAATTCAAAGGCGGCGCTTGTCTCGCCGGACGCAGTCAAAGATGGCGAACTCCGGCCGGAGATCAGAAGCCAGCTGAGGGACCAAGGGTTCTTCACAAACGACTTCGACGACACGTACTATTTGACCGTTCTCACAAGTACGGCGTGCAACCTCGGATGCGCCTACTGCTTCCAGAACACCGGAATAGACAGTACTGGTGGATTCAGTCCGCCGAGGATTCCGCGTACTGTCCTCACGGACCGGATGATCGAACGAGTTCTCGCCTTCGCGGATGCTCAACGTGGCATGAAGTCTCTGGACATCCTGCTATTCGGTGGAGAGCCATTGCTGAACGCGAGGGGATGTCTCGAGCTTCTACGACGTGCCCAATCGCATGGCCTGACCAACGCGGGAATGATTAGTAATGGCGTACTCTTGACCGCCGAGCTCGCCAGTCAGTTGGAGATGGCTGGGCTCCGTAAGGTCCAGGTTACGTTTGACGGCTTTCGGGAGCATCACGACGCTGTCCGCGTAACCCACGGCGGCCACTCCACCTTCGACCAGATCGTGAACAATATCGCGCAAGCCTCGGAGGTCACCCACCTGCGGTGGAATTTCCGGGTCAACGCCACTCGGGAGAACATGGGGGCCGTGCCGAATCTCATCTCAGTGCTCAGCGAACGCGTGGACACCTCGCGCGCGACTATCAATTTCGCTCCCGTCGAGGATGTGGGGATCGGATACGAGACGAGCTTGACCTATGACCAGAGCTTAGTCGAGACGTTTGTGTCGTGGAACGCGCTAGCGATGTCCAAGGGTTTCTCGGTGCCCTTCTATAGACCACTGCGAGCGTGCACATACTGCTCCGAAATCAGTGGTACCACCGGAGCCGTAATTAACGCAGACGGTACGCTGTACAGCTGCTGGGAGTCTGTCGGGAAGCCTGGGTACGAAGTGGGCAATGTCGCGACGGGATACCTACCGCGACAGATCATCGAGCCCCGTTGGGTAGCATGCAGTTATGACGTCCTCGACAAGGGCTCCACGATGGATGTCAGTGCGTTTGCAGATGAGATCGACACCGCTCGGCTCGATTGGCTCTACGAGCACGGCTCCTCACGCCCGCTCGCCGATAAGTGACGTGACGGATGCCTTGGTGTGCCCATGACCTCTCCAGCGGCAAACCCAGCCGGAACCGACCAGAGAGTCCAAGCTGGCTACGGCCAGCATCGGACGGTCCAACAACCGAAGGTCCGACGAAACCTGGTCTT
Organism: Plantactinospora veratri; assembly: GCF_036421995.1. Lineage (NCBI taxonomy): Bacteria > Bacillati > Actinomycetota > Actinomycetes > Micromonosporales > Micromonosporaceae > Plantactinospora > Plantactinospora veratri. The sequence goes on from NZ_JAZGQL010000042.1 coordinate 92,171, forward strand.
CTGGTTCTGTGGGCATAGCTTCTCGCTGCTTGCCGATCAGGTCTACTTCGTGGTGCTTGCATGGGCAGCGGTGAGGTCGGTGGACGCTGGGTTCGTTGGGGTCGTCCTAGCCGCAGGTGCCATACCGCGGGCCGTGCTCATGCTCGTCGGCGGCGTCCTAGTGGACCGATTCGCACCCCGACTGATCATGATCTCAAGCAACGTACTACGGATCGTGACGTTGCTTGTCGCTGTAGCGTATGTGGCCATCGCCGGGGTTGACCTCTGGATGCTGCTGGCGGTTGCGGTTGTTTTCGGAGTCGTCGATGCCCTCTTCTGGCCCGCAGCGGACTCCTTCCCCGCTTTCGTCGTACCACCCGATCAGCTCACCCGGACGCATGGCATGCGTTCACTTGCCTACCGGGTGTCTGCCATCGCCGGCGCGCCATTCGGCGGCCTAATGGTCGCAATATCTGGTATCGAGGCAACATTCGGCATCGTCGCAGCCATGCTTGCGATGTCGACCCTCGCATTGGTCTTTGTCCAGATTCGGCAAGCTGCGGTCAGCGACACAACCAAAGGTAACAGGAACTTGTTGACCGAGATGGGCCAGGGCCTTCGGTATCTGCTCAATGAACGGCTCCTACGGACGCTGTTCTTGCTGATCGCGCTCATGGAACTCGCGTTCGCCAGCGCGTTCAACCTAGGTGTACCTCTCCTTGTCAACGCTCGCGGCTGGGGAGCGGATGGCCTCGGCTTGCTCGTTGGCTGCTTTGGTGTTGGTGCAACTTTGGGCGCGCTATTCCTGATCCTGGGCCTACGTTTGAGACGGGCCGGGCTAACGATCATAGCCGCAGTGTGCGTACAGGCAGTTGCCATCGCGGGATTGGGTATCGCGCCAGACCTTTGGCAAGTAGCGGCAGCCACAGCGGTCATAGGCCTCTGTGCCAGTTCGGTCGGCGCGATCACTGCAAGCCTTGTCCAGTCTCACGCCCCAATGCATTACATTGGGCGAGCCATGAGCGTCATGAACCTAGCCAGCTTTGGGTTGGTTCCTGTCGCCTATGCCGCGACGGGCTTCCTCGCCGAAGGGCTCCCATTGGAGTGGCTATTTTTCGGCGCTACAGCGGTGACGGCCACAGCCGCTTTCGCCGCTGCGGCCCAAGGTGTTGTGCGGCGCAGCGAACTGCCGTCTCGTGTACCAGTGCAGTCAAAGGAGGAATAATGACTTCAAGCTCAGGAATTATCGACGACAAACATGCCGTCGTCCCTACGCGCGAGACGAAGCTCGCCGCATTGCCAGGCGGCCGTCATGCTCTGGCAAGTCTCGTCACGCCATTGACGGTGGAGGAATTCATCGCCGAGGTCTACGGCAACGTCTTCCGTCACTTCTCGGGGGAACCGTCCCGATTTGCCGAACTCCTTTCCTGGGAGCATGTCAACGAACTAGTCCGCCGCCAGCAGATCCCGAGCGATCGCTTTGATCTCAGCAAGGACGGGAGAGTGCTGTCCTATTACGGATACAGCCGGCAGGTCAGCCACCCTCGCGGAAGTGTTCGCCGGCTTGATGCGGCCGCACTAACCAGCCTGCTACGCGATGGCGCCACACTCGTCCTCAACGCTGTAGACCAAGAGGTTCCGACGGTGCGGCAACTCCGGCTCGCTATCGAACGCGATCTTGGTGAATACTCCGCCGTCAACGCTTACGCTAGTTGGGGAACCACGCACGGCTTCGACGTTCACTGGGATGACCACGACACGTTCATCCTACAGGTGGATGGTCGCAAAAGGTGGCGGATCTTCGGTCCGACGAGGCGGTGGCCACTTCCAGACGATATCGTTGAAAGCCCGCCGCCGACTGTTGAACCGCTGGCTGACCTCCTGCTCAACGCCGGCGAGGCGTTGTACGTTCCGCGGGGGTGGTGGCACGACGTGAATTCGATTGGGGAACCGTCCCTTCATCTGACCGTAGCGTTGATTCGGCCTTCGGGGGCCGACATGCTTCGCTGGGCGGTAGATCAGGCGCGATCGTCGGAGGCAGTACGGCGCGACGTCCCGAGGATCGCATCCACTGAGGACAGGGCTAAATATCTAGCGGATCTTAGGCAGTCTCTTATTGCTGCCATCAGTGACGACCTGATCTGCCGTTACCTGCAGTACCGCGACGACGAGATGCCTCCAGATCCGCTTCCCAGTCTGCCGACCGTAGATTTCTCGGTCCATCGCTCTCGGTCAGACAACGCGCTCGTCCAGTGCTTGGCTGCCAGAGCCACCATGACCAAGACTCGAGATGGCACTACAATTCATGCCTATGGCCGAGATTGGCAAGTCGGGGACGAGTACACGGAAGCGTTGAATGAACTAATCATCGGCAATTCCGTTTCTTATCGACGTCTGGTCGATAAAGACGGCCACACTCCGCAAGCTGTCACGGAGCTCTTCGCCGCTGGGGTGCTCGGCTTTGCCGAGCAAGCCCAATAGTCGGCGTTTCCCAAGGGCGCCACGCCGTCATAGTGGAACCGTTGTATTTCATGACCCGACTTGGGTCGCGGTTGGCAGATTCGAGATTTGGAGAGCTCTGCCTGGACTGTTGGTTGGGAGGCAGGCAGTAAAATTCCGGTGTCGGCGTGGCTTACGTGTGGACGGTAAGGACGGCGTTCTAGGCACGAGCGGTGCAGATCGTGCACCTGCAGCGGCGGGGCCGGTGACGTAGTGCGCATCCGGTCTGTGCACACTTACGGCGCCCAGAGGCGATTGAAAGTCGGTGGTGGCAGCGGCTTGCCGCAGGGCACAGCGAGTTGGGTCTGCGTCGGCCGGGCAACCCCGCCAAGGGGGCCAAATGGGATTCCTGCGGTTGCTCGCCGAGGCCGGCATGGACCCTGTACCGATCGGAAACTCGGCCACGGGCGCTGACGTGCGCCTTTGTCCGGCGTGGGTTCGGCGAATGGTGTCATGCTGCTGGTCGTGATCCTGTCGTTCGGCTACCTGATTCTTCGGTAGGCACTGCGGTTGGTCATCCTGTTGGCTCGCGGTGGGCGCGCCAACGCGGTCGAGGCGCTCGTGTTGCGGCATCAGGTCACGATGCTGCGTCGGCGGGTGTGCCTGCTGGATCTGGAACCGGCCGACCGGGTGGTGCTGGCCGGCTGTCGAGGTTGTTGCCGCGGACGTGGTGGTCGGCGTTCTTCGTCAACCCGGCCACCTGGCTGCGCCGGCATCGCCACCTAATCGCGCGGCGGTGGACCTACCCGGGGCGGCGGCGGGGTCGCCGACCGGTCACGGCCGAGGTGCGCTGGTTGGTGCTGCGGCTGGCCCGGGGACAATCCGATCTGGGGATGTTGGCGCGTTCAGGGCGAGTTGGCTGGCCTGGGCTACGGAGTCGCGGGCAGCACGGTCTGGGCGATCCTGACCAGGGCCGGTGCCGGCCCGGCGCCGCGACGGGCGGGACCGACCTGGACCGAGTTCCTCACCGCGCAGGCCAAAGGCATCCTGTCCTACGCTTTTCTGTATGTAGACATCATCGGCATGACCGGCATCTATGTACTGTTCCTGATGGAGGTCGCCACCCGGCGAGTTCATCTGCTGGACGCCACTGCGAATCGGACCGGTGAGTGGGTGGCGCAGCAGGCCCGCAACCTGATGCTGGACCTGGGGGAGCGGGCCAACCGGTTCCGGTTCCTGATCCGGGATCGGGACGCCAAGTACACCGCGATGTTCGACACCGCGCTCCGGGCCGGGGGTATCGAGGTGCTCCGGACGCCACCGCAGGCGCTTCGGGCGAACGCGTTCGCGGAGCGCTGGGTGCGTACGGTCGGGCGGGAACGCGTGGAGCGGCTCCTGATCGACAACACGCGACAGCTACTCGCCGTGCTGCACGAGTATCTGGCGCACTATAACGGGCATCGGCCGCACCAGGCCCGCAGGCGACGCCCACCTGAACGGGACAGGCTTCCGGCGAAGGCCGCTGATCTGGGTGCGGTGCGGGTACGGCGCAGGAAGGTGGCCACGGGTTGATGAACGAGTACGAGCAGGCCGCGTAGCCGAAACCGCGTTCTCGAACGGTACACGGTCGATGCCGGCGGTGAGGAATGCCGGGAGTCGCATGTCGGATGGCGGCCCTGGTTTGGGTGGGCCGAGCCATCGGTCGCCGCTGACTTCGTGTAGGGCGCCGGTGTTGGCGGCGACGTGGATCATGGCTCGGCCGAGGCAGGTGTGCAATGGTCGAGCCGAAGATCAGTTGACTTCGGTCGACAGGCGGGCCGTCAACGGACAGCCAGTTTGAGTGATTCGAGCAAGGTCCGCCAGGTGTCGATGGTCGTTAGATTGATCGGTAGCGGGTATGTGGTGTCGTCGCCGGCCAGCGTCGCGGCCGCTGGTTCGCGTTTGCCGGTCAGGCGCGTGGTCAAGGTGTCGCGGTGTTCCACGCATAAGGTGAGCCGGGCGAGGTCTTCGTAGCGGATCGCGTACACGTTCTTCCACCGCGGGCTGGTGATGCGACCGGAGGCGACCCGCATTCCCCAGGTCGTAAAGACGATCTCGGGGTGGTCGAAGGTGTAGGCGTTGAGCAAATACCACCCGATGGTGGCGGCTTGGGCGGCGAGGTTCAGGATTGGGTTCGATGTTGGTGTCTCCGGTTCCCGTGGAGGCTCCTGGGATTGCTGGACCACCGCGAGCACCAGTTCCCCCGGCAGCATCTGGTGCCGTTGCCGTATCCGCCGGAGTTCCTTCTCGGCACAGGCGTTGACCAGACGTGCTGAGATTCCGCCGGCGGCGAGCCGGAGGGCTGTGTGGACCTGGGACAGCTCGACCCGGATGTCGTGATCTTCGCTGGTGACCGGTGGCATCTCGGTCGGCGTGGGACGTGCGGGGTTGTGGAAGATGCCAATGTCGGCAAGGTCGCGGCCTGCTTGGCGTGGTGAGTGGACCTCGGGGTAGATCTGTCGCGCCGGATCGCTGGAACGGGCGGCCCGACGCCGGATCGCCGCACATACGTCGTTGACGCTCAGGGGACCGCGGACGGTTGGCTCACCGTGTCGTAGGACGCGGATGAGATGCCAACCAAACACCGTGGTGGAGGTCCGCGAGTCCATGACCGTGTGTCGTCGGGCGCTGGAGGCGCAGAGCAGAGTCACTCGTCGGCTGTCGGCCACCTCGTCGGCGTGTCGGCCGACGACCTCGTCTAGTGGGCTCTGGAACAGCGACGTCGCCTCGGCGGCGAAGCAGCAGTCGAGGATCAGTAGGTACGAACTCCGGGGTGCTGATGAGGTCAACACTGATGCGAGCGTCGCCACCCGGATGCTGGTCTCGGCTTCCAGAGGAGCCCGGGTGTCGGTCGTCACGAGACAGTAGTCGCCGCGGTTGCCGAAGAACCCGCCATGGCCGACGTAAACGAATAGGACCAGAATCCCTTGGCCGTCCTCAGCCTGATGGACGGTTAGTCGCTCCGATAGGAACGTCTGGATCTGCTTGTACTGCCCCACCGCGTCCGGCTGGTCGAACAGTATCAGCGTGTCGTCGGCGTGGATAGCGAGAAAGCCGGGGTCGGTCAGGTATTCACCGATCGCGGTCGAGCAATGGGCGAAGGCTGGCGCATCCTCGAAGGTTGGAGACTGGAAGTGACTTGCGCCAGCGAGGATCGCCAGAATTCGACCTGGAGGGTATGCCAGGGTCATTGGTCGAAGAACCGTTCGAGCATCTGTCTGGTGTGTGTCGTCGGCCGACCCTCGATCTCGATCTCCACCTCGTCGCCCGCGCTGGTGCATCGTCTCAGGCGGATTCTCACCCGCTCGCGTTCGGTGCGTCGCAGCAACCAGCTCGTCAAGGTCCGGATCATCTCGGCGGCCGCGGCGGAGCCGAGGACGATCCCGACGATCGAGCCGAAGTCCTGCCGAAGAGAATCCCGGCGACGACGGATGAGCGTCGCCGTCGGGATCTCGCTGGCGAGGAAGGCGTGCAGGTCTGCTGCCAGACGCTCTCGCTCGACGTCCCCACCGCTGTCGATCATGATTTCGAAGTCAGTCACTTGCCACCTCACTTCCGATTATGCCAGCTGAGAAATGGTGGCTGTCGATGTAGCGGGCAACTTGAAGGATGTCCTCGACGAGGAGGACGACCTACCGCGACGACGTGGCTGCGATAGCCAAGGCGGCGACGACTCGGATGATGCCGAGTGAGCGCCGGTGAACGGGTACGCGGGTGACCAGCTCGACGGTGATGAGCAGGGCCAATGGTGGTCATGCCGCGATGGCCTGGGAGATCGGGCTCGCTCGCGCGTGCAGACGCATGATGCGGTACTGGTTCAGGTCGAGTCCTGTGCGCCGGCCCTGGCCGCAGTCACATCGAGGGCGCGGACCATCTCGGTGAGAGCGATGCCGGCGTCGAGGACCAGTCCGGCCACGGCGAGCAGGGCGTCCAGAAGAGCCGCAGCGGGTGGCGGATCTACGTTGCAGCGACTTGGTTACGCCTGGCGTGTCGGACGATTGCGGGGGAGCGCGGGACGATTATTACCGCCGAACTGGCCGATGCCGGTCCCGGGCGCTCCCCAGACGGTGTCGGCGTAGGCCCAATGGATGGGTGCGTTCAACGGACGCCAAGGGTGCCGAATGGCCACCAACGGACGCGAGGTACCAAGCGCTGACCTGCCGAAACGGTACTCCGGCAGGTCAGCGCGTTGTCCCGGGCAAAGTTGACACGGAAGAGGTCACTGGTTCAAACCCAGTATCGCCCACCAGCTATATAAGCAGGTCAAACGGCTCGTTATCGGATCTTCGGCAACGGGCCGTTTCTGTACCGTTCGAAAACTCGGTCGCGGGGTCTTGACGTGCGGGTTTGTGCGACGCCGGGTGTGGGGTTGATGGCCAGGCTGGCGACCGTGATCCTCTCGTGTGGGTATCTGTTCCTGTGCCAGATCATGCGGTTGATCGTGCTCGGTCTGCGTGGCGAGGGGTCGAAAGAAGTCGAGATCCTCGTGCTGCGTCACCAGGTCGCGGTCCTGCGCAGGCAGGTCAGCCGTCCGGATCTTGAACCGGGGGACCGGGCGGTGTTGTCGGCGTTGTCGCGGCTGCTGCCCCGCCCGCGGTGGGCGAGTTTCTTCGTCACGCCGGCTACGCTGCTGCGGTGGCACCGCAACCTGGTCGCCCGTCAATGGACGTACCCGAGACAGCCGGGGCGCCCATCAACTCGAGCAGAGTTGCGAACACTTGTGCTGCGGCTGGTGCAGGAGAACCCGGCCTGGGGCTGCCGGCGGATCCAGGGCGAGCTGATCGGCCTCGGCTACCGAATCGCGGCCAGCACCGTATGGAAGATCCTCACTCAGGCCGGGCTGGATCCGGCACCGCGCCGCAGCGGGCCGACCTGGACTCAGTTCCTCACCGCCCAGGCCAAAGGGATCCTGGCCTGCGACTTCCTGCACGTCGACACGATCGGCCTGACCCGCGTCTACGTGCTGTTCCTGATCGAGATCGCCACCCGGCGGGTCCGCATCCTCGGCGCGACCACGAACCCGACCGGGGCGTGGGTGGCCCAGCAGGCCCGCAACCTCATGATGGATCTCGGGGAGCGGGTGGGCCGGTTCAGGTTCCTGATCCGGGACCGCGACAGCAAGTACACCGCCGCGTTCGACCATGTGTTCACTACTGAAGGGATCGAAGTCCTGCGTAGCCCGCCCGACGCGCCCAACGCCAACGCCCACGCCGAACGGTGGGTACGCACGGTACGCCGGGAGTGCCTGGACCGGATGCTTATCTACAACCCGCGGCACCTGCATGTCGTGTTGGAGGAGTACGTCAGGCACTACACGAACATCGGCCCCATCAAGGCCGGTCGCAACGCCCTCCGAACCGCGACGCACCCCCTCCACCGGTGGCCGACCTGACCACGATCCGGGTACGCCGACGGAAGATCATCCACGGTATGATCAGCGAATACTCGCAAGCAGCGTAGCCAGAACCGGGTTTTCGAACGGCACAGGCGTAGCTCTGACCGACTTTCCGAGCGGTACAGGGTCGTACAGGGGTGCCTGCCGGGTCCTACCGGCAGGCACGCCAACTGTCGGACGACGATGATTACGGTCAACTGCGGGGTGGGGTTAGCTGTGTTTGCTGGTGG